>PUON01000077.1 GCA_003552125.1 Dehalococcoidia bacterium | reverse complement strand
GAATCACACGCAGCACACCGAGAGAATCGAGGCGGAGCAATGTCTGTTCAGGCTCTTCTTCAGCGACAGTACGTTCGAACTCATGCCGCAGTCGGTCGCCGCTTATGGTGTCGAGAAAGCACGCGTCGCGCTGCAACAGCCGCAGGGTGCGACCATCGAAAGCGAAACCGAAGCGCTGTTCGTAGCGAACACCTCGCAGGATTCGCGTTGCGTCATCGATGAAGCTGGCCTCGTGCAGTATGCGCAACAACCCGTGAGCAAGGTCTGAACGTCCACCGTACGGATCGACGAGGTCACCACGGCGCTCGCCATCAAGCCCCAGCGCCATTGCGTTTGCCGTGAAGTCGCGCCGCATCAGGTCCTGCTCGATGGTTCCGGTCCGTACTGTAGGCAGCGCACCGGGGCGCTCATACGATTCATCGCGCGCCGTGGCCAGGTCGATGCGGAATACTCCCACCTGAATGGTCGCTGTGCCAAACGCGTAGTGAACGACCGGTGCAGGGCCTTCCTCCGGGGTCGCCGCACGTGCCACCGACAGAGCATCGCCTTCAACCACGACGTCCAGATCGTAGCTAGTCCGCCCGAGGAGCAAGTCGCGTACAGGCCCACCAACGAGATACGCCCGGTGTCCGAGGTCGGTTGCACATGCGCCCACACGCATCAGGACAGCGCGGGCTGCCGGCGAGAGCCATCTGTCCAGTTCGGCTGACAGGTTCATACGCGTCACTGCGACCTCGAGTAGTGGTACGTTCGATTATAGCACCGGCTGCCAGACACAGATGGCAGATCATGCACCAATTGGACCCGCAGAAGGCGCGAAGCCATATTGCACGGAGTACGTCCGGCGGTGCTCTGATTGCGGCAACAGGTGTGCCACGGATAGGCAACCGGTGCGGCGTACGACTAGAACGCTCCCCCCGGTGACCAGCGAATCGCCAGGCTGTGTAATCGTATTGTGGTTCGGATAGGGTGGATGATGAGGGAGAACTTGCTCACATCCGAGCGGTATACAGCGGCAACAACTCTGCTCACATCGAAACAAACGCCTGACTCCGGAGGGCGACCGTACGGTACAGAATAGTGCAGCCACTGCTCCCGGGTTGACACTGCAACGCGAAGGTAATTCTGAAACAGCCCTCTGCGAGGGAGGCCGATCCGCACAGAGAGAGGAAGGTCGTACACTCGCAAGTGCATTGCTGTCAGGGAAGTGCCTGCCGGACTCCACTTTCCTGCGTCTGCCTCAACGCCTCCACATGGAGTCTATTGCAAAGCATTCTCAAAATCGTTACCATACCAAACAGTCGATGACCACTGAGTGCCGTCCGCCAGCGGCCGATGGTCATTGGGAAGCAGACAGTTGCACAATCCCTGGGCAGCACACAAGCTCCACACAATCAGCACCATGTACGCCGTTCCCACGGCGAATGGGAGTATCTTCACGTATAGCTAAGGAGGTGCCGACATGATAAACGTTGATGCCCTTAAGCGTATAGTCGGCGATGACTACGTCGTCACGAAACGCGACCAGATCCAGGGATACCTTGCGGATGAGACCTACCTCGGAGTTCTTCCAAAGCCCGCCGAAAACGTGGTAGTGGTCAAGCCCGCCAACCCCGAGGAGATCTCCGCAGTACTCAAGCTTGCAAATGAAGAGAGGACTCCGGTCTATCCGCGTGGTGGCGGCACAGGTCTTGTAGGGGCGGCAGTGCCCACGAAAGACGGTATCGTCCTGTCCCTTGAGCGACTGGACAGGATTATCGAGGTCGATAAAGACAATATGATGGTCGTTGCCGAGGGTGGCGTAACTCTCGAGCATCTCCTTCATGAGGTTGAGGCGAACGACCTGCTCTTCCCACCACATCCTGGAGATGAGGGGGCGCAGGTGGGTGGCATGATCGCCTGCAACGCCGGTGGCACCCGGGCGGTCAAGTACGGCGTAGTCCGCAATTACGTGAAGGGCCTGGAGGTGGTCCTGCCCACAGGCGAGATAGTCGAGATGGGCGGCAAGCTGCTGAAGAACAACACAGGACTCGACCTGATGCACCTCATTATCGACTCCGAGGGAATACTCGGCATTATCACCAAAGCCACAATGCGGCTCTACCCGAAGTTCGGGGCCACTGCAACACTCGTCATTTCGTTCGATGACCGACGTGCAGCTATCGCAACAGTGCCGAAGATCCTGCAGGCCGGCATTATCCCGCTGGCGATCGAGTACACGGAGAAGTCCCTGATGGAGGACACGGCGGCACACGTGAATATGACATGGCCTGCGAAGAAGGGTTCAGCCCAGCTCATCGTCATTATGGCCGAGGCGAATGAGGACCAGCTCTACGGCATGTGTGAACAGCTCTCGGAGATCGCCGAGAAGAACGGCGCCGTTGACGTGCTGATGGCTGAAACTACAGCCGAGCAGGGTGAAATCCTGAAGATCAGAAGCGAGGTCGGCAATGCCGTCAAACCGAAGGTTTGTGACGCGCTCGACGTAACGGTTCCACCCGCTGCAATCCCTGAGATGCTTGACGCCGTCGACAAGGTAGCGGAGAAGTACGGCATCTTTATCCCGGTCGTGGGCCATGCTGGCGACGGCAACCTGCATCCGAACATGTTCTGGGAGTACCAGGAGAAGGGATTGCTAAAGGACGCAAAGAAGGAGATCTACGAGGCGGCTATCAGGCTGGGCGGCGTCATAAGCGGAGAGCACGGTGTGGGCAAGACGAGGCTGGAGCAGATGGAGATGAGCTTCGATCCGAAGTCGCGAGCACTAATGTGCGGCATCAAGAAGCTGTTCGACCCCAACGGCATCCTCAGCCCGGACAACGCGGTCTGCTAGTGCTCTTCCCCTAACGGTATAGAAGACCCACAACTACACACAACGGGGAGGCTGAATCAGCCTCCCCCTTCTCATTCTCCGGTGATCTCTTACCAGGATACCTTCTCGAGCCCGGCTATTTCGCGCAACGTGTTGATGAAGCACTGGTACATCCTCAGCGGCACATCTGGCGGCACGAGGTGATCCACAGAGGGGAAGTAACCGCCCGACTCCAGCAGAAACGGCACTTTTCCCATGATCTCGTTATGCAGTAAGTCCTCAGTTTTCAGGAACGCTCGCTTATCGATGTTGCCTGCAAGAATTATGTCCTTGCCGTAACGCTTGCGCAGAGCCACGGCATCATTTCCAGCCGCACACTCCAAGGGCCAGAAGCCGTTGATACCCGACTCGAGCCAAAGTGGAATGAGATGGTCAAGGTTGCCGTCGCTGTCCACGAATATCGACGTCACGCCTGCCGATCGCAGCATATCGGTGACCTTCTTATACCGAGGCACCATGAAACGCTTCACCATCTTCGGTGAGATGAGTGGCCCCGTCTTGAAGCACATGTCCTCCCAGAACATGGCGCAATCGATCCTCACATCCGCGAGCACGCGCCTTATCACTTCGAGCTGGAGATAGGTCATGTGCTCCATCATGTCCTCGGTCAGCACGGGGTCGTCGTACACAAGGTACAGCACTCGCTCCACCCCCATCCACTCCCGTATGTAGCCGAAGAGTCCTCCCACGTTCAATATTACGGGCTCGTCCTTCGAGTTGATGCGCTGGACAAAGGTATCCCAGTCCGCTGGCCACCTCTCGGGAGTCGCGGGATCGAGTCGCTTCTTATACTCTTCCCACGTCGCCCGGTCTTTTACAGGGAAGTCAAGGTACATGGGCATCTTCTCAGGATGCTTCTTCGAGGCACGCAGCTTCTGTCCGCCCGCGTTAATTATTACGACGTGTTCCTCATCCTCTTCAAGAACCTCCGTCTCATACTCCGGGACGATCGGCGGGATGCCATACACGTACGGCGCGCCATGGACATCGATGACCTTGTCCATAAACAGGCCCAGCTTAATCTCCCGAAGCATGCGCATGTGGTCCAGGTGAAAGTACTCCCCGCGAAAGCGGGCGCGACGTATCTCCGGCGGCGCGCCCTGTGAGACCCATTCATCCAGGGTCTCCGTCCAGAAATCGTGAAAGTACGGGGTTACCAGCATCAACTCGCCGGTTCGTTCAAACTCGCAGATACCCCGGAACCGTTCTCTGCCTCCCACTGCCATAGGTTCTACTCCTGTCAATGAGCGCTCGAGACCATTATAGACAACTGGCATTACTGACGAAACAGCCACCCAAGAGCACTGCATACTGCAATCGGAAGGTGGTGCTCACGATACCTCCCCGATCAGAGGCATCGGCGTTTGACCACCCCCCATGCACGTTTGCTAAGGTAGGGTAATTGGCCGGGAGGAACCGCAGGCCCGAACAGTGGTCGTGGCTGTGCGTCCGGTGGCCAGGGATTCTGAGCGGGAAGGGGACGAGCCCCGACCCTCAGTGTTTCGTGTCATCAGGGTCGGTTCAGTCGCGCGGGGACTCCGCACAAAGAATCGGGCGGAGAGCCCGAATAAGGAGGCGAGCAAATGGTGGAAGTTACTGAGCGCGCTCGAGAAGAACTGAAGAAGGCCCTTGATGCACAAGGCGAGGCAGATCAGCCCTCGTCCGGGCTTAGACTGGCACTGGTAGGCCCTGATGAATTTGGCCTCGGAGTGGACCAGGAGAAGGAAGGCGACCAGGTTGTCGAGCACGAAGGCGCTAAGGTGCTCATCGTGGAAACCGCCCTCGCTGAAAAGCTCGATGGTATCACCATCGATGTTCACGAGTCAGAAGCCGGCCCCAAGCTGGTCATGTCCAAGACTGCATAAGTCGTAGAGATTCCTGGGAGGGGACGACGCATCGTCCCCTCCGGCACTTTCCATATCAAGCCCAATCTTCTCTGTGCGGATTCGCGCCGCGGCAGATGGCGCCACACCACGGATGCACGAAAGTGCGCAGAGTCGCAGAAGGTCGTCCGGAATGTCGGGTTTCGAAAACCCGTACCCGCATCTTATCCACGGACGCGCACGAACCGCCATGCAAGAACAGCAACGAGCGAGACAACCCGTCCCACCGCTCTACACAAGAGGAAATCGCATGCGATTATTCTGCACCGTAGCTGAGCATGCCTTGACAAGCCTTCTATGCGTGGGCTAAAGTGGCATTGCCCCAGGTCACCAAGCAGCAATAAAGGGCCAGCGATTCCGAGGGATTAAGTCAATCGAGTCCTGAGACCTCCAAGTTGAGGGACAAGAGAGACGGAAGTCCTCGGGAAACTGAGTCGGAATACAAGCTGTAAGGACACCTGGGGCATTCTTCTGCATCAGGATCCTCGAGCCAGCCGACATTTCACGTGACCGCTACGACTGGTGCCCTTCAGCACCAACGATGACACCAACCTCACATCTGATGCGCATGTAAGAACGCGTTTGCCGCCACAGCCCGTGCTGGCGAAACAGCATTGACCGTTCGCCATGGTGCGTCACCCCCTCAGCATCCCTCTCTATCACCAAGACGAATGACCGCGGTTATTCCTGGAGCTTCTTTCGAACGGCCTCATGCCACCGTGCGCGAGCTTGAGCGACTTCAGCATTCAGCTTGTCCAGATGCTCGAGACTCGTCTCAGTAAGAATATGCTTCTGCTTCGCGGCAGCCTCTCCGGGATTCAAGTCTCCGCCTTCAACGAATCTTTCAAGCAACTCATGGTACTTCCGCGATGCCTCAACGTAGTTCTTCGCCAGCTTCTCAATGGTCTCATTCACATTTTCTGACGGCATACACCCCCCTTTCCTCCAAACTGAGCCAGTGTAGAGAGCCTCATACACCGAGAATAGCGAGCGCAGCGGGCATGACGCAAGTTACTTGCGTGCGCGCGAAAGCCACATGATAGAGGACGATCGCCATGCGGAACGTCAGGAATGCGTCGCTTCTGGAATAATTTGAACACCAGGCGTTCCCACTCCGTATGCTCGCCAAGACAGTATGCACGAGAGCGCCGATACCGGAGCGCACATATCACACAGACAGACGTATGGCCCTGTTAATCATTTGACAGGACTCACCGTTCATTCTAGCCTTACCCCTCCTTCGATGCCGCGCAAGGGTAAGGCTCACGTAGTGGGGTGGTTTCATGGACGAAGCGGAGAAATTCGACGTAATCATTATTGGGACGGGAGCTGCTGGAGAGGCGCTGGCACATCGACTCGCCGCGGCGGGCAAGAAGGTAGCCGCACTGGAGCGTGAGCGAGTTCAGGGAGAGTGCGGCTACTGGGCATGTAATCCAACGAAGACCCTGCTGAGGCCCACAGCGCTCTGGGGTGAGAGCGTCAAGTGTTTCGGAACGAAATCTGTAGAGCTCGATTGGCGTGCGATCTCAGACTATCGCGACGAAGCGGTACGTCATTATGATGATTCCATGCTGGCAGATCGACTCACTGAGCGCGGAGCCCATCTCTTTCGAATGGAGGGCCGACTCAACGGTCCGGGGACAGTGACATCAGAAGATCGCGTCTTCACCGCTCCTGACATCGTAATTGCCACGGGCTCGGAACCGCTCATTCCCCCCATCGAGGGACTGGTCGATACAGGTTACTGGACGAATCGCGACATAGTCTCGGTCACACAGATACCACGCAGCATACTGTTCGTAGGCGGCGGACCGGTAGCTGTCGAGATAGGACAGATGATGCAGCGCTACGGTACTGCAGTAACGATAATCGAGCGCGCCGCAACCCTGTTTGGCAACGAGGAAAGCGTGTTGGGCGAGCATCTCTTGCAGGCCCTGAAAGCCGATGGAATCGACCTGCGCCTCGGCGTAGAGGTGGAACGATTGACGAAACACGCCGATGGAAAGGCAGCCGAGTTGTCGGATGGATCGAATGCAAGAGCTGATGAGGTCGTCATCGCCGTTGGACGGAAACCCCGCACTACCGACATTGGCCTGGATACCGTAGGGATTGAAGCGCGGAAGGCAGTGGCGGTGGACGAGTTCGGGCGTGCCAGCACCGGTCTCTGGGCTATCGGTGATGTCGTCGGCCCACCCTTCTTCACACATCGAGCCCTCTACCATGCGCGATGCGTCGCAGCCAACATCCTGGGACTGTGGCGGCCACTCGACGAGCGGGCTATTCCGCGGGTGACGTTCACGGATCCGGAAGTAGCCGCCGTCGGACTGACCGAACAACAGGCCAGGGAGCAGGGCATCGAAATTCTCACTGCGAGTTTGCCAATGGAGGAACTCGACCGGCCATACACCTACCAGACCGACTGGTCCGGAGTGTGCAAGATGGTGGTGGAACGGCATACTGGCGAGGTGCTAGGCGCCGCTGCAGTCGGCCCACTTTCGAGCGAGTGGATACATATTGCTTCAGTTGCCATCAGAGCTCGCCTGCCGCATCAAGTCCTGGGTGATGTCATCTTTCAGTTTCCCACGTTTAGCGAGTTCTTTTGGCACCTGAGTGAAGAGCTGGATTCTTCCGGCGCGCGGTGAAGTGTTATTCACACGCTCACTGCGCCGCGCGTTCAGACCCACTCGATGAAGTCTTCAGAATTTGGAAGGGATTCAATCCGTCAGTGGCAACCATGTAGCCAGGATTCCATAATGGAGGAAGTGGCCTGTGGAAGTTGAGTGGTCGCGGGTAGTTCTTGCCGGACTTCCCATTGTGATTGTGGGAGTACTGATGGTTGGCCTGTCGTGGCCTGCGATGAAGGCCATGCCCATCGGCTGGTTGTCCGCAGCGTTAATTGCGGGGCTGGCATGGGGCATGCCGTTAAGGTGGCTCACGGCCGCATCTTTGGGCGGACTTATTAACGCTCTTGACATCCTCCTCATTGTGTTCGGAGCGCTCCTGATACTGCAGTTTCTTAGAGTCAGTGGCGCCATAGGAAGCATCGGTGCCTCGATGACAGCTATCTCCAGGGACAGAAGAGTACAAGTCATCCTCATCGCATGGCTCATGGTGTCCTTTCTCGAAGCGGCAGCAGGGTTTGGCACACCTGCTGCTGTAGGTGCCCCGCTACTGGTAGGGCTTGGGTTTCCGCCTCTTATTGCGGTGGTAGCCACTCTGATCGGAGACAGTACCGCAGTGACGTTCGGAGCCGTTGGTGTTCCAATCTGGGGTGGCTTCGAGCCGATCCGCAACCTCGTTGATCTTCCCAATGGGGCGACCTTCACCACCTTCCTGCGGGAAGTAGGCGCGTTCGCAGGATTTCTTCATTTCGCGATAGGCACATTCATTCCGCTCACGATAGTAATGATCATGACCAGGATTGCGGAAGGTTCTTACCGAAAAGGATTGGCTATATGGCCTCTGGCCATATTCGCCGGGGGCGTGTTCACCGTTCCGATGCTGCTTGTCGCCACCCTGGTCAGTTATGAGCTGCCCGCGCTGCTTGGCGCGCTGATCGGCCTTCCAGTATTTATATTCGCCGTCTCCAGAGGTTTCCTGGTCCCCCGCGAGACCTGGGACTTCCCTCCCCGCAAGGACTGGCCGGAAGAATGGGTAGGGGAGATCGAGGCAGGAGCAGGAGTAGAGCAGAAGCGCATGAGCGCAGGGAAGGCATGGCTTCCCTACATCGTAATCGGGGTGCTGCTTCTGATAACCCGTCTGGAGTATTTTCAACTGACGGAGTTGCTGCAATCCATCACCGTCGGATGGAACAACATACTCGGGACGGAAATCAGCCAGGAAATCTCCCCGCTCTACAATCCAGGAATTGTGCCATTCATTCTGATTGCAGTCTTCCTGCCGATTATCTATCGCCTCAGCCGACGACGCGCCCAGCGTGTCGTTAGGGGTACTCTCAAGATGGTTGGGCCAGCAGCGGTTGCACTTGTATTCGCGCTGGGAATGGTATTCATTTTCATGAACTCTGGAGATCCTACCGACCAGGACTCAATGCTGATAGTGATGGCTCACGGCGCTGCAGAGATTGCGGGCGGGTTCTGGTATCTGATGTCTCCACTGGTGGGTGCGCTTGGCACCTTCATCTCCGGCAGCAACACGGTCTCGAATATCATGTTCGGCGCCTTCCAGTACAACACTGCCGGTGAAACTGGCCTGCCCGCAGTTCCGGTGCTGGCACTGCAGGCAGTCGGTGGCGCTGCCGGCAATATGATCTGCATCCATAACGTGGTCGCCGTCTTGACCACTGTCGGGCTGTTGGGCAGAGAAGGTGCCGTTGTGCGCAAGAATATCCAGGTTGCACTGCTGTATGCCGTTGCCGCCGGTGCTCTTGCCTGGGCCTTCTCTCCGAGGCTGTTGGAGTTGATCCAATAGCAGTGACTCGCGCCGGCGACTCGCAGGTGTACTCGACCACGTAAGAGGCACGGCAACAAGGGTGAAGACAGAGAAACGGGCACACTGCATCCCTTAGGACAGGCGACGCGAAGCTACAGTGAGAATCGAGAACCGAGTCTCTCGAATTGGAGAACTGATGGCCCGGTACAAGCTGCAATATCAGCTGCGGGTCTTGCGCCTCAAAGCATTAGCCTGTGGTTCTCTCCGCGTGAAGACCGATGCATGATAACTCGAAAGCGAGCATAGCGGCCAGTGGAGATGCTCCGGCACATACGCGTAACGACCGATGCCTCAGGACTGCGATGCTAGAATAGCGATTGACTGGGCGAGAAGAGGAGAAGCAAGAATCACGAGAACGGCATGGGCCACGTGTAGTAGCCGGACAATAGCATCGCTGTCGCGAAGGAACACAGCTTATGGATCGTAATCCCCTTAAGAAGTACGTCAGGGCACCGAAATGCAGACCATCCCTTCCCGCTCTTCCGCACAAGAGCTCCGAGGAAGGGGCCAAAGCCCCCAGGTACATCGCCAAGTTCGACTCCGGATGGGGCATGCTGCAGGCACTGTCGAACTGCTTTTCCGGTAAGGACTTTCCCGGCCTGGGAGCACTCCCCGGAGCGAAACCGATAGAACTGGTGGTCGGCAAGCTCGACATGCGACTCGGCCAGCGGATATACGCGCTTACCGGTTGGACCGAGACGGTCCCGCCTGAAGAAGTCGAGTCGATTCGTGCGGACGATATCTCACAAGCAGTCGTCAACCTCTACCCGAAAGAGGAAACCCAGGCTGTATTCATCGGCTCAGCCAACGGCGCAGTG
>PUON01000058.1 GCA_003552125.1 Dehalococcoidia bacterium | reverse complement strand
GCCTGTGGTTCAGCCATTCAGGGATGTCAGCAAGCTGATGATGAAGGAGAGCATCATACCTAACGGTTCACTGCGCTGGCTGTTCCAGTTCAGCCCCATACTGTGCGTAATGGGGGCTGCCGTGCTCTTGCTCTACATTCCCCTGTTTGGGCAGCCGGCCCTGTTCGAGGGTTCAGGAGATGCGATCCTGGTCATCTACCTGCTGACTATACCTTCTCTCGCCCTGGTTGCCGGCGGCTTCGCATCGAGCTCGCCCTACGCGTCGGTGGGCGCACAGCGGGAAATGGTGATCATGATCGGATATGAGTTCCCCCTTTCGATCACCATCGTGAGCCTCGCGTGGCGGATTTCCCACGTGACTGATGCCAACGCGTTCTCCCTTGCGACCATGGCACAATACCCGATCTGGGATCTTGTGGGCCCTGTCGGCTTCGTCGGCGCGTTTCTCCTGCTTGTGGCACTCATTGCGGTAACGCCGGGTGAACTGGGACGCATTCCCTTCGACATCGCTGAAGCCGAGACGGAGCTCGCGGGGGGACTGCTGGTGGAGTACTCCGGCAGGAACCTGGGACTGTTCTACCTGGGCAACGCGATTCGAGGCTTCGCGGTACTCGCGCTCGTCGTTGCACTGTTCTTCCCCTACGGCATGAGCTCTGTAGCGGGCGTTGGCAGCATGGCTGGTGCTGCGATTCTGGATGGACTATTCTTCCTGGTGAAGGTCTTCCTGGTCATGTTCGTGGCGGTGGCTCTCGTACGCTCTGCCATGGCCCGGTTCAAGGTCAGCCAGGCGGGCACGTTCTATATCATAGCCATGACAACGATCAGCCTGATCGGCCTGTTGCTGCTGTGGGTTGACGTGATTATTTGAGTGAGTACAACATGAGGATACTGCAAGTCCTGTTACGCCAACTATTCAGCAAGCCGGCAACGAACCGCTTCCCTGCCAGTCATGCACCCGCTTCCGCGACAGCTTTTCTTGTCAAGGTCACAGCGGACAGCAGCATTCTAATACCTCCGGTGCCGACGCCTCCCGGTTTCAGGGGAAAGGTCGGCTACGACCGGGAGACGTGCATCGGTTGCCAGTTGTGTGTGAAGATATGCCCAACCAAAGCAATCGAGTTCCTGCCTGAAGACAAGAAGGTTCGCATATTCATGGCCCGTTGCTGCTTCTGCTCGCAGTGCAATGACGTGTGCCCGGTGAACTGTCTCTCAATGACAGACGAATTCCTTCTCTCGACTTACGACAAGTACGCCGACGACATGATTGTCACAGATAACAAGGCCTAGGCCAGCACGGGAATACCATCGATGCCCGACCGTACGAGGCAATCGATCAGATCTTCCGCCGCAGCGGCAACTTCAGGGGACATCTCCACACCCAGAGCCATGGAATGCGGTTGCACGCCCAAGAGGACGATGCGCTCCACCAGGTCGTCTACGTACGACATAAAGAGTGAGAGCGGCATGCTGTGTGTGGATAGCCCGAGCGAACCAACACGATCGCGAGGAATGACGCGGCACTCGCCTGGCTCCAGTCCCATCTCGGCTGCATCCACAATCAGAAGCAACCGCGGCTGCAAACGCCTGATCACAGACGTGTAGTTCTCAGGGGTTGTGCCGCAATCCAGCGCAACCACGCGCGGTCGATAATTCCCCTCGTTATCCTGCGCACGAGCCGCTTCACCTCTCGCGATGAGTCGCGTCACCACAAGAGGACCCAAACCATCATCACCCTTCATGGCATTGCCGATACCGAGCACCAGCACCATTCCCTCACACGATGCAGCCGGACCTGTCCGCTCGCACATGAAACTATGGTACAGTCGTGCGCCCGAAGGCGCAACGCGCTCGGCAACAGTCTCACAAATTGACAAGGCAGGGCAGGATTGCGAGAATTCGGTGCGTTTGAACAGGACCAGGACGATGGACCACTGTTGAAGGCGCACAACGTGCGCACCATACTGGGCAAACAGTGGCTGCGTCCTGGTTATGTCGTGGAAGACCCAGGTATGACACAGACAGAAGGGAGGATATAGACATGCGAGAACAGGTTGAAGCAGCCCTGAACGACATCCGCCCGGCACTACAGGCCGACGGTGGCGATGTCGAACTCATTGACGTGGAAGATGGCACGGTTACGGTACGCCTTACGGGCGCCTGCGGCACCTGCCCAATGTCAACAATGACGTTGCGCTTCGGAGTCGAGAAGGTGATCAAGGAACGCGTGCCCGGAGTAACCCAGGTGGTGACTGCCTGAAATGGTGGACCGTACAAGGATAGTCGTGGTCGGCGGTATGGCGTGTGGCCCCAAGGCGGCCGCCAGGGCACGCCGTTGCGACCCGCATGCGTACATAACGATTGTCGAGCAGGGAACGACCGTATCAGAGGGATCGTGTGGCCTCCCCTACTATGTGGGGGGCCAGGTCTCAAGTCGCAAAGAACTGCTGATCAGGACGCCGAAATACTTCAGAGATGTGTCCGACATAGAGGTTCTCACCGCCACGAGAGCCACACGCATCCACCGGGATGTACGCGAGCTTGAGATAGTCGATCTGGCATCGGGAGAGACTTCACGTCTGCCATACGACAAGCTTGTGCTGGCGACCGGAGCGACGCCTACGATACCTTCAGCCCTTTCCGGCAAGGACCTTGCCGGGGTTTTCACGCTTACGAAGCTTGCCGACGCCGATGCGATCCTGGAAGAACTGGAACATAAGTCCCGACAAAAGGGCGTCGTTGTGGGGGCCGGGCTGATCGGAATGGAATCGGTTGAGGCACTCAGCGCTCGTGGGCTCGAAGTGAGCCTGGTCGAAGCACTCGATAGAGTGCTGCCGGCACTTCTTGACCCTGAGATGTCTCTACACGTCGAGAACGAACTCACCACACAGGGTGTACGACTGTTCCTCGGGCAGAAAGTAACAAGCCTCGAGGGGGACGACGATGGACATGTCCGGCGTGTAATCACTGACACGGAGACTATCGAAGCTGATGTGGTGATTCTGGCACTCGGATATCGACCCAACGTCGAACTGGGTCGGGACGCGGGGCTCACCATCGGTGAGACCGGAGGACTGGCAGTTAACGAGTATCTCCAAACCAATGACCCGGATATCTATGCCGGAGGAGACTGCGTCGAGAACATCCACAGAGTGAGCGGGCGGCGCATACTGGCCCCCATGGGCTCGACGGCGAACAAACACGGACGCATTATCGGCACCAACATCACAGGCGGCTGCGAAAGCTTCCCGGGAGTACTTGGAACCACGATCGTCAAGGTCTTTGACATGAACGTCGCGCGGCTTGGCCTTACCGAGACGGAGGCACAACAAGCCGGGTTCAGCCCTGTTCTCTCGCTCATTCCGGGATACGACAGGGCAAGCTACTATCCCGGTGCGCAGACGATTACGGTCAGGCTCATCGCAGACAACGCTACAGGAAGAGTGCTTGGCGGACAGATAGTGGGCAAGGGAGACGCGGCGAAAAGAACGGACGTACTGGTTACAACTATCTCTCTCGACGGTACGGTGGATGACATTGCCAACCTCGATCTCGCGTACTCACCGCCGTTCAATGGTGCGATGGACGTCCTGCACCACGCAGCCAACGTGATCCGAAATAAGAGGTCTGGGCAGGCCAGAAGCGTCAGCCCGGCCGAGATAAACGACCGTATCTGCAGGGGAGAAGACTTTGTCTTGCTTGACGTCAGATCCGAGCAGGAATGGAAAGACGCTCATATCGACGCATGTCAGTGCAAGCTTATTCCTCTCAACAAGCTTCGCGAATCCGTTAGCTCTCTGCCCAAGGACGCCCGTATCGTCACGTTATGTCGCACAAGCATTCGCGCCTATCAGGCTCAACGCATGCTCGAAGGTGAGGGTTTCAAGGATGTATGCTTCATGGATGGAAGCATAATGGCCTGGCCCTACGCCGTGACATGCAGTTCCAAGTGAGGCAGAAAAGGTCACAGCGTCAAAGCATGAGGGGGCTTGACAGCATGGCAGTCAGCCCCCTCTCTCGATCAGCAAGTCTCGCTCTAATCACGATTGGGGAAAGAGCAGGGGCAGGTGTCGACAACAACACCGATGCTGCGTGTTGCGGATTTGCCTCCTTCACTCCAGGCAGTCACCGTGATGACGTGGTCGCCGCTCTCCCTCGGAGAAATCCACCGGATCTGATCGGGGCCTGACTCGAACACCATGCGATCGGTTCCGACCGGAAACTTCGCGGTGCTGGTTATCCCTGCATCGATCCACTCGTGCGTCCACTCATACGAGGTTATCAGGTCAGGCTCATTGATAACCGCACGGATTATCATGGAGTCGCCCTTGAATATCTTGTAGCGATCGCGGAATTCAATGAGGTAGTTCGGATCCTCCACGGCGATGACCTGCATCTCTGTAACTAGTAACGGCTCGTGCAAGGAACTCTCAACGGGAAGAGTAGCAGTTGCCTGACCGCCGAAACCGTCGTCCACCACGACAGTCACCGTGCATTCGGTTTCGAACCCCGGTGCTGTCCAAGTTACCTTGGCACCTTCGCCAGTGATCTCGCCGCAATCCGCGGACCACGTGTAGGTCAGTTCATCGTCATCATAGTCAACCGCCTCACAGTGAAGGGTAGTCGACTGTCCTGGAAAGACCCACGGATCCCTCGCTGTAAGACCACGAATAGCAGGGGGAACGTTCTTACGAACGATGACCGCAACGGTCTCGGTTACCGGATCACCGGCGCCATTACTCACCGAGACAGTAATGCGTGCGATGCCCTCCTGCTCAGGAGCCGTCCAGGCAATCACCGGACCGCTTCCGTTTATGATCCCCCTGTCGGCGCTCCACTCATACGTCAGCTCGCCGCCATCCTCTGCCACCGCTACACACTCGATAACGACGCTGTCCCCGGGTCCAATCACGCGGAGGTGAGACTCGAGAGATTGAATTATGGGAGCAGCGTGTACCGACGCGCACCCGCTGGATACTACGGCGACCATGATCAACGCCACGGATAACGCACATAGTCTGCGAGCACGCTGCATTGTTGAACACCTCACATATGCGAACAGGTTGGCCATGTGATTCCGCTTGTCGTCACGCTGCTATACGGCGATCACCATTGGAAGCACGGAGCGCATGTACTGATTCGGAAGTTCAGCGTTGCGGTCTCAGTAGTTCCCGCTCCGTTCCGTACCACAACAGTAACCTGTGCCTTTGAAGCATGACCGGGAGCAGTCCAGATAACCGTTTCGCCATCACCTTCGATCGTTCCGCCCTCGGCACGCCAATCATACGTCAATCCATACGCTGCGCCATCAACATGGCACGTAATCCGAATGGGACTATGTATATAGACACTCCGTTCGGCCGTTCGCCAATCCTGTCCGATGGCCAACGGTGAGATATTGCTTCTTCCGATGTCAGTCGCACGCTCGGCCGTAACCTCCTCAATCGAGAACGGCCCATCCGAGACAGGTTCAGGCTCGGATTCTGGTTCACCCACACGGAGGTTCACTGACTTCTGCGAACTATTCCCCTGTTCGTCAGTCACGACCACCGTGACGGTATACAGTCCCAGCTCCTCGGGAGCGGTCCACTCAATCGTCGCCTCGCCATTGCCACCCAGGACTCCCTCTGCGGCGCGCCACTCGTATGACAGCTCGCCACCCGCAAGGTCAGATGCAGAGCATTTGATGCTGACCGTCTCGCCGGGTTCGATGTCGAATGAATCCGGGGTGACTCTGCTGATGATAGGGGCAGTACCCACAGGGGAATCGTCTCCCATAACG
Organism: Dehalococcoidia bacterium; assembly: GCA_003552125.1. Lineage (GTDB taxonomy): Bacteria > Chloroflexota > Dehalococcoidia > GIF9 > AB-539-J10 > SKVJ01. The sequence goes on along the minus strand of PUON01000058.1, from coordinate 4,268 downwards.
TCGCGCAATGCAACCGCCTGCTCCAGATCCAGTCCCAGACGGTTGTCGATCTGAAGCCAGACGTCACGGTCGACAGAGGAGAAGTCGTTGGCGAGCTTGTCCTGAAACGCAACTGCTTCACTCTCCCCCATAGTCCAGTGGATGACCTGTTCCAGCGGTGCACTGGTGTAGGTCACAGCTCCAATAAACGCCTCACGCCACGATTCGTCCACCACCCCCAAAGCTTCAGCGAGGACCAGTCTGTGGCCTTCGTGCGAGACGATGAGATCCGTCATATACGCGTCAACGTCATATCCCTGCTTCTTCAACTGCACCGCCCACGTCAAGCCGGCGAAGAAGTTCGCCTGATAGCTGTGACACTGCTGGGCTGCCGAGAGATACTCCCCATCGACGAGCATCTGCCGCATTGCAAGCACATCTTCATTGGCATATCTGAGCTTCAGATCCGCTCTGTTCTGATCATCGAAGGAGAACGCATACCGAAATTCCCGGCCGAATTCCTTCAAAAAGAAGAATGGCGACGTAGGCAGTATCCCCGGATCATCGACTCCGCAGATCGACAACGTCTCCCTCGGATCGAGTACGCCCGATGAAACAAACACGGTGTTAGTTGCTTTGGGAGGCTCCATGCTGACGAATACATCATGGTCAGAGACCGCCTGCTGTTCGTCAGTGGTCCGGCCATTGTTATCAGAAGGCGCCGCGATCACAGTCGTGACAGTCACAACCACAGCGGCCACCACACCGAGACTTACAATAATCCCCTTTCGTGACGTGAGGGTGTTCCAGACGCTAAGTATCCAGTAGTAGATGTCGTCCATAATTGCACATCACCTGTTTCGAACTCCCGAAGACCAGGTTACGCGGTCCTCGATCTCCGACGTCCATCACGGACGCACGGTCGCCGAAAACGCGCGACTGACTTCTCACACTCCCACCGCTTATCCATGTATAACGTGCAAAGCGCCCCGTTGGATGACGCCTGAACCAAGAAAACCGGGGCGATACCGATCTTCACCACCCCTTTGGCTCCTTCTCAAATCCTCGCACATTACTTTGACGCAGTACGTACGCTTCTGGTACGCTTCTGTTTGCTGGTCTTCCCTGCCGAACCTGTTTTCACATATACTAGTATTGGCCTTGACGACTGTCAAGTGCGATCCATGTTCATGAGAAGATGCTCTGTCCGGGTTAACCCTGGAAACCCGATTGGCAGCGCAAAGACAGATTATACAGACTGAGCGACTATGAAGGCGTTTGCAAATCTGCTTCGCGGGATCTGGCGCGACCGTTTTAAACGATATGTCAGCATTGGCGTCGCAGTTGTTGCTGCGGTCGTTTTGTTCACCGGTTCACCAATCGGCGGGGTGACGGCACCACCTCCTCCTCCCCCTCCTGATGGGGTCGACCTCCTGGAGATCCACTTCTTCTACCATCCGGGGTGTCCCGCATGCCGCGCACAGGAATCCTTCAACGAGGAGATGGCGCTCAAGTATGAACGAGTCTACTTCGTTTACCACGACAGCTCAGACCCGCGACAGTACGACGTGCTGATCGAGCTGATTCAGGACACCAACCTCACAGAGAAGGATCTCGACTACCCCGTGACAATCGTCGGCAATAGAGGCTTCGCCGGATGGACCTCCCGCGAAGCTAGTGGAGAGCGCATCGAGCAGGCGATCGTCGACTGTCTCGAAGGACACTGCGCAGAACCAGGAGAGGTTGTTGAAGAGGAACCCCCAGGCGAGGTAACTGTCCCGGTCTTCGGCACGATTCGTTTCGCCGATTACTCGCTTCCCGCTCTCGCAGTGGTGCTCGGCCTTGTTGATGGATTCAACCCGTGCGCTATGTGGGTCCTCGTATACCTCATCTCTATCCTCATGACTTTGAACGACCGCCGGAAGGCTTGGATCATCGTCGGAGCATTCGTGTTCGCATCATTCGTGCTGAACTTCCTCTTCATGACGGCATGGCTCAACGCGTTCCTGCTCATCGGCTACGCGAGACCTGTTACCATCATCATCGGTGCCGTCGCGCTTGCCGCGGGAATATTCAACTTCTACGACTTCATCAAGACTCGCGGACAGATAGTATGCGAGGTGGTAGACCCCGAAGAGCGCAAGAGCACGATGTCCCGCGTCGAGAGCATTGCCGCCTCACCCATCACTATCGGGATGCTCATCTCGGTCATCGCCCTGGCATTCATCGTCAACTCGTTCGAGTTTGTGTGCTCGGCGGCCCTGCCCGCCATATTTACGCGAGTGTTGACACTCGCCGGGCTCACAACCTTGCAGTACTACCTCTACATTTTCCTGTACGTGTTCTTCCTCATGCTGGACCACCTCGTCATCTTCAGCGCGGCCGTGCTGGCGCTTAACACCTCGATCGCGGACCGCTATCTGAAGTACTGTAGACCTATCGGCGGTACCATCCTCATCATTCTTGGCGCGCTGCTGATGTTCGCGCCACATGTTCTGCAGTGAACGGAACGCTCGCTGCAGGTTTTCCACGGTCACACACGCGGGCTTCTGCTTTGACCACGTACGGGGCCGATGGTACACTTGCCTGACCCATGACCCGTATCGGTGTGCTATACCGGCCCTACGTAGAGAAAGCCAGGTTTCTCGCTGAGTCAATTCGGTCACATCTCACTTCGCGCGGAGTCTCTTCGTGGATGGCATCTGCCTGGGACGAGGAAGAGGCAGCACGGGCTTTGGACGGTACCGATCTCATCATCGGCATCGGAGGAGATGGCACCTTGCTGCACTGCGCCCGAGTAACTGCTCCCCTCGGAAAACCGGTTCTCGGCGTGAAGCTCGGGAAACTTGGCTTCATCACAGAGATCAACGAGCACGAAGTCGACAGAATGCTGCCGCGGGTCATTGATGGCGAGGGCTGGATTGAGGAACGAGCAATGCTCCATGCCACATGCGGAGGCGAGAGTTTCCTGGCGCTGAACGATGCAGTGGTTCGTTGCACCGCAGTCTGGCTCGCGAACGTATCGCTTAGCATAGATGATGTCTTCATCACCACCTACCGCTCGGACGGCGTCATCGTGTCAAGCGCCACAGGCAGCACAGGATACTCCATGGCTGCGGGGGGACCGGTGCTCATGCCCGAATCTACGAACATCATAGTCCAACCGATCTGCAGTCATCTCGGCCTGCGACAGGGACTCGTTCTACCCTCAACCTCCACAATCCGACTGACAACCGATGGAAGAGACGGAATCGTGCTGAGTATCGACGGACAGACAGAGAGGCCGCTTATGAGTGGAAGTGACGTCACCGTGTCCGCCAGTGAGTACAAGGCGCGCTTCTTGAGGCTCCGGCCCCGGACATACTTCTATAGCTCACTGCACGAGAAACTTGGAGGAACACGGACGTGAACGTTACAAAAGCTCGGATAGGCGACGTTCCCCAGATACACAAGCTTATCAACGACTTCGCGAACCGGGGAGATATGTTGCCGCGAGCACTCAGCCAGATATACGAGCATCTCCGAGACTACTTTGTCATCAGGGATGGAGAATTCGTCATCGGCTGCGCCGCACTGCACGTGAACTGGATGGACCTGGCGGAGATTCGCTCGCTCGCGGTCGATGACAGCAAGCAACATGAGGGAATCGGCGCTTCCCTGGTGGACGCATGTCTGGAAGAGGCCCGATCCCTGGGGTTGTCACGTGTCTACTGTCTCACCCGACAACCCGGTTTCTTCGAGAAGCAGGGCTTCACTCAGGTTGAAAGGTCCCAACTGCCTCACAAAGTCTGGGCGGAGTGCTACTACTGCCCGAAGTTTCCCGACTGCGACGAATTTGCCCTCATGCGGGAGATAGCCCCGCTGGATGCCTCGCTACCGAAATAGCACGGCCCCCCGGAAGAGAAACGTCATATGGAACAACAGATTTCAAGTCAACAGGTGTACAGCGGACCGGCAATCTCACTCCGCATCGATAGTGTCAGAAAACCGAACGGGGCAATCACCACAAGGGACGTAGTTGAACACAGTGACTGCGTTGCCATCGTACCTGTGGACGAGAACGGAAATGTACTTCTCGTCCAACAGTTTCGATACCCGGTCAGTCGTACGCTGTTGGAGGTGCCCGCAGGAGGTATCGAGCCGGGCGAGGAGGTGCTGGACAGCGTCCGTCGTGAGTTGCAGGAAGAGATCGGCTACCTTCCGGGAACAATCGAGACTCTCGGAGGTTTCTACTCAATTCCCGGGTACGGAACCGAGTATCTTCACGTTTACCTGGCACGTAACCTGAT
>PUON01000128.1 GCA_003552125.1 Dehalococcoidia bacterium | reverse complement strand
TCTGAACCGCCTCCGCGTCGAGACACTTGACAGCTTCACAGCAAGGATCCTGCGTCGCTTCCCATTCGAACTGGGGATTCCACCTGGATTCACGCTGATGGACACGGAAGGAGCAGTAGCAGCAGCCGTACAGCAGCGCATAATGGATGGCATCTTTCGGCAGGACTCGAGTGACCGCCACACCCAACGCGATTTCCTATCCGCCTTCAAGCAGGCGAATCTGGGTCGCCAGAACAAGCAGGTGGAAGAGAACCTCACCGCGTTCGTCACAAAGTACCACACACATATTCGTGCTCTCCCGCATCCGCACCTGTGGGGACACAGAGAGGTGATATGGCCGCACGGCACACCCTGGCTCGACACACCAATCGATGTAGACTACGCAGCTTCGGACCTGAGGCGACTGCTCGGCCAGTCGGAACTGTCGGATAATGCGGGGAGGAGATGGGATGTCTTCATCGCGGCTGCATCACGATATACCGCGAATTCTCCCTGGAGTCAGGAGATCAAATACCTGTTCGAGAAGCTGTGTCCCTGTATCGATGACCTCCGAGCAGGAACCGGCAGCATCAAGCTCAACCGCACACGGCATGACCTGTGCGGAGACATGGCGCGGCACGTACTCACCCTCGTCACCCACCTTATTCGGACGGATATCCAGTCGGCACTAGAGAGAACACAGGGCATTTATCAGATGCTTACGAGTTACGACCGTGAGTATGACAGGGCAATGAGGCGAAACGGAACCATAAGCTTCGTCGATGCGCAATACCTGTTGGCACAGGACAATAGGACAGGGAGCAAGGCGGTACTTTCCAGCGTGGATGGCGAGGATAACCGTCTGTACATCGACTATCGTCTCGATGGCCACCTGAACCATTGGCTGCTGGACGAGTTCCAGGACACGAGCGATCTCCAATGGGAGGTTTTGAGCAACCTTGTCGATGAGGTCCTTCAGGATCCAAGTGGCCGCCGCAGCTTCTTCTACGTCGGCGACGTCAAACAGGCAATCTACCGATGGCGTGGAGGAAATCCGCGTCTGTTCAACGTGCCCCTCAACCGTTACCCCGGCCGGATAGAGCTTATTCCTCTCACACGCTCCTTCCGTTCATGCCAGGCCGTTATCGACATCGTGAACGATGTGTTCGACGACCTGGCCACATCGCCCATCCCCGAGCGAACGGTTACTCTGTGGAACGATTTCTGGCAAAGGCACGAATGTGCACACAGTCACGTGCCCCAGAAAGGCTACGCAACGGTCATAGAGCCACCATGTGATGGCGGCGAGATCACGCCGGGCAGTGAGGAAAGGTATCGCGTCGTAGCAAGATTGCTGCAGGAGATACAACCGGTTCGCCGAGGTCTATCAACCGCCATTCTTGTTCGCTCAAATCCCCAGGGCAAGGCGCTCGTGAACTACCTGAGGGAACAACTCCCCCACAGCATCATCATCCACGAGGGTCGGGCTGCGATCAAAGATAACCCGATAGTCACCGTGCTGCTCTCGCTTGTCGCCTGTGCGGCACATCCAGGCGACCTGTTTGCATGGCGCCATATCCAGATGAGTCCGCTCAACAGCGTCCTGCATAACACGCAGCTGAACCGCGATTCGCTGTCAGTGCATGTGCTGCAGCAGATTCAAACCGAGGGATTTCAAGGAACTCTTCGAGATTGGGCACGCCGCCTGGAGAGGGTACACGAGATAGATGCGTTCGGCCGCCTCAGGATCGAACAGTTACTCAGCGCTGCAGGCGAGTACGATGATACTGGCAGCGTCGACTGCAACGGCTTCCTGGATCATATCGAGAAGCATGAATTCCGAGAGACAGGCACTAGCGACGCCGTGCGCGTCATGACGATTCACCAATCCAAAGGACTGGGGTTCGACCTGGTAATCCTGCCCGAACTGGACAAACACAACATGCTGCGGGCCCGTGACCTCAGTCTCATCATCAACCGCGATACCGACACACAGGAGCCACGATGGGCCCTGGAGGTTCCCAGGAGAGCTGTAGCGGAGTGCGATGCGACGCTACAAAACGAGATAGAAAACACGGACGCAGATATCAGTTTCGAGTCGCTCTGCCTCCTCTATGTGGCCATGACCCGCGCAAAACGGGGACTCTACGTAGTTACCTCGTTTCCTGGCAAAAACTCCGAGGCCTTCAACCAGCCGGCGCTGGTCAAGGATCGATTGGTCGGGACCACGAAGCCTACAGAAGCACAAGGCAGACCCGTCCAGATCGGCGGAGAGTGGTTCACCTGTCTCTACTCCGCTGGGGGCGGCAAGGAAGACGAGCGCTGGTTCGATGATTTCCCTCTCCGTCCCGAATCAGCACCCGTCTGCTCACGCATAGCCGCCCCCACAGACCTCTCAAACAGGCCATCACAGCGGACAAGCCTCGTCGCTATGCGCCCCTCTGAAACGGATTTTCTGGAGGCGTCAGCGGCAGCACTGTTTCATCCGGAGCGGAGACAGCGACTGGATGAAGGAGTAGCGGTGCACAGGCTGTTGCAAGAGATTCACTGGGAGGATGAGTTGGACATTGAGGCCATGACAACGGAATGGAGTGCAACCACCACGGTTGAAACAGACATTCGCGATCGCGCACTTGCGCACTTCCGACGTGCGATGCGGCTGCCCCAGGTGCGCGAGGCGCTACGACGGCCCGATGGTCATACGGTCCTCTGGCGGGAGCGCAGATTTGACGTCGTGCTGAATGACCGATGGATTACCGGCAGCTTCGATCGCGTGGTCATACGGACGGATTCTGACGGGATGCCTCAGGCCGCGACCATATATGACTTCAAGACAGACGACATAGCGGCCGCACAAGCTTCAACGCATGGCGCACTGTACCGTTCACAGATGGAGCTCTACAGGGCGGCGCTTGCGCGCATACTGCCCCTTCCAGTCTCGAGAATACGAACCGTGCTGATCTATACGTCACCCGGAGTGTCGCTCGAGGTTGAATAGGGCAACCTCTCAGGCCATCAGCGACGGGAGTGATGCCGCCGAAAGATCCAGTTCACTGAAACTCGATTGAGACGCCCCGAACCAGATGCTATACTGCATCGGGTTCGGGCCCGTCGTCTTCCGGCAGCCTTTCGTGGATGTGCCACAGGAGAGTCCTCAGCATGCCCTTGCGTCATCGCCCGCGAGCCCACATGATGAGATGAGTGAACGTCCACGCTTATTCTACGGGTGGGCGATTGTCGCGATCGCCCTCATGTTGATGGCAGTCGGATACACACTGCGCAATACGTTCGCGGTCTTCTATCCGGTGCTGGTCGATGAGTTTGGATGGGAGCGCGGCAGTACCGCCCTGATGTTCTCCATCAATATAGTGATCTATGGTGTCGCCGCACCCATCGCAGGCGGACTGGTGGATCGATTCAATCCCCGATTTGTGCTGTCGCTGGGCGTCTGCATCATGGGCGGGGCAATTGCCCTGTGCAGTCTGGCGACACAGCAATGGCAGTTCTATCTGCTCTACGGAGCAATGGCGGCGATCGGACTGAGCATGGCCGGAGTGACTCCTTTAAGCGCACTCATCGCACGCTGGTTTGTCAGACGACGTGCACTTGCGTTCGGCATCTTCAATATGGGCTTCGGCCTGAGCCTGCTGGCTTCCCCGATCGCCCAGTCACTGATCTCCAGCCTCGGGCGCCAGCAGGCCTACCTGATCATGGGAATTGCGGCCATCGCTATTGCGGTTCCTGTTGTGGCCTTCCTGGTGCGACGCACGCCGGAAGAGAAGAGAACCACACCGGACGGCATACCGGTCCCCACAATACCACGTGAAGGATCAGCCCGGGCACAGATGGAGACCGCATGGATGCGTACAAGCTGGACGCTGCGACGCGCTATGACTACCAGGCAATTCTGGCTGATGCTCGGGTTCAACCTTTGTCTCATGGGACTATCCCAACAGGTGATCATCGCTCACAGCGTTTACCTGTTCCGCGACAGCGGATTTACGCCACAGCTCGCGGCCAATTCCTTCAGCCTCTACGGCGTAGGCATAACAATCGGATACCTGATGGCCAACCTGTCCGACCGTTACGGTCGCGAACGCATCCTGATACCCAGCTGTCTTGTAGCGGCGGCTGCCACCTCACTGCTGTTCATCATCAGCGACCCGTCGCAGGCGTGGCTCGCGTTCATTTCGATGTTCTTCTGCGGACTCGGCATGGGAGCTGCAGTGACGACCTTCTTCGCGACGGTGGCCGACCTCTTCCAGGGACCCAGCTATGGCGCGATCCAGGGATTCATGGTGATGGGCTTCTCAATCGGTGGGGCGTTCAGCCCATGGTTCGCAGGCTACATGCACGATCTTACCGGCAGTTACGCGCCCGCGATAGCAATAGCAGTCGCTGCGTTGGTCACTGGCGCACTGCTGGTCGCCTTGATAGCGCCCGGCAAGCTTAGACCCGTCGCCAAGCTGAACGCACTGCATACGGGAGGGGGGTGATTGATTACGTGAGGCGACCGGCAATCTCCTACGGTTGGGTGGTACTGGCATCAGGATTCGCCATAATGCTGCTGGGTTATGCCATGCGAAACACGTTCTCTGTGTTCTATCCGGTCATCGTGTTCGACTTCGGATGGACGCGCGGCGGTACGGCGCTTATGTACTCACTGACGCTACTCTCTTATGGCATGTTTGCACCCATCGCCGGACGACTTGCCGACAGGTTCCACCCAAGGTACGTACTCGCGACCGGTGGTTTGCTGGTTGGAGGTGGCATCGCCCTGTGCAGCCTGGCCAACTCCGTCTGGTTCTTCTACTTCTTCTACGGCATAGTAGTCGCCATAGGCCTGAGCCTCATCGGCATCACGCCTCTCATATCAGTTCTGTCTCACTGGTTTGGAAGCAGGAGGGGAGGCATGCTCTTCGGCCTCCTTGGAGCGGGATTCGGAGTAAGCCTTGTCTCCGCTCCTCTGTTCCAGTGGCTGATCTCGGAGTATGGATGGCGTATGTCCTACCTGCAGATCGGTCTGGCAGCCATCGTTCTCATTGTCCCGCTGAGTCTGTTCCTTATGCGCCGCAGCCCGCAGCAACAGTCTCTGCTTGATCAGCAGCATCAAGACAGGGGCCATAGGCTTCACGCTGAAAATGGACAAACAGCCGCGACTCTAGATAAACACCAGTGGACCGTGCGCGATGCATTGAGCACACGTGCATTCAAACTCTTTCTCGTTGCAGGATTCTGCAATATGGGCTTCTCGCAACAGGTTGTCATCGCTCATCAGGTGTATTTGCTGCAGGACGTGGGTTACGATCCGATGACGGCGGCCAGTATGTTCAGCGTATTCGGAGTGGCCTTCGCAATCGGGAACGTATCCGGTTTGCTCAGTGATCGATTCGGCAGGGTACCATTCTTCGTCGCCGGCTCTTTGTCGATCGCCCTCAGTATCATGCTGCTCAACGTAGCACCAGACCCAACATCGACGATGATACCGATCGTCTTCGCATCAGGAACAGGCTGGGGACTCGGAGTGACCCCGCCGGCAATGTTCGCAGCGGTTGCCGACCGATTTCATGGACGTAACTACGGGGCAATTCACGGTACGCTGATCCTCGCAATCTCGGTCGGCGGCGCTATAGGACCCTGGCTCGGTGGAGTACTGCATGACATCACTGGCAACTACAACACGGCGTTCCTGATAGTACAGGCCGTCCTCGTCACCGGCATTGTGATGGTGCTCCTGGCAACCAGGTCCTCAGCTATGCCGAAGATCCACCTCCACGGAGATTAGCAAGACTCTGGCACAGACTCTGGTTGACACTCCAGTAATGCGTCTATAAGCTTCCGCGTGAAGAAACACGCTTCCCACAGACACAGAAGAGAGGAGGGATTTGCGTCTCATGGAGTACAGGACACTGGGCAGAACCGGAATGAGGGTCTCGGAGGTATGCCTTGGCACCATGACATTTGGCGATCAGGTCAGCGAGGCCGACGCCATCACGATCACTCATGCCGCAATCGATAAGGGAGTCAATTTCATCGACACGGCGAACATGTACGTAAAGGGCAAATCGGAGGAAATTGTCGGGAAAGCCCTCAAAGGCAGGAGAGATGACGTCATACTTGCCAGCAAGGTCGGCATTCAGGTAGGCGCCGGCCCTAACGACATAGGTCTGTCCAGCAAACACATCAAGAAGAGCGTTGAGGATAGTCTGCGCAGGCTGGATACTGAATACCTCGATATCTACTACGCGCACCTTCCAGATTACACCACACCGATCGAAACATCGCTGCGGGCGTTTGACGACCTCGTGCGACAGGGCAAAGTGCGCTATCTCGCATGTTCCAACTTCCGCGCGTTTCAAGTCTGCAAGGCCCTGTGGACAAGTGAAAGGCATAACGTCGCCAGATTCGACCTTGTCCAGCCACCATACAATCTGCTGACCCGGGATATCGAATACGAGCTGCTGCCGCTCTGTGTTGAGGAGAATCTCGGGGTATGCGTGTACAACCCGCTCGCCGGCGGACTCCTCACCGGCAAGCACGACTTCGCCAAAGCGCCGGCAGCCGGTACCCGGTTCGCCAACGACGCGATGGGCAGGATGTACTATGAGCGCTACTGGAATGAAGCCAACTTCGCCGCAGTTGCGCAGATCCAGTCAGTCGCTGAGGGTGCCGGCAAAGATATGGCGCAGCTGGCGCTGGCCTGGATACTCACAAACGCGGCAGTCACCTCAATCATAATCGGCGCTACCTCACTGAAACATGTGGAGCACAACATCGCCGCAACGGAGCTTTCGCTCTCGAACGATGAGTGCTCGAAGCTTGAAGAGGTCTGGTACCTGCTTCGCCCACTGCGATTCTTCTATGGACGCTAAGCACAGGGAAACGCGACACCAGAGTGCGCACAGTCTCCGTAGTGGCACATGACATCGATGGCAGAAGCGTTCGATACACATCATCCCTATGGCCAAGGCTGACTCCCTTCGGAACGCGCGGAGTGACGGTGCGGTAAACTGGATTCAGCCTTTTCAGCAGTTGCACTACTCTGGACGGGTTCACGAGTGTTCAAACGCATGGCGTAAGGTATGCGGATGGGTACCGACGTAATCTTTGATGGTGTACACTGGAGAATCAGGCGACCGGCATCGGCCAGCCTAAGGCTGCTTCCGGTCCAGCACGTGTGAGGAGGAGTTGAACACCATGAGCGACTTGTTCAATCTTGATGGGAGAGTCTCCGTGATTACCGGCGGCAACAGCGGCATAGGCAAAGGTATCGCAGATGCTCTGGCGACAAAAGGCAGCACGATAATTGTGGCAGCACGCGATGAGGCGAAGACAGCTGCCGCGGTGGATGACATTGCATCCCGGTTCGGGGTCCCGGTTTCCGGAGTATCATTTGACGTGAGTGATAAGACAAGCATTGACGACGGTATTGCGAAGATAATGGAGCAGTATGGCAGAATCGATGTGCTCGTCAATAACGCCGGAATGAACATACGCAAGATGCCCCAGGAGTATAAGCCAGAAGAATGGGACATTGTGATGAACACCAACCTGAAAGGTGCGTTCCTCTGTTGCCAGGCAGTGTATCCAGCGATGAAACAGCAGGGCAAAGGGAAGATCATCAACATCGGTTCGATGACATCTCTCTTCGGCATCGGCAAGGCATTGCTCTACGCGTGCAGCAAGATGGGACTCCTCTCGATGACCTACTCCCTGGCTCTTGCGTGGGCGCGCGAAGGCATAAACGTCAATTGCATTCTCCCAGGCTGGATTGTGACCCCCCTGACCACGGCAGCACAGCGAGATCTGCCCGGATTACGTGAGTTCGTCGAAGAGCGCACACCATTGGGAAGGTGGGGACAGCCGAACGACCTGGCAGGTGCGGCGATGTTCCTCGCAAGTGATGCTTCGGACTTCATCACAGGAGAGTCCCTCAGAGTCGACGGTGGTTGGGCGCAGCACACCAACACAGTGAGCTTCCCACGACCCTGAATGACGCGTCAGGATGTGTCCTGCTGATATGCTGTCTGGAAGATCCTCGAGACATACTTAGTGCGAACAAACGGGCTATGGAGTACGCTGATCGTCAGCGATGATCAGATGACGGATTCTTTCCCTACCGTGCACGGGACAACCGGATCTACAGGATGACGGATGGCACATACCAGCGGAAATGGCCCTCTATTTGCACCGTCCGGGAAGCATGATGGTACTCGTGACGACTCCGGGCCAGCACCGCTTGCGTCACGCATGCGGCCCCGCTCGTTCGACGAATTCGTAGGACAGGAACACATAGTCGGCAGGGGAAGGGTCCTGCGCAGAAGCATCGAAGCAGACACACTTCCATCGATAGTCCTGTGGGGACCACCCGGTACCGGCAAGACAACCCTTGCACGCATCGTGGCGCGCACAACGCGTTCGCATTTCGCCCCGATGAGCGCCGTCACCGCAGGAGTGGCGGACCTTCGCCGGGTTATTGATGAAGCACGCAAACGCAGAAGCTTCTCGCGACAGCGCACCATCCTGTTCATCGATGAGATACATCGCTTTAACAAGGCGCAGCAGGACGCCATATTGCCGTACGTGGAAGATGGCACGGTAACTTTCATAGGTGCTACTACCGAGAATCCTTCGTTCGAGGTTATCTCGCCCCTGCTCTCAAGAGCACGCACCTTCAAGCTGGAACCACTATCGGAAGACCATCTCAGGGTCATCCTTTCGCGAGCCGCCGAGGACTCAGAGCGCGGCCTGGGCGAGATGAGTGTTCGAGTGGATGACGCAGCCATGGATGAATTGGCAGCAGTAGCGAGCGGAGATGCGAGGATTGCCCTCAATGCACTCGAACTTGCCGCTGGCGCTTTGGAACCGAATGAGAGCGGAATCCGAAAGATTACAGCCGACGCGGTGCGCGAGGCGATGCAGAGCAGGACGCTGCTGTACGACCGGGCTGGCGACCAGCACTACGATCTCATCTCCGCACTGCACAAGTCGCTGAGGGACTCAGATCCCGATGGGGGCCTCTACTGGCTTGGACGCATGATCGAGGCGGGAGAGGATCCGCTGTACGTGGCGCGGCGACTTGTGCGATTCGCCTCCGAGGACGTCGGCATGGCAGACCCAAACGCACTCGTCGTCGCAATGGCGGCGCAGCAGGCCGTACACTTTGTGGGGCTTCCCGAGGCGAATCTCGCACTGGCTCAGGCAGCGGTCTATCTCGCGACCGCTCCGAAAAGCAACTCTCTCTATACCAGCTACACAGCCGTGCAGGAAGACATACGAAAGGGGCCAAACGAACCGGTGCCATTGCACCTTAGGAACCCGGTCACAGGATTGATGCGGAGGTTCGACTACGGCAAGGGCTACAAGTACGCCCATGACTACGAAGGTCACGTCGTCGAACAGGAGCACCTGCCACCGGGATTGCGGGGTAAACGCTACTACTCGCCAAGCGATCAGGGCTACGAACGGGAGGTCAGTGAGCGGCTGGAAGGGTGGAAAAGATCGAGTGGCTCATCACCTGAGGAGCAATCGGGTCACGGTGATTCACTGGATTGAAGCGGGGGATGCTGACTTCACCAGATAAGCTAGACGGGCGATCATCTGACCGCCCGCAAGACTAATCATTTCGAACGGCTGCACAACGCAACTGCACCGGTGCGAAGTCTTCCGTACGGTGCCCGCCTTAGCCGATCACTTACCTACGATGCCTCCGAATATACCCTGCAGCGACTCACGGATGCCCTTTGCACCATGACCGTCGATCTTGAACTCATACTTCCCTGAGTTGGATTCGATCTTGAGTTCCGTGTAGGCCTGACCTGCATCATCGGGGTGGGCGGCATCGTCTCTTGACCTCACCTTGATCTTCTTCACCGATGCATTCTGTATAGCGAAGTTCTTGCTGCTTTCCGCGAGTGCCTCATCCGGCGGAATCTGCCAGTACCGGTCGGCGAACCGCATCGTGGCCTTGATCTGGTCTCCCCACCGGGAGAAGAAACCCTTCCCCTCCTCTTTTCCACGCCGCTGGGCCTCCACTGCAGCTTCCTTCATCATGTCACTGGTCATCTCTGCGAAAATCATGCGGTTATCAGTGACAATCAGGGTATAGGTGTCAGATCGACCGAACGACTTCGGCTTTCTCACCGTAGATATGATTGCCGCAATCTGCTCACTCATAGTCTTCTCCTCTCGAGTGTTACATACACCACACTCACTTCTGTGATCACCCACAACAGGCTTGCACGACACGCGTTACTGCAGCCGAACCTCAGCGGCCCATCCAGCCGCCATCGACCGGCAGCACCGTTCCGTGAACATAGCTGGCGGCGTCGGAACACAGGAAAACTACTGCACCCTGCATGTCCTCCGGCTTGCCCCATCCGCCAGCAGGGATACGTGCTGTTATGGCAGGGCCCCGTACCGGGTCATTCATCAACGCTGTTGTGAACTCCGTGGCCATATAGCCCGGAGCAATCGCATTGACGTTTACGCCCTTGCCAGCCCACTCATTAGCAAGTGCCTTGGTCAGCTGCGCGATGCCACCCTTTGCAGCCGCGTAACCCGGAACCGTAAACCCGCCTTGAAACGACAGCAAAGAAGCCGTGAAAACTATCTTGCCATAGCCGCGGGCGAGCATGTCCTTCCCAAACTCACGGGCAATGATGAAATGTGAATTGAGGTTCACCTCGATGACCCTGTCCCACTGCTCATCAGAGTGTTCTGCTGAAGGCCTGCGCTCGATGGTGCCCGCATTACTGACCAAGATGTCCACAATGGGATGTTCCGCCTTCACTCTGGCAATGAAATCGTACAGAGCATTTCGATCTGACACGTCGCAGCGATAGCAGGCGCACCTGCATCCCAGTGCTGTGACCTCCTTCTCAAGTTCGCTCCCCGTCTCTTCCAGTGTCGCGCTTACACCGATGACATTCGCCCCCGCAGCAGCCAAACCGATCGCCATGCTCTTGCCTAATCCACGCTTGGAGCCGGTCACAAGTGCTGTTCTCCCTTTAAGGTTGAACTGATCCAGAATGCCCATATCTGATCCTCCTGCCTCAAGTAATTGCGGACATTCCTCCTGGAAAGATGTCCACGAACATCGCGATTATACACCACGCTGCACACAGCGGGTCGCTGGTTCTCTACTGTACAAAAGGGTACAATACATTCGAACGAAAGCACCGGCGCTTCGACACGCCGTACATATGCTTCTGTGGCAGCGGCAATTCCCTTTGCAGATACCGTGCTCCCTGGCCGATGTTCACATCCCCAGCCAGGCACCCCGAGTCCCTGCGAATGGGGACCCGATCTCGGAGAACAGTATCCCCCTTTGACGTGCAAACTCATAGGGGTTTCTACGAAGAACGTGCGGTGAGTCCGGAAGAGGGCGCACTGTCAATGAATGAGGGGCATAAATGAAGAATCATGCAAAGGCTAAGCTAAGGTCAGGACAGTGCATCGTCGGCGCATTCGTCGGATTGCCACACCCGGATGTGTGCGAATGGCTGGCGCATCTCGGGTTCGACTGGCTGATACTGGACATGGAGCATGGCCCACTATCGCTTGAGATGGTGCAGCGAATGCTGCAGGCAGTGAAGGGAACGGAATGCACTGCTGTAGTCAGACCTCCCACCCACAGTGATATCGACGTGAAGAGGGTTCTCGATCTCGGCGCCTACGGAGTCGTGGCCCCGATGGTGGAGACTCAACAGGATGCCGAGCAGATCGTTCGCGCGTGCCAGTATCCTCCACGAGGCACACGGGGTTATGGTCCCCGCCGACCCCTAAGAATCGACAACAACTACCTCGCAACCGTGGAAGAGGAACTCCTCATCGTAGCACTGATAGAGACTCGCAAGGGAATCGATAATGCTCAGGAAATCCTCACCGTATCCGGCCTGGATGCCGGCGTCATAGGCCCTTACGACCTCTCATATGATATGGGCTATGGGAGTCCACTCAGGTGGGACGAAGCTGATTACACAACGGCTTACGAGCGACTCGGTGAGGCGGCACGTGTCACCGGTAAGGCCGCCGGAACATTCATCAATGAGATGGACCGTATCCCCTGGTTGATTGAACGCGGACATCGCGCGCTCCTGGTGGGCGAGGCTGACGCTTTTCTGCTGCGTGGCGCAAGTATCGCACTTGAAGCGGCCAAAGCCCATGACACGCGCTGACGGAGGCCGCGCCCGAAAGCTCGAACATTCGGATTATGCTGAAAACGAATCACCCGCGTTGGACCGAGATGATGGCCAAGGCCTATCGGCAGCGGTGGCGTATCTGGTTCGTGGCGGTGCTGTCGCACACCGTGGGCCTGTTCCACCGAGCAGCGATGGCTCCGATGGCTGACCGTATCATGGCCGATTTCGATCTCACCGCCGCTGCATTCGGCAGCCTGGGGGCAGTCTATTTCTACGTGTACGCGGCGATGCAACTGCCATCAGGCACATTCGCCGATACGATGGGGCCACGCAAGACCATCACCTTCGGCCTCGTGCTCACCACTGCAGGCAGCGTCATAATGGGACTCGCTCCCACCTTTGGTGTGCTGTACATCGGCCGTGTAATAGTCAGTTTTGGGGCTTCCCTGGCGTGGCTGAGCGCGTTGAAAGTCATAATGAACTGGTTTCGCTCGAGCGAGGTTGCAACCGTAACCGGACTCTCAGGAGCCATAAACAACAGCGGACAGCTCCTTGCCGCTACTCCCCTCGCACTCCTCATAATTGCGATAGGCTGGCGCATGTCATTCATAACGGCGGCGGTCGTGAGTCTGATGGTGGCCTTATTGAACTGGTTCATCGTCAAGGATTCCCCGAAAAAGGCTGGGCTCCCCTCCATTGCGGAGATAGAGGGAGAGGCGTCACAGGAGGGCGCCCAACACAAGCCGCAGTCCGGGATCTGCCAGCGAATGCATGAAGTGCTGCGCAACAGGAAGCTGTGGCCACTGTTTCTCGTAGCGATGGGAACCTATGGCTCCTATGCCACCTTCTTCTTGAACTGGCTGGTGGTATATCTCATGCAGACGTACGGAGTCACCAGGGATTACGCTGCGTCCTTTGCTCTGGTGTCGGCCATAGGGGCCATCATAGGCACATCGGCGTTGGGGTTCATATCCGACCGCATCCACAGCCGCCGCGTACCGATTATGGCAGCGACTTTCATCTCACTGGTGGGGTTCCTTCTCATCGTCCTCTGGAACGGCGGCAAGCCTCCGCTGACGGCGTTCTGGCCCATATCGTTCATCATCGGGTTCAACGTTGGCACCATGCCGATCGCCTTCGCAACCGTACGAGACGTCGCACGACCCGAGGTGCGAGGCATGTCCTCCGGCCTGATAAACATGGGGGCTTTCGCAGGAGCTGCGGTAATTCAACCGCTGTTCGGCTACGTCCTCGACCTGAACTGGGCGGGAGAGGTACTGGGCGACATTCGACACTACCCGGTGGAGGCATTCCAGCAGGCCACTGCACTACCCTGCGCGCTTATGGCAGTAGGTTTTGTCGGCGCATTGATGCTGCGCGAACCCCGAAAGGCGCCTTACGTAACACGTGACTAGCTAACCCACTTCTGGCACACAAACTTCTGGCACTCCTTGACACCGCGTAGCACTCGGACTAAACTGACGAATGACTCGGCGGACACGTAGCTGTCCCAACCTCATGACCTGCGATAACAGGTGTTCCGAGGCGATAACTGGAGTAGAGTTCTAATCGGACTACCAGGAACCCTCACACACTCATGCCGGGCATGTGACAATCGCGGGAGTCTGATGATCGTCAAGGGACGCCACTCGGGAAGAAGCGAAAAGGAGGTCCAGCTATGGCAGAAGAAAAGAAGAACGAGCACGGATTTGTCGGTGAGACGATCATCGGTGACGAAGTTGTGGCGTCCATAGCCGGAATGGCCGCCCAGGAGATACCTGGCGTCGGCAGCCTTGGCCGCAGCACAGTGCGTAGAGCGCTCGCCGGGGCTTTCGCCGATGCTGCGGAAAAGGCCCGGTCCGGGGTAACAGTCGAGGTGGGCAAACGCGAGTGTATCGTGGATCTGCAGTTGAACGTACATTACGGATACAGCATCCCCAACATCATCAACGAGGTGCGGAAGAAGGTTGCCGCGCGACTCCTGGAGTTCACCGGACTGATTGCGAAGGAGATCAATATCCGCGTGGTGGGCATTGATATCCAGCCTCAGAAGCCCCAGCCGAAGGTGCAGTAGTTGTTGATGGAAATGAAGAGAATGAAGCATCCCGTGACTGGGTCACAGTCATGGGATAACCGCGGCAGTGGAGGCGCGAGATGATGATCTCCCTTTTCAACCGTATTCTGGCAATACTGGTCACTCTGGCAGTACTGATCGGAGCGGTTGTTACTATTGGAGTCGCCATCCAGGCATGGCCAACCGACATCCTGCAGGGGTGGTTCGAGCCACAGCTCCAGATGGTGTCTGACGCGCCCGGCACCACAAGAGTGGCGATCATTGCTATGGCTGTGATCGCAGCTGTTGGCATGATATCCCTGCTGCTCGCCGAGATTCTGCCTTTGCGCGAATCGGTGGTTCATACACTGAGCGTAACCGAGAAGGGGATCGCTACAATAGAGAACGACAGCCTCTGTCTTCTGGCGGAGCGCACCGGTGAGACCATTCACGGTGTGCGTGATGTCCGATGCTATGTCCGGGAAAGACAGGATGGCCTTCGGGTCCACTGTAACGCACACGTAGCATTGGGTGCCAATCTGCTGGAGATCAACCCGGAGATGAAGACTAAGGTTCGCGAGACTATACAGCAGTTAACCGGCATGCCGGTGGCCCGAGTGGACGTCAAGTACAAGTACCATCCCGACAAGCGCGGCCATGTTTCGGTACGGTGAGGGGGTGGAGCCAATAATGATGCATCCTAAGACTATCGGGGTAGTTGCGGGGCTTATTGCGGGCATTATCATAGCCTGGCTGGGATTCGCCGCCTTTCTCATTGTGGCCCTCTGTGTGCTGATAGGCTGGTTCGTTGCCAAGGTCTATCTGGGGGAGATCGACCTGATCGACACGTACGAGCGCTTCCAAGCCGATCGGGGCCGAAGAAGGCGTGAGTGAACACGCCCAGCCGCTAAGGAACGCTACTCCCATCAGTGTTATACGGGGCAGTTACCAGGCAACTGGCGGAACGTCCTTGAGGATCGGATGCCGGTGGCACGCGTCTGCAGGTCGAAATTACAGAAAGGAGAATTCTGGCCCATGACTAGCAAAGTCACACGGTTCACGGCGCTGGCAGCGCTGGGGATAATAATATTTGCGCTTACCGCATGCGCACAGCAAGAGGAGGAGCCGCGACCATTGAGATATGACGCACCACCCCCGATGACCATCGATACAGGGAAGTCCTATACAGCCACCATCCAGACGAACAAGGGAAACATGGTATGCGAGTTGTTTCCCGCTGATGCCCCCGTCACGGTGAACAGCTTCGTCTTTCTCTCAAGGGAGGGGTTCTACGACGGTGTCACATTCCACAGGGTCATCCCTGGCTTCATGGCGCAGGGTGGCGATCCGACGGGCACAGGCAGCGGAGGACCCGGATATCAGTTCCAGGATGAGTTCAGCGACCGTGCGCACGGTACCGGGGCACTGTCCATGGCGAACGCAGGACCGAACACCAACGGTTCACAGTTCTTCATTACCCACGCGCCACAACCACACCTCGATGGCGCGCACTCCGTGTTTGGACAGTTGATTGAGGGCATGGATGTGCTGCTTAAAATCGAACAGGGTGATGTGATCAAGACAATCATGATTGACGAGAGTTAGGGTACGGTCTTCGCGCACGATTGACCCTTTGCTTTGCTTGCTTCATCGCGTGAGAAGGACCACCTGACGATGTGAAAGCCATCGCTCACCATATAGGCGCAGAAGGCTAAAGGCCCTCCAATCAACGTGCTGCTGGACTTAGTCACGCACGTCCTATATCTGTCGATCTTTGCCGTTCAGAATCAGAAGGGTGTAGTATTAGGTCAGTTTACCTCCTTTGTTGCGCTGTCGCGTCACGAAGGGCAGGAGTGTGTCATGCTCGAAGCTTCGGCACGTGCAGGCGACGAACTGCGCGGACACATTGATGCTCTGGCGGAAGCCATCGTGGCGCGGCAGTATTACCGGCAACGCGCGCTGTGGGAACCCTACGGGGAGAGGGGTCGTGAACTTGCCGTGCGCGATACCATCTATCATCTCAATGTGCTGGCCGATGCCTCCACCGTAAACGAATCCGCATTGTTCGTTGATTACGTCGCCTGGGCCAAAGTGCTCTTCCACCACAGGGGGCTGCCGACCGAAGGTCTACCAGGAACCCTGCGCTATACGTATGAGCTGGTGCAGGAGACGCTTTCCGCTGAACATGCGGCAGCCGTACTGCCCATCGTCAGAGAGGCCATGGAGTACCTCCCGCTCGTGCCTGATACGGTCGACCCGTTCGTCACCGACGATCGCCCTCACGGTGAGACCGCCCGTGAGTACCTCGATGCTCTCCTTCGCGGAGACCGTACTGCTGCCAGCGTCCTCATCGGAGAAGCCTTGGGCAATGGAACAACGGTAGAAGATATCTATCTTCACATCTTCCGACCTTGCCAATGGGAAGTGGGACGGCTGTGGCAGATGAACAGGATCAGCGTGGCGGACGAACACTATTGCACCGCAGCAACGCAACTGATCATGTCCCAGTTGTACGGTCACATCTTCAGCAGTCCGCAAGCACGGTTCAGGCTTGTCGCAACATGCGTCGGAGATGAGATGCATGAATTGGGGGCACGCATGGTTTCGGACATATTCGAATTGCATGGATGGGACACGCACTATCTGGGAGCGAACGTCCCTGCAGAGGCAATTCTATCGACATTGGACAGATACTCCCCACACGTGCTCGCTATCTCTACTACGCTGACATCACACCTCAACAAGACACGAGACCTCATTGAGTGGATCCGCTCATCCAAACACGGCGGAAAGCTCAGGATAATGCTGGGCGGACGACCATTTATTGTCGCTCCAGCACTCTGCAACAGGATGGAGGCAGACATATGCGGGACAGATGCACTCGAGGCGCTGAGAGCGGCACATGACATCCTGGGCGCCCAGTGAGTATACTGGGAAACGATGAGCACACCTGCACAGGTGCCTGGCGGCCCCCAAGATGTGTATGCCGAACTCACCAGGCTCAATAACCAACTGCTGACGATGCAACGTGAGCTTGAGAAGAAGAATCAGCAGTTGGAGAGGCTGGCATACTTCGACGCTCTTACCGGTCTGCTCAACCGTCATGCGATTCTGGAGAAGCTGGCTGAATGGCTGATCCACGTGCAGCGCTATGGCGAGAGGCTCAGTGTCGCCATGCTCGACATCGACCACTTCAAACAGGTGAACGATACCCGGGGCCATCGCACAGGCGATCGCGTCCTCTCGGAGGTCGCGAGAGTGCTACAGCGCAGCATAAGGCAGACCGACTACGTCGGACGATATGGCGGGGAGGAGTTTCTGATCATACTGCCGAGCACCGATGCCTCAGGTGCAGCCGTAATGGGCGAACGCATCAGGACATCCATCGAAGGAACCCCCATGACCGATCCCGCTTCAGGAGCGTTCCCGCTTACTGTAAGCGTCGGCGTTGCCGAGTACACGGCACCCGACAACGAGGACCTCCTCATTTCACGTGCCGACACCGCTCTCTACCGCGCCAAGTCAGTGGGACGCAACAGAGTCGAGGTCGCACCCTTCCCTTCCGCTACCAGCCAGTGAAGTACGACTCTCATGTCTGCTGCCGGTGCATGCACCGTGCGAGAGTGGGTCACCAATGTCTCACAAACACTGACGAGCCTCGAGGATGAATTCCGCCGCTTTGCGTGCTGTCTTTCCCACCACACCTGCGCATAGTTCATACCCGCCCGCTGCCTCAAACTTCCTGGTTTCCTCCGGATCTGCCATGTCGAAGAATCGTCCGAGGTGTATTTCGCGGATATCGTAGCAGTCTGCGTGGCCAAACTCCCGCTCAAACCATCGGTACAACTTCTTGGCCGAAGCCATCACCGGCTTCCTCGCTTCAGGATTTGCCGTACGGGCATCGTACTGAACCATGCCGAGCCCGATAGCCATCACACCGCCTATCAGAGCGCCGCACTGATTGCGTGTACCCGCTATCCCGCCACTCAGCGGTATAGCCGTCTTCAAAGCCACCTCGAGGCAGTCATCATCAGCCAGACGAAGACTCCGTCCAACCGCGTACAGCGTACATCTTGCACAGGCGTGTAATTCACGTTGCAACTGTGCAGCCTCAGTCTCAACACGCCGCAGTAAGGCTTCTCCATCCGCATTACCGGTCACGTATTGTTCCCCCTTTGCAACTCATGAACGCGGCATCGCGCGGCGCGTCGCACGAACGTCACTTCACACAACCTGGTACACCCAGACCTGGTGCGCAACCTCTGGTTCTCCCTTCGGCAGTATTCTGACCTCCGGTGACACCTCGACCAGCGTCCACAAGCCAGCCTCAACAAGGGCAGACTGCTTCTCCCTGAAGCCGCTCTGCGCATACACATCCGGGCGCAGACTGAACACGATATGGCCGCCGGCGCGTGTGATACGAATCATCTCATCGAAAGAGTTGGCCGGTGCGTGCCCGAGCGTGAGGACTCCAACACTAATGACCGCATCGAACTGTCCATCGCCATACGCCAATGGCTCCCCAAGGACCATACGATCGAGTTGACGATAGCTTCCCTTCTTGCGTGCCTCTTCAAGCATACCGTCGGACATATCCATACCGAAGATATCCTGGTAACCGCGCTTCCCCAGTTCGATGCCAACGAGTCCGGTACCAGCGCCAGCATCAAGAATCACCGCAGAGACAGGCACGTACTTGGCAAGGTAGTCAACCGCCAAAGACGGCCCTTCCCAACCAAAATCACGTTCCAAGTCGGCATCATACTCCTTCGCCCACTCATCATACCGACGTCTCAGTTCCTCGGTGTCAGGCGAACTGTACACCCACTGCACTCTGTTCTTCGCATCCCTCATGTTGCCCTCCTTTCGGGCAGGCCGACTGCCCGCAAAACACACCGGTCGTTGTTGTGGAGTGAAACGACCGGAATGGTCGCCAAACGTGCGGATGACTCACTGGTGGCCAAGGCTGAGCCAGAGGAGGCACCTTATCACAGCCCTTTGCGGCGGTCAACTACTCGCAAAGGAAAAGCAGCATAGGGACACGTACTCACAAGACGTCCAGGAATTATGCTAGAGTGAATCGAGATTCAGAGAAGAGGTAAGGACGTTCTTGGAGGTGGAAGTATGATTACAGGTATTCACCATGTCAGCTACACCGTGAGTGACATTGAGAAAGCGCGCGAGTTCTTCGTGCAGAAACTCCAGCTCAAGGCAACGCCCGTGAGTCATGTGAGCGGAGAACGCTTCGAGCGCATGGTCGGATTCCCCGAGTTGCAGATGAAGATCTCGAACGTGACGTTGCCGGACAACAGTACCGTCGAACTCGTTGAGTACCTATCGCCAAGAGGGCGACGAATCGACCTGTCCACCTGCAACACAGGTGTGGCTCATCTTGCGTTCCTCGTAGATGACATTCAGAAGACATACCTTGAGCTGAGTGGACGAGGAGTTCAGTTCGTGAGTCCACCATTGAGGGTTCGCGACGGAGCTCTCGAGGGATGGGGCATGAGCTACTTCAGAGGACCTGATGGCATCACCCTTGAACTGATGGAGCCGCCTCAAGATGCCCAGTTTCACAAGGCGACAGGTTCTGAGATAGCGGACTAGCACGCCACAACCCTCTTGGACAGTTTCGGTCGGACGAGAAATGCCCGTATGACTGATTCATGATTGGGAGACAGCCCAACCGGATGGCAGCGATCCCTGAACGTACGTTGACGAAGGTGCCTCTCAACGGTACCATCTGCACATGACGAGACCCACCGGACGGATACCCAGATTGCCGCTATTCCCGAAAGACTCGGGCATCAACGCAGCGGGACACCTCACGATAGGTGGTTGTGATGCGCATGACCTTGCCAAGGAGTTCGGGACTCCTCTCTACGTGTACGATGAACAGATGCTGCGACATCAGTGCCGCGAATTCGTAGAGCGCTTCGCCAGCCGATATCCCGACAGCATCATCTGCTACGCGGCGAAGGCCTTCCTCAACAAGGCAATGGCAAAGGTGGTTATGGAGCAGGGTCTTGGACTCGACGTGGTCTCCCTCGGCGAGTTCGCCATTGCCCGTTCCGTGGAGTTTCCGGTAGAACGTATCTACTTCCACGGCAACAACAAGCTACCAGAGGAGTTGGCGACCACGATTGAAGCGGACATCGGGCGCGTGGTGGTGGACAACCGTCAAGAGTTGAGACTGGTCGACAGCCTGGCGCGTGACCGCAACAAGTGTCAGGACATACTTCTGCGATTGACGCCTAACGTAGACCCACACACTCATACGTTCACAACGACTGGCGTGCTGGACAGCAAGTTCGGCTTCCCGATTGGCACGGGGCAGGCAGAGGAAGCACTTGAGGAGGCGCTCGCGCTGAGAGGCGTGAGCCTGCTTGGGCTGCATTTCCATCTCGGTTCGCCCATTCCGGATACTGAACCTTATGAGTCGGCACTGGCAGTTGTGCTGCAGTTCGCTCGCGAGATGAAGGGTAAGTACGATTTCGATATGTTCGAGTTGAGCGTCGGTGGGGGGTTCCCCGTCGCCTACACTGTGCAGGACGAGTATCCTCATCCAGGGGTGTACGCAGATGCAATCATCAGCACGCTGTCAAACCTCCTCCTCAAGAACAGCCTGATGCCACCGCGTCTTACCGTCGAACCTGGCAGGGCTATCTCTGCACGTGCCGGTGTCGCACTCTACACGGTAGGGACGCTCAAGGAGATTCCGGGCGTGCGACGCTTCGTATGCGTTGATGGAGGCATGTCAGATAACATCCGACCGCCACTGTACGGCGCGACCTACGAGGCACTTGTGGCCAACCGCGCCGCGGAACAGGACATCCACACGGTAACCGTTGCGGGAAAGCTGTGCGAATCCGGTGATATACTTATGCGAGACATCCAGTTACCGCGAGTGGTTCCGGGGGACGTGCTCGCCGTTCCCGCATGTGGGGCATACTGCATCCCGATGTCGAGCAACTACAATGCGACTCCCCGTCCCGCGATTGTATTTGTGAACCGCGGGAATGCGCGTATCGTGCGTCATCGCGAAACACTGGATGACCTTTATCGGCTGGATATTGCGTAGATATGTGGCGTACGATCGGTCAGAAGAGCACTGTAGAACGACTCTCCAAGAGTGTCGCTGACTCAAACACGCACCACTCCTATCTGTTCCTGGGAGAACCGCACACCGGCAAGCAAACTTTGGCCATCGAGCTCGCGTGTGCGCTGAACTGCGAGAACATTGAAGAGATGCCCTGCCGAAGCTGCCGTTCGTGCACGAGGATTCTCGACGGAAAGCATGCCGATTTGCACCGCATCACGTTGGACGAATCTGGTGTCCCCGAAGATGTCGAGGTCGGGGAAGAAGTCAGGCGTCAACGAACGCGCATATTGACCGAACAGATTGAGGACCTCCAACGAGCATCAATGTTGCCTCCATACGAAGGACGTTTCAAAGTGATGCTCATCGAGAACGCTGACCGCATGACCGATGCAGCAGCAAACCGCATTCTCAAGGTACTGGAAGAGCCGCCACCACAGGTGGTGTGGATGCTCCTGGCCGAGAACGAAGAGCGTCTCCTTCAAACTGTCGTGTCCAGATGTCAGAGAATTGACGTACATCCAATGCCGCCAGCCCAACTGGAACGACACTTGGTCGATGTATGTGGTGCAGCACCGGAACAGGCCCGGCTGCTCTCTCGTATCTCCCGGGGACGTGTCGGTTGGGCTCTTCAAGCTCTCGAAGATGAGTCCATCATTGAACAACGAATCTCCCGAGTCGAGGGTGCCATCCAGTTGCTATCCATGACTTACGCGGCACGATTCGACTTCTCGCGCGAGATCGATGCCCTGTACCGGCGTGATCGCGCAGCCGCGACAGATACACTTGATCAATGGACTATTTGGTGGCGCGACCTGATGCTGGTCAAGACCGGTTGCGCGGAGAGCGTCGTAAACATAGACTATGTCAACGATATTACCGAACAGGCACAACGCCTGAGTCTCGAGCAGATACGCGACTACATCGGGAAGCTCAGCGAAGCGAGGCGCGACCTCGACATTAATGTGATTCCCAGGCTCGTATTCGACTCGCTGGTATACACGATGCCCCGCATCACCCGGCCCTTGGCCAGTGGCATCGGGTTACCCGTTGTGCCCCGGAACAAGGGCGAGACCTAATGAACGAACGTGAAAGGTACGAGGAAACAGGGAACGACATCGAGGATACTGAGCTGACGAATGCCGTTTCGCCATCCATACAGGGCAACGACACCAACGAACATCACAAGTCGGATGAGGATGATGTACAGGCCCAGCCTGCTGATGGCCCCGGTGACACTCTCGAGACTCAGCTTCACCCTGAAGAAACGGTTCCCAATCAGCTTTCCGATGCATCGGACGACACGCCGGCGGCGGACGACGCGCACGCTGTCTCCGGTCATGCCATTGGAGAACCTCCTGCAACTCTGCAGGGTTCAGGAGAGATGGCAACCGGTGACCCGGCACCATACACCAATGCGGTAGACGAGGGTGCGCCCGCAAGCAGCGGCATCGATACTCAAGCCGAGGAATTGAAGGAATGTCCGCGGATGGTGCTACAGGCAGGCACCGATGAACAGTCCCTCAAAGCCCTCTCGTTGTGCCGCGAGAAGGTTAAGCAGCTTCATCTGAAGATGCGGCCGCTCGCTGCCCGCTATGAGGGAGAGAAGCACGTCACGATCTACTTCCGCGCAGACGACAAGGTCGACTTCCGCAAGCTCGTTCGGGAGTTGAGCCGCCTGTTACACGCGCGGATCGAGCTGAGGCAGGTTGGTCCTCGTGAACAGGGCAAGCTCTGCGGTCTGCTGGGCAAGTGCGGGTATGCGCTTTGCTGCCAGACCTTCCTCGGTCCACAGGCGCAATCCACGATCAAGATGGCGAAGACCCAGGAGCTCGCTTTGAATCCGATGAAGATATCGGGGGTCTGCGGAAGACTGCTCTGCTGTCTCAACTACGAGCAGGAAATGTACGCAGAAGCGAAATCACGCATGCCCAAGGTCAATCGGGTGGTGGATACCGAGTTCGGTCCGGGAAGAGTCATCGCAGTAAGTGTCCTCAAGGACACCGTAACCGTTCAACTGGAGACGATGATTAGAGAGCTACGTCCGGACCAGGTGCGCCTGTCTGGGACTCACGAGTGAACCCTTGCGTATGAGGAACGTATTTTTTCCACTCGTGATGCGAACAGAAATAGTGGTATGGCACCGCATAGCCATAGCCGCGCGGCGCGTGGGGCTGGTTAAGCAGCTTCATGTGAGCCTGTTCAGGAGTCCGGCCTCCCTTTCGCCGATTACATAGTTTGCAGGCGCTCACTACGTTCTCCCATGAATGCCCACCACCCTGGCTGCGCGGTACCACATGGTCGAGAGTAAGATCCCGAGTCTCGCGCCCGCAGTACTGGCAGCAATAGCTATCGCGCATGAATACCTCCAGCCTGGTAACGCGCCGTGGATGAAACGGTCGACGAACACGTTGTGTCAAACGGATAACCGAAGGAATGGCGAACGCCGCGGTAACGGTGTGCACCTCACCCCGACTGTCTTCAACGAGTTCAGCTTTGCCACAGTACACAAGTACGATCGCCCGGCGGGTACGACACACGTCGTGAGGCTCGAAGCCTTGATTGAGAACCAATACAGGAGCGTCTACCATAGGAGAGCCCTCGCGGTATTCTAGCAACCGCTCTTCGACCCCGCAACACGCACGCAGGAGGATCTTCGTCACGGGTTCTATTGACGCAACATGCAGCAATCGATCCCGCAACTCGCACTCGATCCGCCGTCAGTGAAGCTTCGTCAGGAAGTACGTCATGCCGCCGCTGGCAACCACCGTCTGACCTGTCACATAACTGGACGCTGGTGAAGCCAGGAACACTGCCAGGCGCCCCAGTTCCTCCGGTTCTCCCCACCTGCCGACAGGGATTATGCGATCCTGTGCGGCACGCAATTCTTCCCTTCCCTGGTAGAGCGCTTCGGGGATGGGAGTGCGGACGTGTCCCGGAGCGATACAGTTCACCCTGATCCCGTGCCTGCCATACTCGGCGGCAAGCGTCTGGGTCATACTGACAACTCCCGCCTTGGCCGCGCCATATACCACCGATGTTTCATACGGCACAAGGGCTGCAAGTGACGCAATATTGACGACGTTGCCACCCCTTCCAGAGTTCACCAGTTCGGAGATGAATGCTTTGCAGCAGAGGTACTGCGATGTCAGGTTGAGTCGCAGCAATGACTCCCACTCCTCTAGCTCCAATTCAAGGATGGTCTTCTTCTTCGGATTGGGACCAAGACCACCAACGTTGTTCACAAGTATGTCGGCCCCACCAAATTCCCGAAGGGTTGCAGCCATCATCTCCCCTACACTCTCACTACTGGTGACATCAGTCGTTGAAACCAGAACCCGCTGGCCAAGCGAGCGAATCATGTTCGCCGTCTCCTCCGCTGCTTGCCTCTGCAATTCGGCAACGACGATATTCGCCCCGGCATTCGCCATTTGCAGTGCCGTACCACGGCCGATGCCGGATCCAGCACCAGTTACGATGGCAGTCTTACCATCAAGCGCATAGGCACTCATGTCACCCATAGAGATTCCCCCGAATAGGATTCACAGCAGTTGTATTCATTGACCAGCCGAGTCAACTGCAGCAGTCGCCTATAGTATGGCATAACAGATTAGAACTCAGCATGCATACGGGGGCACGCTTACCGGGACCGAAACGTCGGCAAGAAATGCCACACTGACAACCGCTAGAAATCGTCACTCGCAACGGAACGATCGAACAAAAGTCGACGGAGCAGAACCCTGTGAAGCTGCACCCCCACATCCAGATCGGTGCGCAGACCGACTGTCAAGCGTTTGACGACAACAGCGCACACGATGAGCGCCAGCCCCACGGTCATTGCCTCGTATCCGCCGGCAAGCCATGACAATGCGGGAGCCACCCCAAAACCCATCAGCATCATGAAGGGAAGGGCAAGCGCAATCAGGCTGCTTGGATTCCGGTCCTCCGAAGTAGAAGCCAAGGACACGAGATACAGCAGCAGCCCACCCGCGAAGAACGCCAGTGCCACCAGTACGAGGTATGTCTCGTACACAAGCGCAAGTGCGACCAGTGCACCCAGAGCGGTACACGAGCCCTTTTCCCCCCGCCGGATGAATGGAGGCCACATCTGCCCGACAACGGTTGCAAGGGCGGCAAGAGAGACGACCCAGGGTGACAGCGAAAATCCGAACCCGATGAGTACCGGGAAAAGGCCTTTGGCGGTATCAACCATCACTGCCGCACCGAAACGGCGCCATCCGGCTTGGCGACGCAAGGCACCATGCAGATCAGATTCAGTCCAGATATCAACCCCGCTGGCAACTGCAAGCGTGACGGTAAATGGCAATACACCGATGAAGTAGCCGAACACTATCAATACAACAGCGCTCATGTTGTCATGCAGTCAACGTAACCGGATGCGAAGCGTCGGAGTCACCCGCCGGGCCTGTGATCGTAGACGTCTACATTGAAATGGGGGGCGAGTATATTGAACACTGTCCCGAAACGGGGATCAGCAAAACGCGAACTGATGCGAAGCTCCATCTCATCAAGCGACAGGCAGGTCGTAACGACCATCGGCAAGCGTGCGTTGTAACGATGATTGATAAGTTGGAAGAGCTTTGATCGTGCCCAGGGAGTGCTCGACTGGTCACCAAAGTCATCCAGAATCAGCAACGGGCTTTGCTTCACCTCCTCGAAGAATCTGGCGTATGACACCCGACTGTCCGGTCCAAACGCCGATCTCAGATAATCGAGGAGATCGGCCACCACAACGAACAATGCCGGCTCTCCCGCAGCAATGCGTGCATTGGCAATGGCCGCAGCCAAGTGCGTCTTCCCACATCCGTGAACTCCCTGGAGCATAAGCCAGCCCTCGGGCTGCCTCGCAAAATCGAGTGCAAGACTGTAGGCCATTTCAAGATTCTGCTGTTGCTCGCGCGACAACTCGGTACGACGATAGTCGAAGCTCTCAAACGTTTCCGTGGTTAAACCATCAGGTAATGCAGGCATCTGCAGCCCACTTGACCTCGGATGTCCGAGTATCAGTACAGAGCAAAATGCGCCGTCAACGAGACGTTCACTGATCCCAGGATCGAGCTCTTCAGGTGCGGCATCGGTGGTAATCACGGTAGGTAACCGAAGGTTGTACCTGTGGTTCAGGATCTGCTCAAGCTTCTGCCGCGCCCACTCGCTGGCACCATCCGTGCGCACATCGTCCAACACCAGCAACGGCGTACCTCTGACTTGCGAGAACAGGTCATCGTAACTCACATCGCTCCCCGGAGTGAAGGCCGCCCGCAAGTGGTCCAGCAGGTCTGCCACGCTGACGTAGAACGCGGGCTCACTCCGTGCCAGTCTCGTGTTAGCTATAGCGCACGCCAGATGCGTCTTCCCGCTTCCTACGGGTCCAACCAGCACCAGCCATCCCAGGGGCTGCTCAGCATACCGGCACGCTGCTTCATATGCAGCAGGAAAGCCAGTCGCCGACTGCGATCGACCAGCGGGGCTCAAAGTCTCGAACGAGTAATGTCTGAGCAGGCCTAGATTGCTGTAGCGCTCCAGAAACCCTTGCTTCTGTCGTACGAGTACCTGCTCCTGACAGCCACATGGGACGGCGCGCGAGTAGTCGGGTTCGCCAGACGTCAATGGGGGATGTACGAAGCCGGCACCGCGACAATGAGCACAGGCATCTTGGGCCTCACTGTTCGCTCGCCGAACACGCTGAGTCATATCAGCGGCGTACGATGCGTCCGTATCTGCCCTTGACGTATTTGTCCGGGTCATCCTGGACAGTACCCGATCTATGTGCTCCACGAACCTTTCCTTCGACGGCCCATCGTTCCAGAATCCTGCTGATGTATTTCCAATTCTGTTTCCGTCCTCTTACGGCCTCCCTGAACGCCTCCTCAATCCAGTCTCCCGGATACGTCTTCTGCGCATCACGCAGCTCCTCGGCAATCATCGGGGTAATTATGCCGATGTTCTGTTCATACAGTTCAAAGATATTGGGTGCCACATGCGCGCCGTCGCCGATGATGACGTGCCCGCACTTCAGTTTCTCAATAGCTTCGAGATCGGCCTCAAGGTTTGCCACATATCCGGTTGCACCACGCTCGCCCTCAACATCCACCATCAAGAATGTGCCACGCTTCACGGCGGCATCAATCGCATCGCTGCATGTTCCTTCATCAATCCCCAGGAGGGACGCCGCCCTCACAACAAGATCCGAATGCACGACGTATCCGGGGTAGGTACGAGACTTACCAAGCAGGTAGAACACCAGCAGCGTGACCTTCAGTTCCGCCAGATCCTGGATCTGGCGAATGACGGTGGCAACGTATGATTCCGGCACCTGTATGAAGGAGCCGGGCTGTGCTGCTGAGTAAGACATCCGACCCGCCATAGAGATTCAAAGTCGCGTTACTATATGAACGATGACGAAGCCGCCCCCTGTTCCAGATTGTCAAAGCGGACCACGCGATCCACAAACCGCACCTTAATCTGTCCAAGAGGCCCGTTCCTGTGTTTCGCTATGATGACATCGGCGATTCCCTTGGGGTATGGCTCGCCCATTATGTCATGTAATCGATTCCACTCCTCTTCGGTCACATACTTATCCTCACGATAGATGAATAACACGATGTCCGCATCCTGCTCAATGGTACCTGACTCACGAAGATCGGCAAGCTGCGGTACGTGTGAAGTCCTCCATTCAACAGCGCGGCTAAGCTGTGAAACGGCTATCACGGGGACGTCGAGTTCTCTTGCAAGGAGCTTCAGCGACCGTGTGATCTGACTAAGTTCCTGCACACGGGTGTCCTTTCTTCCCTCTCCCTCGATCAGCTGAAGATAGTCGATAATCACGAGGTCAAGACGCCGTTCGAAGTCCAAACGCTTGGCCTTGCTCCTGACCGACATTGTGCCAACCTGCGGCGTGTCATCAATGTAAATGCTGGTATCGGAGAGGACGCCCGCACCATCCATGATCTTGCGTTCTTCGTGTTCGAAGAATCGGCCGATCCTGACCTGCCAGAAGTCCACATCTGACTGTGCCGCAAGCAGGCGCTGCACCACGGACTCGGCCGACATCTCAAGGCTGAACAGTGCCACACATGCATTCTGGTCAACTGCAGCCCTCCGAGCGATATCAAGGGCCAGCGTGGTCTTGCCAATGCTGGGCCTGGCGGCAAGGATAATCAGGTCTGATCGTTGCAGGCCGCCCAGGAGGCTGTCAAGGCCGGAAAAACCTGTCTTAACATGTGGCAGGGCTTCGGTAGCCTCATCGGGGCTGCGTCCAGTTGCCTCGAAATACCCGTCGAGTACGTCTCGAATTGAGACAAAATCTCGATTACTCTCTCTCATCCGAACCTGGAAGAGCGCTTCCTCGGCCTGGCTCATGCTCTGTTCGATATCCGGACCCGCCTCGTAGCCTATCGAGGCGATGCGCCTGCCGGCGGTGATGAGCTTTCTGTTGAGCGCCATCCGTTCGACGATACGGCCATAGTATTCGACGTGGAGCGACGTGGGAACGTTGGCAATGAGGCGGTTGAGGTTGGAGGCGCCGCCGCTCTGCTCAAGGCGATCCACTCGCATGAGTTCGTGGGCGATGGTAATCTGGTTGATCGGTTCGCTTCGACGATACAGGTTGACACAGGCGCCATAGATGGACGCGTTGACCTCGTCAAAGAAGTCTTCCACCTTTACGAAGGAAATGACCTTAAGAATCGCATCGGGGTCGATAAGAAGTGAGCCGAGCAGTGCCTCTTCCGCCTCGATGTCGTGGGGGGGGAGGTTCCCCTGTTCCACCATGACACACCACCTGTTATACGTCGGTTTCCGGTTCTATGGTCACGGTGACCGTCGCCTCTGCGGTCGCGGAGAGTCTTACCAGGACTTCATGGGTCCCGATCTCACGCAACGGCCGGTCCAGTGCAACGTGCTTCTTGTCAATGTGTGTATCAGCCTGCCTGCCCAGTTCATCCGCAATACTCGCTGCAGTGATGGAACCGAACAGCTTATGCTCACTGCCGACTCGAGCTTTGAAGTGAAGCTCCTTGCCCTGCAGACGACCAGCGAGCGTCTCAAGCTTCTTCGCTTCCTGTACCTTGCGCTCCTTCTCCTGGCGGATACGCGCTTCCGCCTGCTTCATGGCGCCGGGACTGGCTTCGACAGCAAGGCCCCTGGGCAACAAATAGTTCCGTCCAAAGCCGCGCGCTACTTCCTTAACATCGCCAGCCTCACCTGAACCCGGGACGTCTTTCAATAAGAGGACCTTCATAGTGAGATAATATACCTCCTTGCCGAGAGTGCTGCGGTCGCCCCATCACCTGCGGCGGTAATCACCTGCCGTGCCGAGTTGTGACGCACGTCTCCAGCGGCGAATACTCCCGCAACTCCAGTCTCCATCGAGTCGTTGGTGATAATGCTCCCGGATTCGTCCAGCGACAGTGATCCACCGAGGAACTCTGTCGAGGGTACGGACCCCACCGCCACGAAGACTCCGTCAACCGAAACTTCACTGATTATAGCATCCCTTGTGTTTCGGAGTCGGAGGGCAGTCACCGCCTGATCTCCTTCGATGCCTTCGACCACTGAGTTCCATCTGAAGCTGATCTTAGGTGACTTGCGCGCATTCGCCTGGAGCGCTTCGCTAGCACGCAGCTCATCCCGGCGATGCACGACAATTACGTCACTGGCAAATGTCGCCAACTCCAGCGCATCGGTCAACGCAGTATCGCCGCCACCGATGACTGCAACCTTCTTGCCGCGAAAGAACGCACCGTCGCACGTAGCACAATACGAAACGCCTTTGCCAAGGTGCTCAGCCTCGCCCGGCACGTCCAATGTGCGGTAGTCAGATCCTGTGGCAATTATGAGCGCTGTTGTCTGAATATCTCCATCCGCCGTATGCACTATATGCGCGCTACCTGGAGGACCATGGGTAGAAAGTGTGACGTCGGTTACCGCGGTCCGAACGACCTCGGTGCCGGCCTTCTCTGCCTGCCGCTTCATTGCCTGTCCCAGGTCAAGTCCAGAAATGCCTTGGTCAAACCCCGGGTAGTTCTCGACGTGTGAGGCATTCACTATCTTACCACCGGCCATCGTCTGTTCGAGGACCGCAGTGGTGAATCCCGACCTGGCCGCATACAGACCGGCAGTAAGACCCGCCGGCCCACCGCCAAGAATGACTACCTGATACTCCATGATTATCCGATAATGGTAGCAGATTGACCTCGTCATTTCAGCGGACTTGGGTAGGGTGCGCAGTACGCGCCGCGTTTGCGTCAGGGCTTAATTCTATAGTACCTTTCGAGTAACTATGCTCTCTATGGAATCTCTTGTGGGTGCCCCCCTTACGATACGCTATCACGCCAGTTCCCTGCTGCAACAACCGGTCGGGACCAGTGAGTGTCATCGAATCGAGGACATGTTGCCCGACAGCCAATCAGCCCTGGTGGCTGGAACCATTCTCCTCACACATACAAGTCGCGGCATGACACTAGCCGGCGAAGGCACCGCCGACGTGATGCTCATGTGCATGCGCTGCCTGAACGAATACTGTGAACACGTCAACTTCACCGTCGAAGAAGAACTGCATCCCGATCCGGCGTTTGCGCATCGGCGGGGAACAGATGGATTCGAAGTGGATGATGAGGTACACATCGGCCCGAACCACGTACTTGACTTGGGTGAGATTATCCGACAACATATCGTGTTGCACTTACCCTTGAAACCATTGTGCCGGACAGACTGTCCCGGCTTGGAGGAGCTGCATCCCCATGGCTGAACCCAAGAAGAAGCGATCGCAATCCCGAAAAGGGAAGCACAGGAGCCACCAGTCTCTTACCTCTCCTGCACTTATGCTGTGCCCGAACTGCAAGAGCCCGAAAGTCTCTCATCGCATCTGCCCGAGCTGCGGCATGTACGATGGCAGGCAGGTGACGATGATCACCACAGCGAAGGATAAGAAGAAGCGGTAAGAGTCATGGCTGCGTGGGCTGCATATGTGTTCCCCGGCCAGGCCTCCCAGTCGGTCGGCATGGGATTGTCCGTCTATGAGACGTTTGCGTCGGCAAGAGCCGTCTTCGACGAGGCAGACTCAACGCTCGGCTTCCCGATATCACAGCTATGTTTTGATGGCCCGTCAGACGAGTTGACCAAAACGGTGAACGTCCAGCCCGCGCTGGTCACCACCAGTGTCGCATGCCTCGCAGCCGCCCGGGAATCACTCGGGAAGAAGCTCCCGGAACCCGGTTTCCTCGCCGGTCACAGTCTCGGTGAGTACTCCGCGCTCGTCGCTGCTGAATCTCTATCCTTGCCCGATGCGCTGCAGTTGGTTCGGGAACGTGGTCGCCTGATGTACGAGGCGGGCATCAAGGCTCCGGGCAGCATGATGGCGGTCATTGCATTCGATCGCGCGTCACTTCAGGAGGTATGTGAAGAGTCCGGAGTAGAGATATCGAACATAAACGCTCCGGGGCAGGTCGTCGTCAGCGGGGCTGTGGATAAGCTGGAGAAAGCCACCGCACTGGCGAAGGAGCGAGGGGCACGCAAACTGATACCGCTTAACGTAAGCGGCGCGTTCCACTCAACGCTGATGGATCCGGTAGTAGAGGAGTTCGGTCGAGTCCTCGACAGCTTTTCCTTCCGGCCCCCTCGAACTCCCGTAGTCAGTAACGTGACCGGGCTTCCTCTGACGGATAGCGATGAGATGCGCGAGGAACTGCTCTCTCAGTTGCGACACTGCATTCAGTGGCAGGCGTCAATTGAGTACATGACAGCCCAAGGCGTCACGACGTACTACGAGATCGGGCCGGGTACAGTTCTTAGCGGCCTCATTAAGAGAATCAGCCCGGAGGCTCAGACCATCAACATTTCCGAGGTGGAGGATATCTCAGCACTGAACGAACCATCCTCGTCCATATAACCATGACCTCACGTCGCCTGGCGCGAAACGTAGCCCTCCAATCTCTGTACGAGTTGGACTGTACGACACATAAACTGGAGGAGGTACTGGCGCGCCTCGCCGCCAACGAGGACATCAACGAGGATGTATACGATTTCGTGACGCGGCTCGTCCAGGGTGTACATCAGCACCGGCGACAGATAGATTCCATTATCGAACAGCATGCCCCGGCGTTTCCGGTGCAACAGATGGCTGCGGTAGACCGTATCATTCTGCAGATGGCGCTGTATGAGATGCTGTTCAGCAGAGACTCTCCCCTCAAGGTGATTATCAACGAGGCGGTGGAACTCGCAAAACGATTCGGCAGTGACGCAAGTCCGAAACTGGTGAACGGCGTGCTCGGTTCAGTTGCCGATATCGATAGTCAGGGGATGCCGTCGCCCTAGGTTCTAGAATTCGGAGTAAATGCCATGCATGAGTACGGTGTCACTGAAAGTATCATCCGTATTGTCGAAGACAAGGCAAAGGAGGCAGGAGTCACAAAAGTGACGTCGATTCACATCGTGGTCGGCGCCCTTACAGGCTTCGTTCCCGACTGCATTCGGTTCTACTATGACACGATGAGCAAGAACACCATCGCCGAAGGGGCGACGCTGGAGTTCGAGGAGCTTCCCTTGAGATTGCGCTGCAGGTCATGCGCAGACGTATTTGAACCAATCACCCGCGAGTGGAAGTGCCCCGCATGCGGTGCACCCGAAATAGACATTGAGGGAGGCCGCGAACTCTATATCAAAGAGATGGAGGTATCGTGAGCAAGATTGAAATCATCCAAGGCATTCTGGATGCGAATGAGGCGACCGCAACGGGGAACCGAGCGGTCTTCGACAAGAACGACTGTCTCGCAGTGAACGTCATGTCCGCCCCGGGAGCAGGGAAGACCAGCTTCATCCTGCGAACAATAGAGGCGCTGTCGGCTGACACCCGAATCGGCGTCATTGAGGGTGACGTGGTATCAACGGTCGACGCGGAGAAGGTTCACGACGTGGCGCAGGCTGTCATCCAGATCAACACAAAGGGCATGCCGGAAAGCTGCGCACTGGTAGCGGATATGGTGCACGTGGCGCTCCAGCGCATGCCAATTGAAGACCTCGACCTTGTCCTGATTGAGAACGTAGGCAACCTCTTGTGCCCAACCGAGTTCGACCTGGGCGAACACCTGAAAGTCGTCATCACCAGCACTCCTGAGGGCCATGACAAGCCACTGAAGTACCCGGTCATCTTCGCCCAGGCAGACGCGCTCATCATCAACAAGGCAGACCTCCTCCCGTATGTGGACTTCGACATGGAAGAGTTCACGCGTACGGTGCGCAACCTGAATGCGAGCGTGCAGTTCTTCCCCCTGTCGTGTAAGACTGGAGAGGGCGTGGCAGAATGGGCGACATGGCTGCGCGATCAGCGTCAGCGCAGGTGAACCCAAGTTCAGGGCGCCGCGAACACGAACCCACAGACAAGATACGCCTTCGTGTCCGCGTACATGGAGTCGTCCAGGGTGTCGGCTTCAGGCCATTCATCTTCCGTCTCGCAAACAGTCTTGAGTTGACCGGATGGGTACGAAACACATCCGAGAACGTTCAGATCGAGGTCGAAGGATCGACCAGCCACGCGACCGAGTTCGTTGAACGGCTCCAGATAGAAGCCCCAGAGCTTGCGCTCATTCAGAGCGTCGAGACCGAACATATCCCTATTCAATACACGATGCGCTTCGAGATCCGGGAAAGCCTGATCGTGCCGGGACGAAGCCAAATGGTGTCGCCGGATGTCGCAACCTGTCGCGACTGCCTCGCAGAGGTTATGGATGCCAACGATCGCCGCCATCGATACCCATTCACTAACTGTACCAACTG
>PUON01000152.1 GCA_003552125.1 Dehalococcoidia bacterium | reverse complement strand
GCCTTCTTCGAGAATGTAAGGGCCACGACTTCCTCAGGGTGTGCACCGCTGGCAAGAAGACGCAGGTAACGGTGTGCAAGCTGGAACGTCTTGCCCGATCCTGCCGAAGCGGTGATTGCCTGATGCCTGAGAGATTCAGCTCTCATCGTTCCCAGTTCTCCAGGAAGTCCGTGAATGCCTGGCCATCCACGCACTGTGGTGCTTCTGCGGGAAAGAGTGGCTCGAAGTCTTCGTACGGCACTCTGGCCGACGGCGGCCAGAAGCGTCGGTTCTCGATATCACCCAGAATCCCGCCCACACAGGACATTGCCGCCTGGAGTAATGATTCGGTCAGTCCCTCCCATGTATCGATTTTGGCTGCATCGGTGTCTCTGGGGAGGCTGAAGTAGCCGGCCCGGATTCGTCCAGCGTGCGACAAATGATCCGCGAGCATGGCTGTATAGAGGGGAAGCTGGAGGTCAACCCATTTCCTGGCCTTACCCTCCACGTAGACGCGTGAGTATTCACGCGCGTCTCCGGTATCGGGGCCGAGGTGCTGTTTCTCAGGAGGAGACGGATTATCTGTTGTCTTGTAGTCGAGGACGCGATACTCGCCGGTGTCGCGGTGGCGCTCGACCCGGTCAATCCTTCCGCGTACGGTATTCGACCCGATGCTGAGTGCTACACGCTCCTCGTAATGGGTGATCTCCCACCCCAACTTCACCTGTTCTGCCTGCACCGTTGCGGCAGCCGCCAGGCGATCACGTACTACATCAAGTTGCATTCGGAGATGCAGCGGCGGATTCGCACCGAGATGCTCAGCTGTCCATCTGTCTACCTGATCGTTCAGAAAGCGGTCCAGCAGACCGGAGTCGTCGCACACCCCCATGGCAGGATCGGACGCCATGGCTGCCAGCGCATCGTGCACCACTGTGCCGAAGTCGAGCGCGTCCAACTCCCTCTTGGTATCGGTCAGGGTCTCCATCCCCAGTACGTGTTTCAGGTAGAACCTGAACGGACACGAAAGGTAGTCGCGAAGCGACGATACACTCAGTCTTCCTGGTTTCTTCAGGCTGGTGTCTTCAGTCGGTGGAATATGTGGGCTCAATCGGAAGCTGATGGTGGAGGGAAGGCTGGGTCGTTGATCATCCGGATTGCCGAACAGCCGGCGTGCGCGACGAGGCAATTCTTCATCAGGACACTTAAGGAGGATTCGTGAAGGCTTGAGAGGCTCTCCAGACGAACCGTACTTCGCGGCAATGACATACAGTCTGCCGTGCTCGCGGCGGGATTCAACCATAGTGCGGGTGAGGAAGACGTCGCGTGCAAGGCGGTCGGTCTCGTTTCTGAGTCCCAGCGTGCGCCTGAGAGACTCCGGCAAGAATGCCTCATCGCTGGGCCGCCGGGGGACGAAGGCGTCGTTCATTCCCGTCAGTATGAGCAGAGGCGCGTCGTTCCACGCAAGCTCCAGCCAGCCCTCAAGATCGATAGCTCCGCGTGGTCTCTCACGCGGATACCTTTCGCTTGTCAGCATCTCCAGCATTACCTCGCTGGATTCCTGGATCCCGAGCTTGAGATGCGGGATGCAGCCGGATGAAATCATTCGTAACGCTTCGTCGACCATGTCGGCGACTGTGCGGAATTCCGTGTCGGCTGCTTCCTCAGGGCGCAGCGCTCTTGTGGAGTATATGGTCTGCAACACGGTACGAAACGCTGTCTCAGCTCCGTCGGTTTCCGCGTGGATTGCCAGTTGCTTAACTATGGAGACCGCATGCAGAAGCGCGGGCCATGATGTCGTGCCTGACTGTGATCTGCCCAGCCTCTCGATTATTGCGTGAAAGGTCCCCGGCAGGTGGGTGTTCTGATACTCGTCCAGTTCGGTGAGCAGCGTTCGTGTGCCGATGCCGTGCGCTCTATGCAGGTGGTCCAGTACATCGGGATGTCGGAGTAAGGCCGCTACGGATTCGTACGAGCCTTCGCTTCTAATCTCGTGATAAGCGCTCAGCAGCTGAAGCACGGGATGCCGGGATAATGGGACACCTGCAGGATTGTGAACGGGCACGCCATGCTCGGCGAGAGATGACTCGAGGTAAGGGCTTACCGAGTTGTCAGGCACGCCAAGGGCAGTGTCTCCCGGTCCGTAGTCCTCGTGATTGAGTATCTCAATGGCGAGCAGCGCCTGGCCTGCCGGCGAACTGGCCAGCCTGATTGTGGCGTCCGCGGCGGGGAATTCAACCTGCACGGCAGACCACGTGTCGGCCAGTGGGCGTCCCCAGGAGTCGAAAGCGTATGCCATCGATTCTGGGGCGTGAACCAGTACTTCAATGCTCATAGTTCCCGATAGGCGCTGGAGGTTCGTGAGCGACAGTGGGGCAGGATCCGGTACGCAGGCCAGTACAATGCTGTCGAAACCGCCCATGGAAGGCTGTTCGGTATGGCGGAGCATCTCGCTACAGGGATCGGCAAGACCAAGTCGTTCCATCTGTTCGACAGCCCTTTGCTCGAGTCTTGCCATGTCCGTCCATCGGTCCAGTTCCTCTATCCCGGTCGCGAACTGATCAACCGCCGATCGGATGGAGTGACCGTGTTCGGCGAGCGTCTGGCGCAGTGACTCGAGCATTCGTCCGGTGCGCAGTGCCCACCGGAAGTCGCGGGAGGGTATGGGTGTGGGCAGGAGCCCCTGGTACTCGGATGGTTCGATATCCTGGAGCACGCGCGCCCAGTTCGCGGCAACATCCAGCGCGGTTGCGATCGGTGGCGACGTGCTGCTATTGCTGATAAGAATATGTGCCGGCGTGCGCAGCGTCGGGGCCATCAGATAGGTGCCATGCCTCGCGCAGAACAGCGTCAGCGCCTCTCGAAGGCGCCTCCCTGCCTGCTGAGTGGGAACGAGGACGAGGGTGTTGCGCAGGTCTACCGGGCCCTCGGGTGGTTGCGGGACAAGATAGTTCTGCACCTTGTGAATGACAGGTGCATCCCATCCGAGGAAGTGAAGTCTCACCGTCATGGTCTGGCCGGACGACTGGCGTGTACAGTAGCGCACCGCATGACGCAGTCGTTACCCATGATATCACGGAAGGCTCGTGACAGGGAGCATGAACCCGACAGGACAACGGCCGGCACGGGCCGCCACGGGTGAACCTCAGGTGGATCGGGACATAGGTGGTCGCGCTGCCTGCTGTCTCCCCTGAGGGGCAGCGAAGCCCTACCCTATACCAGGCAGCAGGAGTCTTCGCCGCAGAGTGGAACCATGCAGACGAAACGCAGGTTGTCCTGTCCTGTGTTGACCAACTGATGTCGTTCATTGGCTGGAATGAACAATGCCGAACCCTCTGTAAACGATGCATCACCCCATGCCCCTTTCAGCACCCCCTCTCCCTTCAGGATGAGTACCTCGTGCTCGAAATCGTGCATGTGGTCTGAACTGCCGCCTCCCGGTGGTACGTCGAATACGCGCATGGCGAACGTAGGAGCTCCCTCGTTGTGTCCGAAGACAATGCGCTTCTGAGCGCCCTCGCCGTACGGAAACGATGGTATTTCTTCGATGTTACGAATAAGCACGTGAATCCTCCGTTCAGTAATTGTGCGATTGTTGCCAGTGTGTGCCAAGAATTCCTATGAGTCGCGGGTGGTCTTCACGAAGTCGGCGACGGCCTCATCAAGGCCATAGCGCGGTTGCCAATCCCAATCCGCTCGGGCAAGGCTGTCGTCGAGCTTCTGTGGAATCGAGTTGATGAACGTAGTGACCTGCGCATCCGGCTCGAAGGTGATTCGTGCCTCGGGGATCTGTCGCTTGATGGCCTCTGCGAGGTCTCCTGCCGTCACGACGAATCCGTGGAGACTGTAGCAGCGGCGCGTGAGTTTGCTGTCATCAGCTTCTGCGATGTCCACGAGACTGTGGGCCGCGTCTCGAATGTAGAGGACCCCCGTTGCGGTCTCCGGAGAGACACGCATGGCGAAAGGACGTCCCAGGGCTGCTTCCTCCACCGCAACAGAAGTGAAAGCGGTCCAACCCGAGGATGCAGCGCGGCCGAGTCCGAAGATCGGGGGAAAACGAACTGCCCTGAAGTCGAGATTGAAGCGGCGATGGTAGTACTCGCCGAGTCGTTCGGTGCATACCTTGCTCACACCGTACATACCAGTCGGGTGCTGGGCGAAATCGTTAGGTACCACATCACGTGGGGCGTCGGGGCCGTAGGAAGCGACACTGCTGGCGTAGATTACCCGGCTGA
Source organism: Dehalococcoidia bacterium (assembly GCA_003552125.1). Taxonomy (GTDB): domain Bacteria; phylum Chloroflexota; class Dehalococcoidia; order GIF9; family AB-539-J10; genus SKVJ01. The sequence goes on along the minus strand of PUON01000152.1, from coordinate 5,968 downwards.
CGTTAAACAGCCGTGCTGCCTCCAGGACATTGTACGAGCCCGTAATATTCACCTCAAATGCTGCCTGCGGGAACATCTCCGTCGCGGGGGGCAGCATCGCGCCGGAATGTACGACGTGATCCGGTTTCACAGCGGCGATTGCGCCGGCGACCTCCGCCCAGTTGGCCAGCGATCCCTTGATCGCCGATACGCTGCTCCCAGCTCGCTGCACAAATGCGTCATTGGTGGCTACGTCGAAGAGGACCACTTCCTGCCCTTCTTCCACGAGCATTTGTGTAAGGTATCTTCCGATGAATCCGAAGCCGCCGGTGATCAGCGTGCGTGTCATAGCGCAACCTCCACGGTCAACGATGAGTGGTAATTGCGTCGCATCTGGGTCTGTCTCCGGGTCACGCCTGGTGCTCCCGAGCGGGTGTTCCCGGCGTATCCGGCTTCTCGAGGCCGATGCGCCGGTAGTAGACCTCCGGTATCTTCGCCGGGTCCTTGTAGAAGAGCAGAGTGCAGGGTTTGTCCGGGACGTCGGGGTCGTACTCTTCCACGAGTCGCGTCGGCACACCTGCTGTCTTCATGGACATCAGTTCATGCCATACAGAACAGTGAAGGCAGTAGTACGAGACGTTCTCCTTGCCCCAGGACCAGGGGTAGGCCTCCTTCGTGGTTCCCAGGTTAAACGGCGGCTCGGTTCGTGGAGGTGTGCCATCGACCGGACTGCCACGTCGCATCCTTCCTCCAGCACCACATGGGTCGCAGGAGATAACGAATCGGTCTTGCTCTTCCCGCACGGTCAATTCTCCGCGCTCTCCGGGACCGGAACGGTGCGCGCGCATCTGCTCTGTGTACCACTGCACCAGTTGTTCTTTCGTCTGGAGGTTCTTCAACTGGTCGAGAAAGACCGCAGAGATCATGCGTTTAGAGTGTTGCAGGACGTCGAGCAGACGTTCCTCACCGTAGTTGTCGGCGATCCATGTGAGCAGGCCGTAGACCCAGTCGCAGTAGAGATCATGCAATCCCTTGCCCTCGAGCTGAACGTAGTCGATGAGCGCGAGCGCGGTCTCCGTGTCGCCTGCCCTTACTGCGTCGCGCAACCTGTCGTAAGAACTGATACCCAGCTCCTCAATCGGTTCGTCGACGCGCAATGGTCTGCCAAGCAACTCGTAGTCGATCTTCAGCATCGGTTATTTCCCCGCCTTCACATCGTCGGCGATACTCTTGAACTCGTCCTCGGTGAGCTGCCGCTTCACGTCATGCGAAAGAAGCTTCACGCGTCTTAAGACCTCTGCTCCCTGGTCTTTGTCGAGGTCCAGGTTAAGCTTCTCGGCCCATATTGCGATTGAGTCGATCCCACTCTTCTTGCCCATCACATATCGTGGATCACGGTGTCCGACCAGCGACGGCAGTATTGGGACGGTCTCGGTGGGGTATTGATTCCTGCTGTTGCGGTGCCAGCTCACCACCATGCCGGATTCGACGTCGTACGTTTCCTCTCCGACGAACGGGCGATTGGGGCCCCGCCCGGCCAGTGTGGTGATCAGGTCAGAGATCTCTGTCAGCATCTCATACTTCAGTCCTGCGTCCACACCATACAGTATTCTCAGCGCCATTACTGCCTCGATCATGGGACAGTTGCCCCCACCCTCGCCAATGCCGGTGATGGTGGAGTGAATCACCTCGCCACCCTCAAGCACTGCCATTACCGTGTTGGCCACTGCCATGCCGAAGTTATTGTGAAAGTGTACCTCGAGAGGCTTGGAGATATGCTGGCGCATCGTGCGGGTGTAGTACGAAGCTCCGTGTGGTGAGAGGACACCGAAGGTGTCCACAAGGCCGAGCGCGTCCATGTGTCCCTCACTAGCGACACGCTGGATGAGTTGCAGAAACCAGTTGATGTTCGACCGGGTGGCGTCAACGGGGAAGAACGAGACGTACAGACCCTGATCGTGAGCGAACTGCGTCGCCTTGATGGAGAGGTCCGTGGCCTTTTCCATCGTCCACTTGTACGAGTGCTCCACCAGGTGCTCTGATGAGGGTATCTCGATAGTAACTCCGTCAACACCACAGTCGACGGCGCGCTTGACGTCGTCGATCATGCACCTGCTGAGTACGAAAACTTCCGGGCCGAGCCTGCGCTTCACGATCTCCTTGATGGCTGCCTCATCATTGGGGGATACGGCGGGCGTGCCCGCCTCGATGCGGTGAATGCCCGTTTCTGCAAGCTTCTCGGCAATCCGGATCTTTTCGTCCCTGGTGAACACGATGCCTGCCTGTTGCTCACCATCGCGTAGCGTCACATCGTGAATCTTCAGGTGTGCGGGTGGATTGAAGCCCGCGGTTACCTCGTCGGCGAAGTTCCACGGGCTCACAAACCATTTATCCGTCTTCCACGGTTGTGCTGCCGTATGGGTCATTTCTCCTCTCCTCAGAGCGGGTTCAGTCCATGCTCTTCGCCAGATCCTCCAGCCTCTGGGCTTCGCCTTCAATCATCTTGTAGCAGTGGGCATCTTCGGGGAATCGGCCGTCGCGTACATCGTTTACGTACTCGGTGATGGCTTTGACGGAAGTGTCTGCCAGTTCCGCATAGCGGCGGACGAACTTGGGCTTGAACGCTTCCCATATGCCCAGGACGTCACTCACGATAAGTAACTGGCCGTCGCAGTGCGGCCCCGCGCCGATGCTGTACACAGGGATATCCAGATCCTTCGTTATGAAGGCGCCCACCTCGGGCGTTACGGCCTCCAGCAGAATCAGAGCTGCGCCGGCATCCCGTACGGCTCGTGCATCCTTGATTACTTCAAGCGCACTCTCGGCAGTACGTCCCTGTGCCTTGTAGCCACCGAACTGCCCTGTACTCTGGGGCGTAAGTCCAATGTGACCGCACAGTACCATGCCGGCATCTACAATTGCGCGGATCATTGGCGCCACGCGCCGCCCACCCTCGAGCTTGATGCAGTCGACCTCGGATTCCTTGAAGAAGCGCACCGCGTTTCTCACGGCATCATCCGGGGTTGTCTGATAAGAGCCGAATGGCATGTCTCCCACGATAAACGTGTTCGGGGCACCTCTGCGGACCGCCTGACAGTGCACGATACACATGTCCATCGTGACCGGAATCGTACCGGAGGGGTATCCGTAGACCGTGTTCCCCATTGAGTCGCCAACCAGGATCATGTCGATATCTGCGGCTTCCTCGAAGCATGCCGTCGGGTAGTCGTACGCGGTCAGCCAAGTGACCTTCTTTCCCTCTTCTTTCATCTGGCGGAAGTCCAGAAGTCCCTTCTTCTTCTTGTCCATATTTCTCCTCCCTGTATGTGCTGGGGTTTTCGGTGACATGCTATCTGAATCCGCGCACGGCGGCAAGCTGGCGCATGGCGGTGTTGCGCCACTCGATACCCAGGAACATGTATTAGCAGCCGGCTGCTACCGGCTGTGCGTGAGGAGCGATTCGCGTATACTGTCCGGGTAGGCGTTGAGGTGCTGCAACAAGGATGAACAGGACGATTGCGCTCGTTGAAGACGATCCCAATCTGCTGGATATCGTGCGTTTCAACCTGACCAGGGAGGGATACGAGGTGGTGGTGGCAAGGGATGGTGAGGAGGCGCTATCTGTTGTCCGTGGACGCCAACCGGGCCTGGTTATATTGGATATAATGTTGCCTCGGCTGGATGGGCTGGAGGTATGCAGGATCCTTCGCAAGGAGATAAGTGTCCCCATAATCATGCTGACTGCAAAGGCAGACGAGGTCGACAAGGTGGTGGGCCTCGAGATTGGAGCGGATGACTACGTCACGAAGCCGTTCAGCATGAGGGAACTGCTCGCTCGGGTCAAGGCGATGCTTCGCCGAGCAGAAATCCTGCAGGATGCTGCGCCTTCGGGGGGCGATACGGGCGCCGGCATCATCGAGGTGGGTCATCTGAGTATAGACCTGGAGCGGCACGTGGTCACGATGCAGGGCAGGGAGCTCAACCTGAGTCCAAAGGAGTATGACCTGCTGGTGTACCTGGCGCAGAATCGTCGCCGTGCGTTCGATCGCGACCATCTTCTCGAGAGGGTATGGGGTTACGACTACGGCGGTGATACGAGGACAGTCGACGTGCATATACGCTGGCTTCGTCGAAAGGTTGAGATGGATCCTGCTCAACCTTCCCTCATAAGGACGGTGAGAGGTGTTGGTTACAAGCTGGAAGCCTGATCGGTTCGTCGCTGGTCGTACGTTTGCGCACGGTGCGGCTGGAACGCTTGGGCACGCGGTGATTCCGTAACCTGGGACAAATGGAGTTCGCCTGATGCTGCCTCTGAGTAATGGGCTGCTGATCCCTGTGCTGATGATCCTCGTGGTCACAGCGGCTGGCGTGTTGGTGTTCCTCGCGATACAGCTGCGACGCCGTGCGCAGAGTTCCCGAAAGTTCGTCGAACTCCTGGCCGCAAGGATTGAGGATGAGCAGCGAAATCACGAATCAGAACGCCATACGGGTGAACAGGGAGATCTGGAGGAAGCGGTTGAACGAGCCGCAGTATTCCTACTTGAGCGAGCCACCAAGGCGCAGCGAGAAAACGAGGCGGTTCTCTCAATCCTGTCGCAGATCAATGACGGTATCATTGTCACTGATCACGAGGGGATCATCCGGTTTGTCAACAGGACGCAGCTGGATCGATTGCGACTTCGGGAGGACTGGGTAGTAGGTCGCAGCCTTATCGAGGTGACCCGCGATCACGAAGTCTACGAACTGGTCAGGACGTGTCTGTCGACGGGATTGGAGCAGAAGGCGTTCGTAGAGTCGGAGCCGGGTCGACGGTTCGTCTACGTCAGTACGAGGCCGTATGGTGCGACCGGTGGATGTGCGATTGTCTTTCAGGATCGCACCGAACTGCGCCGCCTTGAGAAGGTACGCAGGGACTTCGTGGCCAACATCTCCCACGAGTTGCGCACTCCGCTCACCACGCTCAAGCTGCTGTCCGAGACGCTGGTCTCCGGGGGTGTCGATGATGCAGATTTGCGCGCTGACTACTCGTCACGAATTGAAATTGAGGTCGATCGCCTTGCACAGATGGTCACCGAACTTGGCGAATTGTCGCTTATCGAGAGCGGACAGGTGCGGCTCGAGTTGGCGCCCGTGTCTATTGGGGCGTTGATATCTGATGCGGTTGATCGTCTGCAGACACAGGCGGCACGCGCTGAATTGACGCTTGATGTGGTTGTACCCGACGGTCTTCCCGAGCCACAGGGAGATCTGCGTCGTCTGGAGCAGGTGCTGGTGAACCTGCTGCACAACGCCATCAAGTTCAGCCCCGCGGGGGGAACAATTCATGTGCGAGCAGAGGAGACGAACGGCGTGATTGCCTTGTCCGTTGAAGATAATGGTGTGGGTATACCCGAAGATGATCTTGACCGGATCTTCGAAAGGTTCTACAAGGCCGACAAGTCACGCAGCAGCACGGGCACCGGTATGGGGCTGGCCATTGCACGTCACGTAATCGATCTACACTGTGGCAGGATATGGGCCGAGAGTACGGAAGGACGGGGCTCCCGCTTCACCTTCACGCTGCCGCTTGATCCCGGACGGTAGTGCCGAGCCACTATGCAACCGACGGCCCGGTTTCCTCCATCCTCCCGGTGACTGCGAATACCACACGCTCACAGATGTTGGTGACGCGGTCGGCACTTCGTTCAAGGTTGTGGGCGACCCATATGAGTCGCGTCGCCCGCGTGATGGTCCGGGGATCCTCGATCATGAATGTCAGCAGCTCACGGAATATCTGGTCGTAGAGACTGTCGACTTCGTCATCCTGCGCCGCGATGCGGCGCGCCGCGTCCGCGTCGCGGTTTATGAAGGACTCGAGACTGTCCCGCAGCATGCGGGTGGTCTTGTCCGCCATGCGAGGGATGTCGATGAGCGGCTTGAGTGGAGGCTCGTCGCCGATCATGACGACCACGCGCGCGATGCCTTCGGCGTAGTCGCCGATGCGTTCAAG
>PUON01000031.1 GCA_003552125.1 Dehalococcoidia bacterium | reverse complement strand
GAGTGCATCTCCCATTCATGCTGATTTGCCACCACTGCATGACACCGTGTTTTCGGGGCACCTGCGGCAGAGCACAGAAGAAGGCTCCATCCAGCGCGATGTCAGATCGCACGGCGATTCGTGCTACTATGGGTGGCCTGCAACAAGCATCTGCTCTGCCACCATGGACCAGAGTCAACGAGTCATCTCACCCGTAGCTGGAAGCCATAGCACCCTGATGCCGGAGCAACCTGTGAGCGGTGATTTCAAGGGACCGTTTGCCGGCATGTCCACGGCTTCGGGTTTCTCTTGCTCAATCTTCTGTCGTCTCCTGCCGGAAGTAAGCGCGCAGCTTATCAGGGATGCCAGCATCGGGACCCACCAGCAGTTGCGCGTGGAAGGTTCGAGCCCCGATAATCCTGGTGCGGTGCTGCTGCTCCACTGGTACTGGGATGATGGGGTGCAGCTCAGAAGCTTTGTGGACACCAGGGGTGGGTGCGCGTTCCGTGCCGTACCGGGACCGGAACTAGTGTGTCAACTTGCCTCCCATCTATGCACGTGGCACCTTTCGCAATGGGGGGATTTCCGGTCCTTTGCTGGTGGTCGTCTTCTACCGCGACCGATCGCCGGGTGGGACCACGCTGCTGGGGCACCGCTGGACATAGCTCGCACTACATGGCCGCGGTGTCTACCCGGGCAAATCCTCGGAAGAGTGGTCCACCATCACGATCCCTGTTTCCCGTGCTTCTCAGCACAGGCATGGCATCGGGGCTGGTGTGAGGGGGGCGTCCAATGAATGGCGAAGGCACCTGGACTCCAGCTCGTGTACCGCGGGTCGGGAAGAGATGGCTGCTGCTGCGCGTATCTCTGAGCTTTCTCGTGTCCGCACTCAGCCTCGTTCTCGTTCTGGAGATCTTTCCCGGGCTCGGCAGCCTGGACAATCGCCTCGGCGCAGTCTGGGTGGTGATTGTTCTGGCCGTTCTGCAGGTTGTGTTGTGGCCGGTCTTCATCTGGGTGTTTCTACGCCTGTTCTACATGGTCTCTGCCGGCTTCATGTGTCTGGCATTCCCGGCGTTCTCACTGCTGCTCACGACGCTGCTTACGATGGGTGCATCCGCCCTGTATCCGGATTTCGTGATCAATGGATTTGGCGCTGCCTTCCTTATTGCTCTGCTACTGACCATCGCCTCGATGATTATTGCCAGCATATTCTCCATCGAGGATGAGCCTGTGATCTATCACGGAATACTCAGGGCAATGGGAAGGAGGGCAGTTAGCGCGGAGGACATAGGGAGGCCGGGACTCATCTTCATAGAGATAGATGGTCTGGGCGAGAATATCCTCAGGCAGGCTATAGCTCGAGGCAAGATGGCGAACCTCAAGCGCTGGCTTGACAGTGGTAGTCATAGGCTGGTCGGATGGGTATCCGATCTGTCATCGCAGACCAGCGCAGCGCAGGCAGGCATACTGCACGGCAACAACTTCGATATACCTGCCTTCAGGTGGTACGACAAGGTCGGGAAGAAGCTGGTTGTCTCCAGTTCGACCAGGGATCTCACGGAGCTTGAGAAGAAGCTTACCGACGGCAACGGGCTCTTGAGAAGCGGAGGCGCTGTCCGGGGTTGTCTCCTGTCGGGCGATGCCAGCCAGGCGCTGATGACGGCCAGCCGGGTCTTCAATGAGACTTCAGCCGAGCTGAGCGCCTACTATCTTAATCCCTTCGGTGTTCTAAGGAGTTTGTCGCTGATGGCATGGGACATCATCCTGGAGAAGAAGTCGGCATGGCTCCAGTGGCTTAGGAACGAGCAGCCACGCGTTAATAGAGGAGGCGTTTACTTCCTCTTCAGGGCGCTCTTGGCCGTCGTCGTCAAAGATGTTGCCTTGGCCACGCTGAGAGGCGACATGTACTCGGGGAGACCATGCGCCTACGTCTCCCTGGCAGGATATGACGAGGTCGCCCATCATTCGGGAGTCAGGAGTCGTGATGCGTTTGAGATATTGAGGAAGCTGGACAGGGAGTTGGGGAAACTGGAACGGATTGCTTGGTACGCACCACGTAGGTACCGCTTCGTCATCCTGTCCGACCACGGTCAGAGCGAGGGGAGAACGTTTCAGGACCGTTACGGCGAGAGGCTCGAAGACCTGGTGAGCCGTCTACTCAATCACAAAGGTAGACAACTGGGCGTAGCTGGCTACACGACAAGACACGAGAGTGCCTATTACATCGATGCTGCCCTTGGACACTCTGGCATGGTGAGTCCGGGCGTCGGCATGCAGTTAAGGGGGGCCCTCGAAAACAGCAAGCAGATCAGAGTGGGACAGGGAGCGGAGGAGGATGTGGTGGTTCTGGCCTCTGGCAACTTGGGACTCATATCGTTCACGTTCGCGGACCAAAGACTGACCCTTGAAGAGATAGCATCCATGTGTCCGGAACTTGTGTCCGGCCTGGTGGAGCACCCGGGGATCGGGTTCGTGATGGTGAGGTCGAAGGAGAAAGGCCCGGTTGTTCTGGGCAGGAATGGTCGAATCTACCTCGATAGCGGTCTGGTCGAGGGCGAGAGCCCTCTTACTGACTACGGACCCCATGCCACGTCATTACTGTTGAGGGAAGACAGTTTTCCCAATGCCCCCGACATACTCCTGGTGAGCACCTACTGGAGCGAAACGGATGAGGTGGCCGCGTTCGAAGAGCAGCTATGCAGTCACGGTGGTATCGGGGGCGAACAGTCGAGACCGTTCATACTGTATCCGTCGGAGCTTGACCCGGGAACGGATGCTCTGGTAGGCGCAGAACAGGTGTACTGGGTCTTCAAGCGCTGGATAGCGGAGTTCGTGTCACCTGGATCGTTGTCCGAGGAACACACTGCGGCGAAGGCGGCCACCGGTTTCCGCAGGCAAGGTAACGTCCATTAATAAGTAGTGTTCACAGGGGTTGTGGCATGTCTTGTCCGTAGTCCAGCACTTCTTCTGGCGTCTGCGCACGGGCTCGAATCTTTGAATCGTGATGGTTTCTTTGTGTGGGCCGCAATGCTGTTGCCTTATTCATTCTCCATACCGCATGGCTTCCGCGCTGTTGTCCGCATCAACCCAGAATAGTGCCTTCTGCCTGCGGCGGAGCTTTCGGGAAGAAATAGTCGTTGGTATTTCCACAGCCCACCATGTTCGGCCTTGATGGCGGCCATTATCCAGAAGGCTTGCTCCATTGGGGAAACAGCGATGAGCTGGAAGAGTGCCGCGAAGCTCAGCTCAATTTAGGAGGGATTTCGGCCCGGTGCCCTTGTCAGCATTTGTGTCAGTTCGTCTCCTGGTTGTCGTGTGGGTATGACTAGGTATTTTGACGAATATCAGGAGGCGTAGTATAACGAGGCTATGGGATCAGGGGATTCCCGACCGAACGTCTTGGGCGTCGGTTTGTTGTCGAACAAACTGGGAGCCAAGGCCCGGGGGCATCTGGTAAGTGAGGGGAAACGGATCTTCCGAGGGGGTAATGGCAGGATGACCCGAGACCTCACCGCACAGTTTCCAACATGGCTCTACTGACAGCGGAGCTTCTCCGATGAGTGGGCAGCGGCAAGCTCGGTAATCAGGACCCGTAGAGCCTATTCATGAGTATAAGGGCGGCAATTTGGCTATGCCAGAAGGGTTGAAGGGGGAATTAGTATGCTCATACGCAATATAGATGAGACACCATCTGTTCCATACGGACGGGGAGCATCAAAACGCGTCATCTTCGGCGAGAAAGAGAACGCACCTACATTCGTGATGCGGGTTTTCGATGTCCCTCCCGGAGGCGCCAGTGCGGACCACTGCCATGATTTCGAGCACGAAGTACTGATCCTGAAAGGTGAGGGAGTCCTACGGGGTGACTGGGGCGAGATGCCATTCGCCGAGGGCTCGGCCATACTGCTAAATCCGGATGAGCAGCATCAACTGGTGAATACAGGAAACGAAAACCTTCGTTTCATGTGCGCAGTGCCTTTGCGGGGTGAAGCCGAGGATTGTATCGCCGGCGGCAAGTCAGGGCGATTGCGTCTGATCGCGCTGGTCGCGTTCGCTATTATCGTCGTTGGCCTCCTTGTCTGGGGTTTCGCAACCGGGTCGTAAGACTGCACCAGCAGGGCAGCTAATGAAACGGGGAAAGGGTGGGTTTATTCAGACTCCCATTACTCGACTTTTAAGGAATCGTCCGGCGCGCTCGGTCTGTTGAAGGTGGAGAATACGCGGATCGATCGCACACGTACGTGGCTGCTCATCGACGAACTCGACTTCTGCATACGTCAGTGATCGTTGTCCGGCGGTGCAACGGTTGGTCTGGCATCCATGAAGTGGCAGGAATGCCGCGGGCCATCCACTCAACTACACGCCACATGCGAGGTCTTCCGGACCCCGTGCCGACAGGAGCTGCGCCCGCTCGACACAGGCGGAGGGCGAGGCGACCAGGATGCTGTCTCTGATCTCGCACAGGTGCCGGCGAATCTGCTCCTTCTCTATGCCTTCGGGCGCGTAGACCACGTACAACGCATCGGTCGTCTGAGGCGTAATCCTGGTCCGCAGATCCGGGCCGTAGATCACGGTCGAAAGTACCCCTTGACGGTCGCGCACCAGCATGTCGTGCTCCTTGACCTGCTGGACTTCCTCGTTCAGCCTTGTATAGGTCTCGCCGCTCCGGCCCGTATCTACGGTCACGGGGGGCACCACTGTCTTGAGGTCGTGTCCTGCTGTGAGGAGGAAATGTCTCATCTCCGCCATAAACATGGCGTCCACCAGCGTAGATACTGTGGGAAGCGGACGCCGGTTGATGGCCACTGTCTTCAACTGCAGCGCGACGTGGTAGGTCTTATCGAAACGCTTGTAGTAGGCGCTGTACGTCTGGATGACAGGAAGTGATCTGATGTCCTGCTGGGTCTGGAACCGGGAGCCAAGCTCCTGTTCCAGGACTCTCTTGCGTCGCTCCAACTCGGGGTGTGCGGTGGTGTTGTCTGCTCCAGTGATGACGAGGATGGCGACTGCCGCATTGGGGTAGCTGTTCCTCCAGCGTTCAGCGACTACGAACATAACGCTGCCTCCTTACATGACGGCTGATTGTATCCCGAAGCGTCATGGCAACCATACCGCTCGCCGGGCGTCCACTCGGGGTTGGGCCGCCTGACCGGCTGCGTACGCGGGTTCAGCCACAGGTTCACTCTCCAGCGCGGCACGTATTCCAGTCACACCATGGTTTTGAGCCGCCACGGCGCGGGAGGTTGGCCTTCGCATGGCTTGAGCCGCACCGCCTTTAGCATTGTGGCTTCAGATCTACTGGGCTTGATATGGTGCCGCTGAGTCAACATAACATTCAAAACTTCGAGTGGCAAGCGATCAGAGGAGGCATGGGGCTTCGCTCGACGTGAGTAGTGGCGCAGTAGGTATGCTAATCTGGCACACGGACTAGCAGAAAAGGGTTTCCGGGTGTATACTCGAATTACGGTGCTCCGGTGAAGCGCAAACTGCTGGCGCTGGTCATCCTCGCCGCGGTCCTGAGCGGCCTGCTCCCTGTTGGAACGGTGGCTGGATGGGGTCCGTGGGGCTCGGAGAAGGAGTCCTGGGTCCTCCGTGACATGAAGGTCCTGACGTACTCTTACCCATCACATTATGGGCGTACAACGTCGGGATTTGTGGAGGAGGATGGCATAACAAGGTGGGTTGCCACATTCGCCGGAGGTTCCGAAGACGACAAGGTGAGCTTCGGCAGTTACGCTGTGCGCGAGTCTGAGATCATCAAGATCCAGGGTCAGCGTGCCCGTCCAGGGGCTGGCCAGTTGACAGGCGACGTGCTCTGGGAGGACATTCTGCACTACACGTTCCAAACACCCCCGGATATGCTGGTGTCCGGCAAACAGGTTCAATTGCGTATGGAGGGCACGCTCAGCGGCAAACCGTATGAGGGCGTGAGGTATTGGAGTGATGAGCGTCGCTTCATGATGAGGGTCGAGAAGTGGACTCTCGACGACCAACTCGAATGGACGGCGAGCTTTGAGACGCTGGATCTTTCCTATGAGAACCGCAGCGCCTCGTCCGTCCTGCAGTTCCGCGTGCCGGAGACATCTGAAGGCAGACTGGTGATATACGGCTATACAGATGTCGCACACGTCAAGGACGTCATGTGGGTCTACGAGCCCGGCTTCGCTGAGGATGTAGATCGACCCAGGATCCTCGATCCTGGCGAAGGGCTGGACGACGTGCCGGGTATCATCAGCGTGGTGGGACCAGGTGTGGAAATTCGCGCGGTGGACGGGAGTGGCTGGAAGCCCGCCATTGACCAAACCGCTGTCATGCAGGGCGACAGGATCAGGACGGGCTCAGGCGGGAAGGCCCATATCACGTACAAGGACTCATCCGGCAGGGTTGCGAACCTCACCATCGGATCTGATACAGAGATCGATTTCGATGAGTTTCGTCGTCTGGAATCCGGGGAATGGGGAGTGGGGAGTGGGGAGTGGTCTCTCTGATCCGGGGGCTGATGCGGTGGACGGTCAGGATATGGGCAGATGACATCTTCAGCGTCAGGGGTGGGACCACAGTCCTTGGTATTCGAGGCTGCGACGTTATGGTCAACTACCTCCCCGAGAGCGACAGCCTGGAAGTCTTCGTCCACGAAGGCGATGTGACGATACGCGATGGTCGAACGGGTCTGCAGGTCGGTGTCCCGGAGGGCCAGTGGATTGTCGTGGCTGAGGGCGCTGTGGAGGATGCCGGGCAGATGGACGACGCTTCGTGGGAGAGATTCACGGCGCACAGTGGCATGGAGATCGACGAATCGCTTCTGGAGCCTGTGCTGGCGCCTGCTGCTGACCAGCCGCCTTCATCGGCCGTCGCACCGGAGGCCGCGTTTACTTCAACACTTCGTTCCTGGCTCCTCATCGGCGGTGCCATTGCCGCGGTATTCGTTCTGCTCATCGGACTAGGCATCCTCGGCGTCTTCCTGTTGAGGAGTCGTTAGTCGCGCCTTCGCCGGGTGCGCTTGCGGTTAAGTATAGGCACTGATCCCTGGCCACCCACTCAACTGTGACCGCGGCGGGTGTGAGTCATGTCAAGTGTATCGTGGGTGGAATCGTGTCCGCCGACTACGTCTATATTTCTGCCTTCTTTCCGCATTCCATTCAGTACGTGCTCTCTCCTTCGCTCCTGCGATTCGACATCAGCACCTATGGTGCGTATGGAGACACTATCGCCGCACAGTCATGGGATGACGGAATCGTGGGCCATCTACGCTGAATCCACACTCTATTGACTCTTGCTAATCGTCCAGCTAAAGTCTGCTTTAGTTGGCGAACCACTCACGACTGTGCATAGCACGGGATGGCGATGCAGTTCCGCATTCCGTCGCTGCTTCCATGTGCGCTTACGCGCTGGCTCAATAGCCGAGAAGACTGTGAAAGAGAATGATTGCGGGGAGGTCACCGTAATGGCTCAGGCAAATGTAGCAATTGTGAAGACGGTGCCGCAGCCTGATGAACATGAAGTCGAGGCTGCTGTGCGAAGAGCGGTACAGCTTGCCGGTGGTTTGGATGACGTCGTCACCAGTGGTGATATTGTTATCATCAAGCCCAACCTCGTTGCGCCCAGGCCTCCTGAGAGCGGCGCCACTACCGATCCCCGGGTCTGCAAAGCCATCGCCGATATGGTTCGTGAATTGGGTGCTCACCCCATCATCGCCGAGTCGTCATTCGTGGGACTGGACACAGAGGAGGCAATGGTTGCAGCTGGCTATGACAGACTGAGGAGCATGGGCTATGACGTAGTTGACCTCAAGAAGAAGGGGATTCCGAGGGTCACCGTCCCGGTGCCCGGCGGGAAAGCTCTGAAAGAGGTCTCCCTGCCTAAGATCATTGTTGATGCTGACGTGATAATCAGTGTTCCCAAGATGAAGACTCATGATCAGGCCGGAGTGACACTCGCCGTGAAGAACATGAAAGGGGTGTTGTCGGATCCCTGGAAGAGGAAATTCCATCATACCCTCGGCGTCTTTGAAAGCACTGCCGAGTTACTGATGGTGGCCAAGCCGAGCTTCGCGGTGGTGGATGGGATCATTGCCATGCAGGGACTGGGTCCAGCTTTTGGAGAACCACTGGAAATGGACCTCATTATTGCCGGACGCGATGTGGTAGCAGTGGATGCCGTCACTAGTGCCGTAATGGGGTTCGACCTGCAGGAATGCGGATGCATCCGTGAAGCAGCTGAACTACGGCTTGGAATCGGCGAGTTGAGCGAGATTGAGGTGTTGGGCGAAGCCGTTGACGATGTGCAGTGCAGATTCAAGAGGCCGGATGAGGCCATCGCCGAGGCGATAACCTTTCCTCCCGGCCTGAATATCGTAGTTGGCGAGAAGACGTGCAGTGGATGTAGAAGCCAGATACTGAGTACGCTGTTCGACCTGAAGGAAGCGAATCTGCTGGAAAGTGCAGGCGGGTGGACCGTCGCCTGTGGTTTGCTCGAGGAGCTGCCGGAAGTCCCAGGGGATCGATTGCTGCTTGTCGGTGCCTGTCTAGACCGATTTAGAAATGAGGGATCGTTTGTGGAGGGTTGCCCGCCAAACAGTCGCGACGTAATAAGGGGCTTTGGTGTTGGCCAGGCGATTGGCATGGTCGATATAGACGCTTTGGAGAGTGAGGAAGACTGAAGCCGCTGGTTGGCTGATAAGCAGGGCAGCACCTGAAAGCGTTATGCGAACACCATGCGGTATTGTTGCGGCATTCTGTATGGAAGCTCCTTCTTCGGCAGGTTGTTCCTGTGCTTTCGGCGGGCAGTCAAACTCATCCCTGGATTCTATAGCGAACGTCGATTGTCCGTGTACACTGTCCTTTTTCGCATTGGTATCGTAAGGCTGTTTGCTATGGAACGTCATGAGCCGTGTTTCCAGACTTCGGTCGGCTTCACTCCCGCTATGCATCCGAACGTCCCGATGCCGTTCGTTGGACATATCTCTATATCTGTGACTGACTGTTCTAACTATGAGGGCAGGATCAGAGTAGCGTAGCTGATGTCTCACAAAGGAGGAGGGTCATGAATCTCAGGATACTTACGAGAGAGGACGTTTTTGCAGAAGCGCCGGAATGGCGCAAGCCTGGAGGTTCCAATTACCTCGCGATGTACTCCAGTGTCTTCGACGGAGTGGTGACGGATCCTGCGTTGATGGTCGTTCCTGTTGATGATCACGTCATTAACCGTGGTGACGGCATATTCGAATATTTTCCCGTGATCAATGGCCATGCCTATTGCTTTGATGCGCACATGACGCGGCTCCAGAAGTCCGCAGAGATCATCTCACTGCGCCTGCCGTTCGAGATGGAGACCATCAGGCAAATCACCCTCGAGACGATTGCGATTTCCGGCAGCAGAGACTGCGGCGTGCGTATGTTCGTCACTCGCGGCATTGGAGATTTCAACTGCAATCCGTCCACGCCAGAGAGGAGCCAAATCTACATCGTAGTGATCGATCCACGATCTGACCCCTTCCCGGCGCAAATGCTTGCTGAAGGAGCAGCGGGGGTGACGAGCCATGTGCCTCTGAAGATGGGTTTCTATTCGCAGGTGAAATGCACCGACTATGTGCTCAACGCACTTGTAGACCTCGAGGCGAATCGAAATAACGCGGACTTCGGCGTCTGGTTTGACGAGAAAGGGCACATGACTGAATCCTCAACTGAGAATGTCGCGATCGTCACTCAGGAGCGAATATTCAAGTACCCATCGTTTGCACGAATGCTGAGAGGCACTGGCCTCGTTCGTGCCACCCAGCTCGCGATGGAGCTGCTTGAGAGTGGAGAGTTACAGGGGGTATCCCAGGGCGACATTGCCCACCACGAAGTCTACGAGAGTGCGGAGATGCTCATCATGACGAGTGGCTCCTTGGCACCTATCGTCAAGTTTGATGGCAGGACGATCGGCGATGGGAAACCGGGCCCGGTCTTCCAGCGTCTTTGGGAATTGTTTCAGAGGGACATGCTCGAGGGCCCGATCTCAGTTCGCACTCCTGTGAGCTACCGATAGGGTGAACGGTCTGCGTGCGACTTGGTGCTCTCGTGTAGAGGTGGGGTTATCACATGCCGCGTGACTTGCTTCGGCTTATGGGTCTGTGTACCGCAAGGAATCAGATATGAGAGATGAAGCAGAGCGACAGGAACGAACGGCCTTGCGTGCCACCCGCGCATTGGTCGACCTTGGCGCCATCAGGCACAACATTTCTGGCATAAGGCAAAGGAT
>PUON01000033.1 GCA_003552125.1 Dehalococcoidia bacterium | reverse complement strand
GAGTGCCTGCGGGAATGAAAGCGGATGGAGTCACGTGATTTCAAATGCCCTGTTCCCGCCGGCCTCCGGTTGACTTGTGCGAATCATTGCCACGTTGTACACTGAGTTGTGGTTGTTGAAGTGCAGGCCGTTTCAGACCTCGTGTTATTCCTCATCCCAGTCGAGCCCTGAATGACCGTAACTCAGACGAACCAGTAGTACGAAGAGAGGAGGTCATTCGGTGAGCTATCAGGACAAGACCATTACGTGCCGCGATTGCGGTCATGGTTTCTCCTTCACGGCGTCGGAACAACAGTTCTTCGCTGAGAAGGGTTTCACCAATGAGCCAAAGCGATGTCCCGCGTGTCGCCGCGCCAAGCGCGACAGCACGTCATCGGCGCAGGGCTCCCAGCGAAGCTGGTAACGTGACGAAGCTGTTGAGCGTTGTCACAGTATGCATACTGCGCGCGTGCGCAGAAATCAGAAGAGGAGTGTTTTGAGTTGAAGATCTATGTAGGCAATCTCCCATTTGAGACCACGGACGAGGATCTCGCCCAGGAGTTCGCGCCGTTCGGTGAGGTCGTATCAGCCAATGTCGTGATCGACCGTGTGAACGGCAGGTCCAGGGGTTTCGGGTTCGTCGAGATGCCCACCGATTCCGAGGCCGAGGCCGCAATTGCGGCATTGAACGGCAGGGAGCTGATGGGCAGGCCGCTTACCGTCAATGAGTCTCGCCCGCGAGAGGAAGGCGGCGGCGGTTTCCGGGGCGGTCGCGGTGGCGGTGGCGGTGGTGGCTACCGCGGTGGCGGCGGTGGTGGCGGCCGGCGCTACTAATACCACGGCGAACCAGTCAGTCTGGCCACAGGTCGCCTTCGTGGACCATCTGTGGCAAGTGTGACGCCTAATACGGAGAGGGGAACGTGCTCGTGTGGCGCGCTCCCCTCTCGTCTTGTAGTTCGGGGTCGACGTGTATCGGCTGGAGGAACGGACAGCCGGGGATTGACGGTCGATGCATTGACGGCTATTCGGGTGCAATTGCGTGACAGGCGATGAGATGTCCTTGTGACGTCTCGCGCAGCTCGGGACTGATGCTGTGGCACACGTGCAGGTGGTGGGGACATGAGTTCGCATACGCGCAGCCGTCCTCTGCGCCATGGATGTGCTCGTGCACACCTTCGAGCACAGGGATCTCGGGCACCCGTCGTTCCACGCCGAGCAGGAAACGCGTATATGGGTGAGAAGCCCGTTGAGCGAAATCCTCTCCACCGCTGAGCTCTACGATCCTGCCGCGATACATCACGGCGATCCGGTCGCTCGCGTATGCCACGGTCTCGAGGTCGTGCGAGATAAGTATCAGTGTCAGTCCGTGGTCCTGCTTCAGCCGCAGCATCAGCGCGAGCACCTGTGTCGTCACGAGGGGATCGAGGCCGGATGTTGGTTCATCCGCGATGAGCACCTCTGGATTCAGCAGTAGCGACCGTGCCAGCGCCACACGCTGTCTCTGTCCTCCGGATAGTTCCGATGGATGGCGTTGCAGGAACGATGGCGAGAGGTTAATCTGCTCCAGCATCCCACCGATGTACTGTCGCCGCGTTGCGGCATCGCCAATGCCATGGATGAGCAGCGGCTCTTCCAGAATGGCGCCCACGTGCTGCCGAGGATCCAGCGTCGAGTCTGCATCCTGAAACACCGGCTGTACGCTGTGGCGGTACTGTTTCAACTCGGATGAGTTCATCGCGAATACGCTTCGCCCGCGGTGCAGTACGTCGCCTGCTGTCGAATCGCACAGCCGGAGCATCGTCCTCGCAAGCGTGGTCTTACCGGAGCCGCTCTCACCGATGATGCCGAACACTTCGCCTGCCGTCACGGCGAAAGAAACATCATCTACCGCCCTGATCAGGTGGTCCCGGTGGCCGAATCGTGCCAGCGGGTTGTGGCGGACCAGGTAGTGCGTGCTGAGATGCCGCACCTCAAGGATCATCTCGCCTCCCCGGTGAATCGGTGACAGGCTACCATTGCGCCATCGGTGCAGCGCTCCGGCGGTGTCTCTATGGCGCAGACTGGCATAGCCTCGGGACAGGCAGGATGGAAGGGGCAGCCGCAGGGGAAGTCGATGAGGTTGAGCGTCTCGGCTGCTACCGCCTGCAGTGGCTCGCCCCGCCTGCGACGCTGCGCGGCGAGCAGGAGTCGTGTATACGGATGGTGTGGCTGCGAGAGCACCTCAGGGCACGCGCCGGACTCCACCACCCGTCCTCCGTACATGATCGCCACACGGTCGCACGCGGCAGAGATCGCCTCCACGTCGTGGCTTATCACCAGCATCGTCAGCGAGCCACGGAGTCGCTGCAATGTGTTGAGCGACTGTGCCTTGATTGCCCGGTCCAGCGCTGTCGTCGGTTCATCTGCGATGAGCAGCCGGGGCTTCATCAGGAGCGCCATCGCGATGAGCACGCGCTGGCGCATGCCGCCCGAGAGCTGGTGCGGATAGCTGCGCAGCAGCCGGTCCAGGACGGGTCCGGCTTCGAATCCGAGGTCTTCGAACACGCGCCTGAACTCACTCTCAGCACTCTGGGAACCTGTGTTCTGTCGGCCCGCAAGACTGTGAAGCGAACCACCGCTGTGACGTATCTTGAGCGCCTCCGTCAGTTGCTGTCTTATGATGTACGCCGGATTGAGCGCGGTCGCCTGGTTCTGCGGCACGAGCGCGATCACCCGCCCCCGCAGCCGCTCCATCTCGGATTCGCGCAGATGGGTGATGTCCCTGCCGTCCAGTACTACAGAGCCGCGCACGATCCGCCCGGGCTGCTGCAGGTGTAGGAGTGAGAGAAACAGGACGGTCTTGCCGCAGCCGCTCTCTCCCATGATTCCCAGGCTCTCACCTTCGCGAACCTGCAGCGAGACGCCGTTGTTGGCCCGCACGGTGCCTGCGGACGTGTCGAAGTACACGTGAAGGTCCGTCACCTTGAGCACGGCGTTCATCGGTCCAGCGCCCTCCTCAATCGTGGATCGCTGCCCTCCTCGATGCTGAAGCTGATGAGCGTGAGCGACAGGATGCACAGGCTGATGCACACTCCCGGCGGAACGTACCACCACCACATCTCGCGGATGAATCCTCCACGCGCGAACGCGTAGTGCAGCATCATGCCCCAGCTCTTGGCCATCGGGTCGCCAAGGCCCAGGAAGCTGAGCGACGCCTCCATCAGCATCGCGGCGGCCACGGTGAGTACGAACTTGGCCAGTATCAGCGGCAGGACGTTCGGAAGGACGTGCCGGCGCATGAGCCAGCCATCACCTGCGCCCAGCGCGCGTGCCGACTCCACGTAGCCGGATTGCCGTACGCTGAGCACCTGTGAGCGGATGACACGCGCCGTTGACGGCCAGAACACCAGTCCGATCACCAGTATCGTGTACCAGATTCCCGGCCCGAGGTAGACCGAGACAAGTATGACCAGCGGCAGCGCGGGGATGACGAGCACCACGTCGGTGAGCCCCATCAGTATCTCATCGAGATACCCCCTCCGGAATCCCGCCAGCAGGCCTACGAGCACGCCGATGCCGACCGCTATCAATCCGGCCATGAAGCCAACCGTCAGTGAAACCCGGGCGCCCAGTATGAGCTCGGAGAAGATGTCGCGCCCCACGTCATCGGTACCCAACACGTGTGTGACCGATGGTGACATGAACGGCACGAAGTGCCGCCACGGATCGTGAGGCATGAGCAGCTGGGCGAACACCGCACCAAGGATGAAGACCCATAGTATGATCATGCCCACCATGGCCAGCCGGTTGGTCTTCACATGGGATGCCAGGCGCATGTCTTACCTTGTTCTCGGATCCAGATACGGGTACAGCACGTCCGCTATGAAATTGGCAATGAGAACGCAGATAGCGATGATGAGAAAGGCCGATTGCAGCAGGGGATAGTCGCGTGCTCCTATTGCGTCGTAGATGAGCGTTCCCATGCCCGGCCAGGAGAAAACCACTTCGACAAGCAATGCGCCGGACAGCACCATGCCGAACTGTATGGCGGTGACGGTGACGAGGGGCGCCAGTGCGTTTCTGAGCGCGTGCCGGAACAGCACGGCCATGCCGGACAGCCCCTTGGCCTGGGCCATAAGCACATAATCCTCTCCAAGGATCGAGACCACGGAGTTGCGTACGATAAGGAAGTCGTACGCAGCCTTGAATGCCGTGACGACGAGCAGCGGCAGGAACATGTGCCAGCCGACGTCGATGAGGTACGGCAATTCCGATGCACCTGCCGAAGTCGCCCTGCCGAGAGGGAACCAGCCAAGCTTGAAGCTGAACATGAACAGCAACAGCATGGCGAGCCAGTAGTGCGGCATAGAGTAGATGAGTAGATGTGCGCCGGAGAGGCCGACATCCGTTCGTGAGCTGCGCTTCCAGGCGGCGATGCTGCCCAGCAGAGCGGCGAGGAGCGCAGCCAGTACGACCGAAGGCAGTACCAGCGCCAGTGTCCAGCGGAGGTGGAGCGTGATCGATTCCCTCACCGGCTGCAGGTAGAGGTAGGAGTAGCCCCAGTCGCCCGTGACCAGTCCGGTCATGTAGCGCCCGTACTGTACATGCAGCGCCTCATCCAGCCCGAGGTCCGCCCGCAATGCGTCCAGCACTTCGCCGGAGCCGTAATACGCCTCCTCCCCCACGATATTCATCACGGGGTCTCCAGGCATCATCCGCGGCAGCAGGAAGTTGAGCGTGACGATGACGAACAGGGCGGCGAGATATCTCACCGCCCTGGACCCTATCGCCGCCGTTGGGTGCTCGTGCCGTTGTACGGGCGCAGCGTTCGAAACGTCCGCCATGTGCGTTTCCGGTTCTCCCCTAATCGGCGGTAACGGTGAACCACGAGAAGCTGTTCACCACGCCTCCGTAGATGTGGTCTATGGTCCAGTCGTTCCAGCCCTCGCGGTAGGGGTAGAGGCTCTCTATCCAGACGAGCGCGATGCCGGGCAGGTACTCGTAGTGCAGTTGCTGTAGCTCGCGGTCCAGCCGCTCCTGCTCTTCCGGCAGAGCCGTGGACAGCCGGGCGTCGCAGGCATCCAGGTACTCGGCTGCATCGAGGTTGTGCAGCACTCCGGCGCCGGTGCGGCGCGAGTCGAAATACCCCGAGCCATGGCTCGCGTGCATCATCGTACCCCATGGCGTGGCGCGGAAGAACACGAGGTCGTAGTCTTTCGCATCCTTCGTCGCGACCCACGTGGAGCTGTCCAGCGCTCTCACGTTGCTGTCGATGCCCACTGCTCTCAGATCCGCTGCCACCATCTCGGTGACGCGGAGCGTGCCCGGCATGTCGCCACGGGTGAGGAGCGTCAGTCTCAGGTTGCGGCCATCCTGCCCCTCGCGTAGCCCGTCGCCATTGCTGTCCACGTAGCCGAGAGAGTCGAGCAGCGCCGCCGCCTGTTCCTTGTCGTAGATTATTCGCGGCACGTCATCGTTGAAATGCGGATGGGTGGGGGGTACGAAGCCGTAAGTCGGTGCGGTCCCGTAACCCGCATAGACGAGGTTTGCTATCTGATCGTAGTTTATCGCCAGTGTTATCGCCTTCCTGAAGTCGAAATCCACGGTCGGGCCCTCGTCGAGGTTGAACCCCAGCGCTGCCGGAACACCGAGGAACGTGGCCGTGGCGAAATCGATCTCCCCGCTGTCCTGCAGCGGCGGCACGTGGGTGTAGGGGAATTCGCCTGAGTAGTCCCACCAGGTGTCGACCTCTCCTCGGGACAGCGCCATGACGAGCGCATCCATTGTGCGATACACGTGGAACTCCACGCGGGAGATATTGGGCACACCCTGGAAGTAGTCCTCATTGGCGTCGAAGACATACTTGCCTGCGGCAGCATCCCAGCTCACGAACGTGAACGGGCCCGAACCGATCACACGGTCAGTACCCTGGTACTCCAGCGGCTTCTCCACGTCTGCCCAGATATGCTCCGGTACGATAGAGTAGGTCATGAACTCGGTCAGCAGGTTGCCGTAGGGCCGTGTGAGTTGAAGCACGACATCGTTGCCGTCGACGCTGACGCTTTCGATTATCTCCTGCATCCAGCCCGCTTGTGGGTCACGGTCGCGGTAGTACTCGATGGAGAACTGTACGTCGCGGGGCGTGAGCGGCGTCCCATCATGCCAGGTGGCGTTCTCCGCGATGGTGAACGTGAACGTCATGCTGTCGTCTGAGATGGTCCAATCGCGTGCAAGCCATGGCGTGGGGAGCATGTCGGGTCCCAGCTTGATGAGACTGTCGTGCGTGGTGAGATTCGAGAGGACGCCGTACCAGTAGTCGGCGAACTTGCTTGTGCTCTTGAAATCACGGGTGGTGCCCACTCGCAGGACCAGGGCGCACGACTCCGGAAGCTCGGGATCGTCCGGTGTCGGTGTCGGCGGCTGCTCCGGGGTGCATGCCGTGCCTGAGGAGAGCAGCGCCACCGCCGCAAGCAGCGTCAGGACGGGTTTGAGTATCCTCATGCTCACTCCTTTCGGTATGACTACGGGGTCACTGTGATGAGCGCATCGGTGTAGGAACGCCGCAGCAGCCGGACATCATCCTGGTGGAGCACCATGCCCTGGCTTTCGGCGTATTCGCTCAATGTTTCGCACTGGGCTGCGGACAGCCCGGGGTTGTATTGCAGTATGTCGAGTTGCAGGTCGAGGTCCACATGGCACTCGCGCGTCACCAGTTCGATCTGCGGTCGGCAGCCCAGCCCGCGGAGGACGTGGTATGGGTACAGGTAGTCGGGTCCCGGTTCGATGCCGAACAACTCGTGCAACGCTTCCGAGAGGCTGTGGCCTGCGGTATGTATCAGCAGCAGGCATTCCGAAGCTGCTTCATACATGCGCTGCAGCGCCAGGGCGAGATCGTCCATCTGCAGCGAGTGTGCCGCGAGGACGAGGTTGTGCGCGGCGGGTTCCTCGCAAGCGAGGTCCTCCCAGAGGCTCTCGATGATGCTGATGTTCGGTAGGTTCGCGTGCTCCGCTGCGTCACGCAGGTGCGCCGCCTGAGAGGGCGATGGCTCGATTGCCGTGACGTGACTGATTGTCCGGGCAAGGGGAAGGGCGAACGTGCCCGTGCCCGCACCGATGTCCAGCACAGTACTGTCTGGCCGCACACGCTCCATCACCCGGTCGAGCAGCCCCCCGGGGTAGCCGTTAGGTTGCAGCGCTCCGACCCAGGAGGCGTACCGCGACCAGAACTGCTCCTGTGTCAGCCCGGCGCGTCTCAGGTTGGCCTCGAGGCCGCTGCGTGTGCGGCGCGCGCGCCACGCATCGGTCCATTCACGGCACACTGCGGTATCTGTTCGTACTGGATTCACGTCGGTTCGCCTGCCACTGTATGCACTTGCAATTGGTTGCATTACTTGAGGGCAAAAAAAGAGACCGGGATCTAGGTCTCGTGTGCACACGCCTGGCACAGCCCGCTGATAACCACGTGCTTGAGATCTACCTTGAAGCCGTAGCGGTCGGCCACTTCCTGTTCCGCGGAGGCGAGCAGATCTTCATCGCAGTCCACGCTCTTGCCGCACTTGCGGCATACGAGGTGGTGGTGGTGACCCTCCTCGGCGTGATGGTACACGAAGGTATCGTCGATGCGGCTCCGATAGACGCAGCCCGCCTCTTCCAGCAGCTCCAGCGTGCGGTAGACGGTAGACTTGTTCACCCCGGGCATCTTCTCCTGCACGTAGGTGATGATCTCCTCCGCGCTTAGGTGGGCGGGTATGTCGTGGATCGCCTCAGCGATAAGCCGGCGCTGCGGCGTCAGCTTCAGTCCCTTCTGTTTCAGCGTGAACACGCAACTCATTGTAATTGCACCTGGTTGCAATTATGCCAGACGCTGGTGGGAATGACAAGTCTCTTTGCGCTCCTTGATGTTCAGCGAATACGGTTCGTGCTTCTTCATGGTCGCTCCTGCTGCTTCCATCGGTGGGCCGCGATAATGAGCAACGCCGCGCATATCGTGAGGGCCGACAGTGCTATCCACGCTATCAGGTAGTCACCCGATGTGTCATAGACCCAACCGGTCGCCGGCGGGGCCGCTATACCGCCAAGGGCGTTGATACCCACTATAAGGCCGAAGATGCTCCCAAACCGTTCGCGGCCGAAGTACTCTCTCGTCAGAACGGGACGAAGAGCAGTGACTCCTCCGTATCCGACGCCAAACAGCAGCAGGAAGAGCCCGAGCGTCCACATTCCAAGCATTGGTGCTGCCGCGAAGCAGAGGATTCCCAGTGACATCATTCCGAACGATACCGCACATACTCGTGTTCGACTCACGCGATCGCCCAGAAGACCAAGTCCGAGTCGGCCAAGCACACTGAGCACCGGTATGGCCGTCGCCACCACTCCTGCGCTCATGCGCTCCAACCCTATGTCGCTGAGATAGGGCATAACATGAGTGACTACGGTGATGACTATCGCTGAATGCAGAGTGAAGGCAAGCGTCAGAAGCCAGAAGAATCTTGTGCGGGTGACATTGCGGATGCCGGTGGGCGTTTCCGCCAGGCCGTCGCGCATGAAATGCGCAGGCACATGCGTAGTGGCGGACGGGCTTCGCCCGGCGCCACGTGGCAGCTCGGCGGACGCGTCAGGCTGCTTCCGGAACACCAGCGAGAGCGGGAGTATCAGTACCGCAGCGCCAATAGCCAGCATCTCGAACGTCACACGCCATCCGTACTGAGCGATCAGTGCCACCATAAGGGGCAGGATGAGACCGCCAAGTCCGAATCCTGACAGTGCCACACCGGTGGCGAAGGCCTGGCGTGCGCGGAACCAGTTCGCGACTGCCGTCACCAGTACCGTGGGTCCGCAGCAGCTCATGCCTATGGCAAGCAGCGCAAATGAGCCGTAGAACGTGATCAGAGATGTGGTGTTGGAGAGCAGCAGAAGTCCTGCCGTAGTGAACAAACCACCGAAGGCAATCAGTCTCCTCGGTCCCCAATGGTCGACCAGCCGGCCTACTACCGGCTCAAGAAGCCCTGACTCGACGCCCCTTAGCGACGCGGCAAACGACACCACGGCATAGCTCCATCCGAATTCCAGCACGATTGGTTCGAAGATGGCCGTGAATCCGTACACGACGATCCCGCCGACATACAGTCCGACGAGTACCGACGCGCCCACTATCCACCAGCCGTAGTACGGGGTTGTGCGTCTATGTGTGTTCACTGGTGTCGTGACAGTCTCCTGTTGAGTGGCCCTCGCCGGGTGGAGTGATGACCCGTCCGTCCGGTGCAGTTTCCTCAAGAGGCCACAGCCCTTGCGTACCGAAGCTAGTCTGCTGGCCGGGTCTCCGGATAACGGATGAACAGTCCATCAGGCATTCTGTGCCCGGACTCGGGATGGCTACTCCTGCAACTGCCCGTGCCCCGATTCCAGTACCTCGATTATTCGGGAGCGATAGGCTTCGAACGCGCGTCGTCCCTCGGAGGTGGCACGCACCACCGTGTAGGGTTTGCGGTCGATGAACGTCTTCTCGGACTCAATGTAGCCTGCTGCCTCGAGTCGGAGCAGATGTGACGCCATGTTTCCGAACGAAAGTCCCGTCTCGCGATGAAGAAAGAGCCAGTCGGCCTCATTCACCACGTAGAGTCGCGACATCAGGCTGAGCCTGGCAGGTTCGTGGATCAACCTGTCCAGCCCTTCCAGCCCGGCAGTCGCCCGCTGGATGCCTGAGTTCTCACTTGATTCCATTCGTGTCCACCCTCGGATTGTCTCGCACGAAACGGTACAGCACGAACAGGCCGCACGTAGTAATGGCGATGCCTGCCAGCGTGAAGGACAACCACATGGCGACACCTCCCCACTGGTGCACCACCATCGCCAGCAGGATTACCGCACCATACGCGATGAAGCGGCCCGCGCCGAAAGACCAGCCCATCAGTCCCACAAGGCCTCCGATCGCGAGTCCCAGCCATACTGGAAGGTGTGTCTGGATGAGCGTGCCCAATCCCGTACGGAAGGTCATGAGCACTATGGCGGCCGCTGCGACCATGGCAGCCACCGCCGCACCGCTGTTGCGGGCCGGACTGGTGGAGCGGAATCGCGCGTATCCTGCTCTCGGGAACGTGATGCGGGGTCGCATCACGAGTACCAGCGCAGCCGCTATGACCAGCGCAACGGGGATGAGTGCCGGCATGTCTGCGGCGATTAGTATGCCGGACATAACAGTGCTCAGGCCTACGAACAGGTCCCAGAGCCCGTCCCGTATGTAGTAGACGCGCATCCGCCGCTGCAGCTGCTTCGTGTCCTCG
>PUON01000015.1 GCA_003552125.1 Dehalococcoidia bacterium | reverse complement strand
TATGTGCACTATGATAGACATGTGTTTGGCGAGTGTCAATTCACGGTTGGTAGATCATTGTCGAGGATGTGTAAGAGCGTTCGATGATGTGTGTACCCGAGGTCACGGGAGAGGGTCGCTTCAGATCGGCGCATGCGCACCAGTTGCAGGATTATCGCAACCAGTAGTGCCCGCGCCAGGACGATGGTACTGCGCCTTTGCCTCACCCCCTCTGCCTGGGAGCGCGATCACGACCAGGTTCAGTGATTGGTTACATCCGAAGCAGAGTGCAGTCGCCGCGGTTGTTTCCAGAGGGCAACCCGTAGATTCCTTGGCCCGTGTTGCGCTGGTTGGAGCGCTGTGAGGATTCCTTGCTATCATGCGTCCCTGCGCGAGGCGCGATTCGACAGAGTAGATGCGCAAGGAGGTGGAAGATGCTTGGCAGGAGATGCATACTCATGACGACGGTTCTCGTGGCTGCGACATGCTTGGTTGCCACGCTCGGCGGCTGTGATTACACGCGAGTAGAGGAGCCTGACGGCATCCCCGGTTGCGATAACCCCTACCACCCTGATCTGCTTCTTCTTGTCTCGACCGTGACAGAGATTCCTCATGGAGCGAGTCTGCCCATGAGTCTGACGGTCACCACAAGCGCTCACGAGGAGACTTATCACTTCACAACCAGTCAGCGTTACGATTTCTCAATTCACGATATCGAGGATGAGGAGGTGTGGCGCTGGTCTGATGACCGGCCCTTTCTGATGGTTGTGGGCGATGAGACGTACACCACAGACGCAGTGCTGTACTTCGAGCGATTGGATACTGGTCAGTTTCAATTGGAAACCGGTATGTACACGCTGAAAGCCACGCTCACAACTGAAGGCACTGATACGGAGATGCAAGGGCCGGCACACGCCTGCACCACATTCTGGATAACTGCCGGATAGCGGCACATCTCGCGCCCTCATTTCCCAACTATCCAAATGGTATTAGATGGGTGATGTCGCCGCCGACGGCCAAGTGGATGCTAAAACGGGGGTGACAGCACGTATGTGCAACAGTCCGTGTCGCTTGCACGGGCCGCATCTGGCTGGTGGGTTCAACACTATCCACTATACATGCACCTGGATTCGAACAGTCAACCACGGGGCACAGACACGTGAACTCAGGATTCCGTGCTCCGTAGGAACTCGAAGGCACCGTATGCGCAGCATCCGCTGAAATCCAGGCAGAAACCGCGGGTGATACACTCAGCCATATGTCCGCTGAGACGCTGATAGTCCGGTGTACCGAGGTATACCAGTCAAAACGATGGGTACGTATCGCACTTGTATTGCTGATTGTCCTCTTCTCCGCGTTATCCGTCTGGTTCGGCTACACTCAGCTACATGAGGAGAGCACCAAAGACTACGGCTATGCTGGAGTCTTCTTCATCAACCTGATTACATGTGCAACGATACTGGTGCCGGTTCCGGGAGGCGGAATCGTAAACATCACTTCAGCCACGTGGATGAACCCGTACTTCCTCACGCTGGTTGCGTCTGTCGGGGCAACTATAGGCGAGCTCACCGCGTACTTCGCCGGCTCTTTGGGACACACCTTCCTCGCTTCGAGGCATTCCAGGCGCTACAAACAGACGGAACGGCTGATGAATCGCTTCGGCGCATTCGCCATCTTCCTGTTTGCACTGATGCCACAGCTGTTGTACGACCTGATCGGACTCGTCGCCGGATCGATACGCTATCCGTTGTGGAAGCTCGTGATCGCCACATTCCTTGGGCGAGTGCTGCGGCACGCAGTCCAGGTAATCTTCGGCTACGAAGTGCTCCGCGGTATCCTGTTCTCCTGACAATCCGCGTGCCGACTCAAGTCATACCAGGCAGGGAGTAATGTCTGTGACGTACGTCTGACTACAGGGTATCGTCTGGATTCACCATTGGGGAAGAAGGGATTCCCGCGTACTCACGCCAGCTTGGACCCCACCTGGCCAGCAGGTGCCCACAACGGAGATCAGAACTCCAGCTGTGTCGTCAATCTGGACGGTGTGTTCAGATATCGCGCAGGCTACACGATCAGGAGTTCATGAAGCGAAGACTGCACTGCGCTATTACCTGTCCGGAGGTGCGACCCGAAAACAGAAACGTCACGCGGGAGATCCACTTTGCATTATCGGTTCGATCCAGATCTGAACCTGACGTGGGAATCCCGGTTGCGGCGAGAAGAATCTCGAGTTATCCTGATGGAAGGGGGGTTGACAGCAAGTGACCACAACAACCGTTATTGTGCTGGCGCTGGTCATCTACGGTGCCTTCCACTTGTTGTATGGCAGGCGGCTTCGCAGCCATGCGAAGCGTTTCGACCAGGCAGAAGGGACGCATTCGCGAAGCGTCAGTGATGAGCCGCCGCGGGATTAGGCGAGTGATTGCGAACAGACGGGTAACATCGCAGTGTAACCGCTGTTGATTCCCCGCGGCTTCAGAATCGAGTGACCCCCAGTTCTGCTTTAAGGACTCAGGCTTATCATCGGCAGTCAACAGTAAGCTACAACCATCAGGTTCTCTCCAGCCGAACGCATTCCAGGTGTTATGCGCGATTGTTCGGTATCGAAACCTTATCTTCATCTGTGCGGATCAGTGCGCCGTGCCCAGCTGCGAGGAGCACCCTTCACTTCACCCCAACGCAGGTCTCCGCTCATGCTGAAACCGGTCTTATGTACCTGATGACACGCCTTTCAGAGGCATTCAGGCCGGATACAGGCCACAGGCGCTGCAGGTCAAATCAGAACTTCCCTGCATCCATTCGCACGACCACCGCCACACCGCTACAATGAATACAGGGGCAACGTACGTGGGGCGTGGTGGGTGCCTTCATCAGTGCCACTAAGGCACCTGATTAATACGATTGGAGGGTACATGGATTCAGTCTTCGAAGGACAGCCAGCCGCAAAGCGCAACCGCCTTCAGTTCGAGACGAGTCCATACCTGCTGCAGCACGCCACCAATCCGGTCGACTGGTTTCCATGGGGTGGCGAGGCGTTTGACAAAGCGAAGCGCGAAGATAAGCCCATCTTTCTCTCCATCGGCTATTCATCGTGCCACTGGTGCCATGTCATGGAGGTTGAGTCTTTCCAGGACGACACCGTAGCTGCTCTTCTGAACGATTCTTACGTCAGTATCAAGGTTGATAGAGAAGAGCGACCCGACATAGACCAGGTGTACATGATGATGGCGCAACTGGTCACCGGACAGGGCGGCTGGCCTCTGACCGGAATCCTGGCGCCTGATGGCAAACCGTTCTTCCTTGGCACATACCTGCCCCGCGAATCCAGCGCAGGACACATGGGACTGCTTCAGTTGCTGCCGTACGTGACCGACTACTGGGCCCAACCATCCAAGCGCGAAGAGTTGCTGCGGTCCGGAAACCAGATCGTTCAGGCAGCCACACAGGCGCTCGTTACACCTACCGGCTCAGGGTTCCCGACTGATGCCCGTTCCAAGGCCGTCGCAGATCTGAAGCGTGCGTTCGACCACACTTACGGCGGATTCGGTGTTGCACCAAAGTTCCCGATGCCCACTCGGCTCTCGTTCTTGCTCATGCAGTGGTGGGACAGCCACGATCCTGAGGTGCTCGCAATGGTGCAGCACACGCTGAAAGCGATGCGGCATGGCGGAATCTATGACCACCTTGCATCAGGATTCCACCGCTACTCTGTCGATGAACGCTGGGCAGTGCCTCACTTTGAAAAGATGCTGTACGACCAGGCGCTACTGGCGGACGTGTATTTGGACGCATTTCTGGCGACAGCGGACGTCGTCTACGCACAGACTTCACGAGATGTGCTGGAGTACGTACTAAGGAGACTGACCGGTCCCGAAGGAGGATTCTACTGTGGAGAGGACGCGGACTCCGAACGCGTCGAGGGTGCGTACTACCTGTGGAGCCTGCGCGAGTTGCGCCAGCTGCTGAACGCGGATGAACTGGACATACTGCGGGTCTCCATGGGCATAGGCAGCGGACAGCAGCGCGCAGGACGATCCAATGAGCCCAGTGAGTATGAGAAGCTGACTCTCGCGTTGATCAATCCACCCGAAGTGGTGGCGCAACAGCTGCATTTACCACCCGGCGAGGTCGAGCGGCTGCTGTCCAGCGCAAGGACGAAGCTCCTGGAAGCGCGGGCGCAGAGGGAGCCGGTTTCTGTAGATCGGAAAGTATCGGCCGATTGGAACGGACTCGTCATTGCCGCCCTGGCACGCGCTGGCAGGGTGCTCAATCGCAGTGATTTTGTGTCGGCTGCGTCCCGAGCTGCGGACTTTGTGATGGAAGGTATGCGACGTACTGACGGCGTGCTCATGCACTCCTGGAAGAACGGCAGGACTTCCGCTCCCGGTTTCCTTGAAGATTACGCATTTGTAGCGCACGGTCTCCTTGAACTGTTTCAGTCGACGCAGGACGTGCGTCATCTGCGCTGGTCTCTGCAACTGGCCGAGAGAATTCTTGGCTCATTCCGTGACGAAGCTTCAGGGGACTTCTTCCAGGTAGGTGTCGAAGGGGAGCAGTTGCTGGTACCAGTCAAGCCGCTCTTCGACGGTGCGCTCCCATCGGGGAACTCGGTTGCCGGAATGGTGCTGGTGCGGCTAGCCAGGCTCACTGAACGGTCTGACCTTCGCGAGGCTGCCGACCGTCTCTTCTCGGCCCTCGGCACGACCGTCTGTCGCAGTCCAAGCCAGTTTCCCGGCATCCTTATGGCGTACATGCTTCACTCAGGCAACACCCGCGTTACCGTGGTGGCCGGTGAACGGGGTGCTCAGGACACGCGCGATCTGCTGCAGCAGGCAGCGACCACATACGCCCCGGATAATCTGTTGGTCTTTCTGCCAGTGATCGAGATGGAGAGTGAGGTCGCTGCACTCGCGCCGGTTGCAGGCGGGCATGACCTCGTCGAGGGGCGCGCAGCAGCGTACGTGTGCGACCGTACGACGTGTGCCCCACCCGCGACCCAACCGAAAGCACTGAGCGCGTCGCTGGCCGGAAAGGCGACTCTGAATGAGTA
Organism: Dehalococcoidia bacterium; assembly: GCA_003552125.1. Taxonomy (GTDB): domain Bacteria; phylum Chloroflexota; class Dehalococcoidia; order GIF9; family AB-539-J10; genus SKVJ01. The sequence continues at coordinate 5,384 of PUON01000015.1, read as the reverse complement.
ACCCTTTGGAGTCGGTAGGACTTCAGCGAGACCCACACGATTGTACGCACGCCGAATGACTTCACATGCAGGTCCGCTTAGTTCTCTCGTCAGTCCGTATGCCGCTCAGATATCCCTGCATCATCACTCTCCCGCTTGGTCGCGTCTGCTCCAACCAGGGGGCTCATTGCGAACCAATTAGAGATTCTGTGCACAGAGCGTGTGATACTTTGCCGCAGTCGGCGTATACCATAATGATCCATGCGGAATTGTGAGTCGGGCAGAAGACGTGAACGAGTTCCGCACGGGGCATGGTTCTGCGTATGTTCTACGGGCAGATCCCAGACTGAAGCCCGTTGGTGGCACGTGCCACACCGCAGTCCATAACTACACCGGTATGGCGACGTGGAGAAGGGTACAAGGACAGGAGGGTTCCAGGGAACGGGGATGATCGCCTTCGTCCATCTATGACCACCGAACCCATTCATCATGGAGGCATCGCAGGACTCCAATCGGGAACGACATCGATCATCTGGTAGGGTCAGGAGGAAAATGCTATGAAGATGAGGCGCAGTATGTTGCTGCTGGTAACTGGCGCAATTGCCTTGGCGATGGTCGTTACCGGTTGTGAGCAGGAAACGCGATGGGCTTACAGGCCGATGATCTCCCAGGAGAGCCGTATTTACGGTGACACAGGACACACAAGAGGGAGCTTGTCTGAGGATTGGGTACTGCTGGGGGAGGTGGAGAAGAGCATTTCCCAGGTGGAGCCAATGGTGAAGGGAGAGGAGTATTTCATATCCAACACCTTGCCTGTACACACTCAGATATATGGTGATCTCGAGGATGAGTCAATCCTCTGGGCAAGTTATAATGAGGTATTCATCCGGTACGAATTGATAGAAGAATAGACCGTACGACCTTTCCCTTGGAGCCAGTGCCAGCGTGAATGGGAGGTGGAAACATGGAACCGGAAGAACGCGAAGAGACTCCTACCCCTTCGAATGAGCGGGAATACGGTTGCGGCATGACAGGGCGCGGTGGCCTGCTGCGCGTAATTCTCCTCGTGATTGGTGCCATTGCAATCGTCGGTTTGCTCGTCTGGGGCTTCTCGTCCGCCGGCTAGGCCTGTATCTGGCACAAGACCAGAACACGAACCGGAAGGCTTGGTCTCGATGAACGTTATGCCTGCAGCGTCGCAGGCATAACGTGCCGCCCTGCTATGCGCCGCCGGCGACTTGAGGCCACAGCATACTGTCGCCGCGTAAGGTGGAGCACTCAACTCTGAGGCTGAGCAGCGACCATTGCCACCTCAGGTTACACCGTCCTATAATCCCGCATGCCCGCTGCTTGGAGAGGTATCAACGCGGGTGGCCATCGTAGTCACGTGGGGAGCCGCCATAATGCGGCGCGCGAGTTGCGACCCCAAGCCGAATCGGTCGCGCATCGGGCCTTTGCCGCCGAAGTCATCTACCAGCCACCCCAAACCCGCCCGACCCCGTCTTCAACAATGCAATCCCCTCATCGGACTGCGATCACTTTCTTGCACCAACGACGCGAAGTACGCAGCCACGAGGAACAGCGAGAAAGGAGAGTGTAATATGGCAGATGTGAGGACCCGTAACGCACAGAGAGCTCATCAACTGGAACGCCATCTCAGAATGGCCACCCTTCCCGTAGGTATCAGACTGTGGAAAGCGGGGGAGCAGATTCCACCTGATGCCGGTGCGCGCCCAACCAGGAAGCGCACCTGGTGTCAATACCTCACAGAGGCGCGCACATTCGCCGCAGATGTCCGTCCTCGCTTCCTCGTCACCGCCGACGACTTCACCTGCCAGATTGGCCCGGGCATGACAGGCTTGGGCGAGAGGCTTGAATCAATCCTGAGCGGAGAGCATGTCGAGCGAATCCATTTCGAGACCAAGGAGCTTGCACGAAGCGCCATGAGCACGCTGGTGAGCGTACCGGAGCGAAGCATGCAGGCCGCCACTATTGCGGCGCTCGAAGATTTCCCCGTCGAGCCGGACATCATCTTTGCTGCTGTATACCCAGGCATGGTGAATCGAATCATGGATGCCTCGCTCTGGTACACGGGCGGACCGTACACTACTTCGTACGGCAGCCTGGCAGGAATCTGCTCGGCAGCGACCGCTACCGCGTACGTGGACGAGTCGAAAGTCACCGTCGTCGCCTTCCCATGCATGGGATCAAGGCGATGGGGCGGCTTCAACGACATGGAGGTCGCGCTGGCAATCAATATCAGGAACTTCGACAAGTTCATCAAGGGACTCGAGAATCTGTGGCTCACCGGCCATTCATACCCGATCGGACTCATCATGGGTGACCAGAACGAGACCCATCACGAGATACCGGAGCACGACTACAGCAGCGCATACCCTTACTGCTACGAGCGTTAGCCGGTAATCCGGGAAAGTCAAAGGGAGTGTCGGCTCGGAGCCGACACTCCCTGCTCTTCGCCGTGCATCGCTTATCATAGCCGGTTCATGATGCCTACCTCGCACGGGCACAGCCAGAAAGCATCACTCAATGGCCGCTCCTGGATTCAGAATGCCGTTTGGGTCAAATAAGTCCTTAATGCCGCGCATCAAACGCCTCGACGTGGCGTCCGTATACCGGTTGAAGTATATGCGCCGAGAGCGTCCTACCCCATGCTCCGCAGTCACGGTGCCGCCCAGCCGTGCGCCCTCTTCGTAGATGGCATCCTTGACCTCCCACAGTATTCCGCGCTGCTGAAGATCCATCATCAGGTGGGGATGCAGATTGCCATCGGCGGCGTGCCCGTAGTTGGGAATGCGGCTGCCGTACTCCCGCGCGATGCGCTCAACCGCGTCAAGGAAATCCGCCACCTTCGCAGGCGGAACCGCGAGGTCGAGCGATTCCGCCAGATCACCCATCAACGCGCCATACAATTCGTTTCGGATGCGCAGGATAGTATCCTGCTCCTGCTTCGTCTCAGCAAAGAGCGTATCTACTGACCCACTCGCATCACAGGCGGCAGCGATCTGCTCGCACAACGCGTACACCTCGTCCTCGCTCCTCCCATCGACGGTGAAAATGAGGTGTGCATCACCCCGCTTCGCAGGCCAACTCATGCCGAGGTGGTGAGCTGAAATATCTATTATGTCGCGTTCCACGTACTCCACCGCGAGCGGCAAAATGCCCGACTGCAACACCCGGGGAACTGCTGCCACTGCCGTTCGACGATCCCCGAACGACACCAGAAGCACAGCTGTCACCGCAGGCATTGGATAGAGGCGAAATACGGCCCTGGTGATGATGCCAAGCGTACCCTCGCTCCCGATCATCAGGTGCATCAGGTCCAGCCCGGTGTTGTTCTTCAGCAGCTTTCCACCCATCGAGACCATCTCTCCCGTGGCAAGCACCACCTCCAAGCCCTTCACATAGTTCCTTACAATCCCGTACTTGACCGCACGGGAGCCTCCAGCGTTGCATGCGACGACGCCGCCCACCTGAGCACCCTCGTCACCCGGGTGTGGGGGAAAGAGGAGTCCCTTCCCTTCCACGGCCCGAAGCATGGTCTCCATTGTCACCCCCGCCTCTGCAACGACCATCAGGTTGTCCATGTCGATCTCTATCAATCGATCCATGCGCTCGAGCGAAAGCACAATGCCATTGGTCGTGGGAATCGGCCCGCCGACCGTACTAGTGCCGCCACCTCGGGGATAGACCGGGGTACGCGTCCGGTTCGCCAGCTTGAGCAGGTCGGAGACCTCGGCGGAACAGGAGGGCTTTGCAACAAGGACCTCGTCAGCAGGAACGGGCTTGACCGCCTGTGGCGTCTCATCCAGCAGGTACTGCATCATCTGGTCACGCCTCGTAATCACGAAGTCCTCGCCAACAATGCTCTTCAGTTCATTTGCCAGTGTCACGGAACCCCCTAAGCGATCCTGCACTCCCGTCGCAGCGAGCTAGACCAGGGCACGTTTGCCGATACCATCCCGTCAGCCACTCGCCTGTCCGATTCGGCAGGGTACTGCTGCAAAATAGATGCGTCACGTAGGCAGCACAACAGCACACGACGACTTACAGGATTCCCAGTTGTCTATGTGACTCCTCGAACGTCCCACCCTGCTGCAGGTTGCTCACAAACTGACTCTCCAATTGCTCGCGACGTCGACATTCCTCCAGCACCTCAGGTGCAACACGTGAGGGGACGATCGCCACGCTAGTTATGTCGGCTACAATCACGTCCCCGGGATTCACCCGTATCCCCTTGATCTCGACTGGCACATTAATCGCGAGTATCTTCACCCTGGTCTTCGCACCGGTGGCACACACGTGGCGCGCATAGGCAGGGAAGCCGATGCTGAGAATATGGTCTACATCCCTGCACCCGCCATCAATCACCATCCCGGAGACGCCTCTCGCCTTCATCGCGGTACACGCCAATCCACCGGCATGAGATACTTCACGGCCCCCGAGATCACAAGCAAGAATGTCTCCCTTCTGCATCTGCTCAATCACCCGGCCAATCGGAAAATCGGCGGCCGTGTACGTATCCCTCTCTCCGGCCGTCGATTTCACTGTGAAGGCACAGCCAGAGATGCGAATGTCGGGAATCAGACAGCGCAATCCATTGACAATCCCACTTATCTTCATGCCATCGAGCACATCGCTGATCGTCGCCGTGGGAATGGAACTGAACCCGGCCAGGATCTCCCGGGGCGGTCGAACTATCGTTCCTTCATCCATCGCTATCCAGCCCTCAATGCCAGGCGCGGTGTGGTTCCGCATGCAGAACTGACACGCCTAATGACCCAGTATTTCCTTCAGCACCTCATCCTTAATGTGGTATGTGTGCTCCAGACCGGGATACACGCCCTGCTCAACCTCCTGTTTGTACTGTTCAAGGGCCTGGAGAATTATCTCCGCAAGGTTCGCGTACCGCTTGACGAACTTCGGTGTGAAGCGATCGAATAGTCCGAGTATGTCGTACATATTGATCGTCTGTCCGTCGGTGTTCGGTCCTGCTCCCATTGTGGTGACCGGTATGGATAGACTCCGGCATATAACCTCGGCAAGCCGGTCAGGCGCGCCTTCAAGTGTCAGCATGAAGGCCCCGGCGGCTTCCAGTTCACGAGCATCCTCAATCAGCTTCTGGGCGGTAGTCACGTCTGTGCCCTGAACCCTGAAGCCGCCCGACATGGACGCGCTCTGCGGCGTAATTCCAATGTGTCCCACTACAGGGATTCCAGCCCTGACAATGGCTTTCACTGTGGGAGCGAACTCCTGTCCGCCCTCGAGCTTCACCACGTCGGCGCCACCCTCCTTAATCAGCCGTCCAGCGTTGTAGATGGCGTCCCTGGCATCGGTCTGATAAGAGAGAAACGGCAGGTCCCCGATTACCATGGCGTAGCGCACAG
>PUON01000154.1 GCA_003552125.1 Dehalococcoidia bacterium | reverse complement strand
CGACCCAGCCGTGGATGGCGTATTTGTTTGCCGTCACCTTCGGTTTCGCGATAGGCGTACTGCCACCGATACTGTTCGCGTCTGTGGCTGACCTGTTCCGCGGCAGGTCCTACGGGGCCATACAGGGGATGATGGTGCTCGGCATCTCGTCAGGGGGAGCGATAAGCCCGTGGCTCTCGGGGTACCTGTTCGATATCACGGGCAGCTACACGCCGATGCTCTATATCCTCGCCGGATCTCTTGTGGCGTGCGGCCTTCTCCTCTATATGGCGAGGCCGTCCCATCTGAGTCCCGTTGCGGCACGTGACTCGCACTGACACCCCGAGGTCGACGCGTTTGTAGACAGCAGAGTCGGTCTGTAGAATTGCCTGCGGGCGGCCCGCCGGTGGGCTGCGGCGACGAAACACCATGAAGCAAGCTGAACGATTTGAGCCCGGGCAGCCCGGCGACACGCCGCCGCTGTTGGATATCCCTCCTGACGAGGAGGGATTCTGGGTATCAAGCAAGAACCTCGAGCGACTCGGCCGTGTTGCCTCACGATCAGAGCGCGGCGAGCAGGTCAACATTCTCGTCCGTGGTCCCAAAGGCTGTGGCAAGACGACACTTGCGAGGACCTTCGCGGCGCGCTGGCGCAGGCCGTTCTATGAAGTGCACTGCGGTTCATTTGTAGATGCGGAACAGTGGTTTGGAAAGGACAGACTGAATCGGGGGGAGACGTGGTATCGCAAGGCACGCTTCATTCATGCGGTAGAGACGCCGTACTGCGTGGTGCTGCTGGATGAGATCAACAGAGCCCACCCCGAAGTATTGAACGCCATCCTCGGGTTGCTCGATTGGCGGAGATCCCTGTGGAGCGACGACCTTACCAGCGAGGTGAAAGTGGCGCCCGGCGTCGTATTCTTTGCGACGCTCAACGAGGGCGAGGAGTTCTATGGAGTCAACCCTCTTGACGCCGCAGTGAGAGACCGGTTTCCGAGGACTGTCCGACTTGACTATCCTCCCAGGCGAGAGGAAGCAGCTATCCTCAGCGCACACGGCCTCACCCCGCGGATGGCGGACAAACTGACCGAGTTCGCGCATACGCTGCGGAAAGCGGCCCGCCCGATTCCCATTTCGACCCGCCAGCTCCTGGTTGCCGCCGAAGAGGTCTGCGAGGGAGCTACCCTTCGCGAGGCGGTGGAGACGGCAGTCATCTTCGGCACAGACGACGTGTCGCTTGAGAAAGCAGCGCTGCTGGCGCTGCAGTGGGTGGAAGATGAGCCCTACGCGTCGGCAACTGATGAGAACTGAGGACTCCACCGAACCGGCCCGCTGCCTTTCCGATTACTGGCGCGTGGACCGTTCAGCAGATCGATCCCGGGAACTGTCCTCGGTGCTCGGAGGCGCCGCTACTCAGGCGGAACTGGTGCAGCACAGACTGCGTAGTGCGGAACAGGATGCGGCGACACCTCTTCCATCTCCCGTGATTCTCGATCCGCGGTTGCTGAGCGGATTCGCGGCACCGATTCCGGGCCTCGTGGTGGATTGTATCGTCGGCATCGCAGTTCGGCAGGCGGCCATGCGCGAGCTGTCCGTAGCAAGCTCCGAATGGTCGGGTTGGGAGGAACTCGATGAGGAGAGTCGCAACGAATTCGCCCGGTTCCACCATACACTGGAAGAGATGTACATCGTAAGGAGACTCCGGAGGCTATCACCAACTCTGGTGGAATACCTTCGGACTATGCGGCGCACGCTGCTGCCGTGGCGGAATCCTGCGCGTTCCAACGATACTGGGGTGTGCCCTTCACGGAACATGGTATTGGGCGCCTGGGTTGGATGGAGGCTCTACGGTGAGACCCGGGGAGCAGAATCTGATGCAAACGTGTGGGACATGGTAGGGGAACTCGACACCCGTGCCAGAGTTTACCTCAAAGAGCGGGATTCACTGAAGCGGGTTGAGTTGGCAGGAAAGCTGTGGGAATGGTTGAGCCGACTTCCCCGCGATGCCTCGCCGCATGAGGGAAGATGGTGCGACGAGCTGGAAGGACCTCTCGCGGAAGAAGAAACTTTGGAGAGCCAGCGACAACTGCGCAGAAACGCACAGGGAGGGGCGGACCCGGGGGGTCTTCTGGATATGACGGGAATCAGTACTCCTGTTCCAGCTAACCACTCTGGCGACTGGCCTGAGGAGGAAGGCGCATCATCCCATGAAGTCCAGTTTGTGACGGGAGAACTGCGGGAGATGGGCGTACGAGCGGCCGTCACTGCGATCAGACATGCCCGGTACGACCCGATCGAGCATGAACGCGCACTGCGCGAGACGGCGCGTGAGATAGAATCGGTGAGGCACCTGTTCTCGCGACTGGAAGAGTCGCGGACGCGCTGGCGTTACGGGCTGCCTCGGGGCAAGCTGGATGGAAGAGCCCTCACCAAGGCAGCTGCGGGCAAGGACCATGTATTCAAGAGGCGCGATCGTCGGGGGGGATGCTCTCTGGCGCTGGTATTTCTCGTTGACGTATCGGCGTCGATGCGCTCTCACATGCCGGTAGTCAATCGTGCCTCATGCGTGGTGGCCGAGGCTCTGGGGCCGCTGGCGCCGCGCGTCTGGTTTGAGATATTGACGTATACGAGCGCCGGGCTGCAACAGGGCGCGCCGGTACGGCTGACAAGACTGGCGTCGACTGGCTCCCCTCTCTCCTTGCGTGAAGTGTGGATGGAGGGAGGAACGCCCAGCGGCGAGGCGATTGCCGCCGCGATGCTGGAGCTCCGACGCAGGACTGCCGAACGCAAGCTTGTGCTACACTTCACGGACGGTCATCCTAAAGACTCATATGTGGTGCGCCAGGCGCTTGAACTGGGACGAAGAATGGGTGTAGATGTACTCACGATTTCAATAGCAGCGCCCCAGGAGGGGCTATATGGTGCAGGGAAGTGCGAGGTGGCGTACTCGGTATCAGAGTTGCCGCAGGTGCTCGCGCGGCTGCTCCCGCGACTCTACCACTAGCATCTGACTATGCATCCTCTTCGTCGGTTACGTCCTCCAGCACTTTGCGGGCATCCTCGATTTCCGCCGGGTCCGGCATCTTCGAGCGCGACTCGACGTATTCCTCGAGCATGCGTCGCTCCTTGTGGCGGCGCAGCAACGTCTGTGCCCCCCTGCAGAAGAACTGGCTGAGAGTCTCACCTCGCGCCTGGCTCTGTTCTTCGACGTCGGCAAGTACCTGCCGCGGAATCCTGATCTGTACGGTTACCTGATCATCCACTCTAATCATGCTCCTCAGGGAGTGCGAAGCCGTTGCCATTATAGCGCGCGGATGGCGGGTGAGGACAACGGAGTACATTCCGGGTTCAGATTGACCACTCGTTGTGGCACCTCTATACTCTCATGAACGTGCGGGGTGGACGGAAGCCGGTGGACCAGGGTACCGAATGGAAAGGCGCAGGATATGGAACACCAGGAACAGTCTGCTGAACGAAACGCCCACAGAGGGGCCGTAACTCGCGACCAGCCAGGCGCATTCAAGGTAGCTGCGGTTCAGGCGGCCCCGGTCTTTCTGGACAGGGACGCGACAGTTGAGAAGGGCTGCGGCCTTATCGCAGAGGCGGCGGCGGCTGGAGCGAAGCTGGCGGTGTTTCCTGAGACCTGGGTGTCCGGATACCCTGTGTGGACCAATGCCGATTCGCGCTGGAACTATCGGCCTTCCAAACAGCTGTACGCTCAGTTTTACCGCAATGCGGTTGAGATCCCGAGTCCGGCGGTCGAGCGCCTCTGCGAGGCAGCGGAAAGGCACTCGATGACAGTCGTAGTGGGCATCAACGAACGTTCGCCGACGGGGACGATATACAACTCAATGCTGTTTATCGATAGCGACGGAACGCTTCTGGGCACCCATCGGAAGCTCGTCCCCACGTATCACGAGCGGATGGTATGGGGCAGGGGGGATGGATCGACCCTGTCGGTCTTCGACTCCTCAGTCGGTAGACTCGGCGGACTCGTCTGCTGGGAGCACTGGATGCCGCTGGCCCGCTACACCCTCTACGCGCAGGGAGAACAGGTACACGCCGCGGTCTGGCCGAGCGCTCCCGAGACCTTTCTTCTCTCATGCCGGGCTATGGCGTTCGAGGGCAAGGTCTTCGTTGTGGCGGCTGCCAGCTACCTTACCAGGTCTATGCTGCCCGCTGACTTCCCCCTGGCCAAAGAAATGGAGGTTTTCCCTGAGCAGCTGTGCCTGGGAGGCAGTGCGATAATCGGTCCGGATGCCCGCTATCTGGCTGGGCCTGTGTACGACTGCGAAACCATCATCTATGCGGAAATTGACCTCGGCCGGATTCCTGAGGAGAAGGAATTGCTCGATGTGGCGGGGCACTATGCCCGGCCGGACGTCTTCTCCCTCGAGGTGAATCGCCGACGCATGGAGCCGCTGAAGTTCGCGGAGTTCTGACACGGCGCTAGGCGATGTAGCCGTCGCGCATCAGCATCTCTGCCACAAGTACCGCGCCGCGTGCCGCACCCATCTTGGTGTTGTGAGAGACCAGCACGTACTTGATGCCGTTCTCAAGCACCGACTCCTGTCGCACACGTCCCACCGTGGTGGCCATGCCACCATCATTGTCCCTGTCAAGTCGTGGCTGTGGCCGGAATGGATCATCGTTTACCAGAATCATGTGTTGCGGCGCAGACGGCAGCCCCGCAATATCGTCTCCTCCGGTGAATTCCCGCATAACCTTGACCGCTGAATCCACATCACACGGCTGTTGGGTGGACGCGAACACCGCCTCGGTGTGACCCTCGAGCACGGCGACTCGAGTGCACGTACAGCTCACCTTGAAGGCAGCCGGAAGTATGGAATCAGCGCTCACCTGTCCGAGAAGCTTCTGGGTCTCCTTTTCGACCTTGTCCTCCTCACCCGGTATGAAAGGAATGACGTTGTCCAGTATGTCGAGGCCGATGACACCGGGACTCCGTCCCGCGCCTGACATCGCCTGGAGCGAGGTCATGATGACTGAATCGATGCCGAAGGCCTGGTGCAGCGGCTTCAGTGTGATAGCAAGACCGCACGTGGTGCAGTTGGGGATCGGCGTGATGAAGCCCTTCCATCCACGCCGCTTCCTTTGCGTCTCCAGCAGGCGCGCATGGCTGGCGTTCACCCCGGGAATGAGAATCGGCACATCATCCTCATAGCGGAACGCGGACGCGGTGCTGATGACCGGCACGTCGGCTGCGTACAGAGGCTCGAGGGACTTCGCAGGATCGGATTCGATCGCGGTGAACACGACATCAAGATCCCCAACGTCGAGGTCCGCCGCGTTGACCACCGGCATTTCCATGGCCTCATCCACGGGCGGTTCATCACAGAACCAGCGCAGGGCTCCAGAGGAGGGGTCCGTGATAGCCTGCCGGTAGCTCTGCCCTGCCGAACGCTCGGAGGCTGCAAGGGACCTGACCTCGATCCAGGGGTGATTCTTAAGCGCGACGAGGAACTGCTGGCCCACTATTCCTGTTGCACCTACGACTGCCGCCCTGATCATCGCGACGCCTCCTCTAAACGGTCTATGAGCGCTCAAGTGTAGCATACGAGGTCGTGCGTGTGAGCGACCGGGCATGGGGCGCAGATGCTCTTCGGTCGGCGTTTGCATCGGCCCTCGCACGAGGAGATGTAGTAGAATTCCCGCGCAAGGATACTACATGCCGGAAGGAGCACGATGAGCACATCCAATCTCGACGCCGTCTTCAATCCACGGTCGATTGCAATCGTGGGAGTCTCTACGAAAGCAGGTCCCAGCCAGTTGGGCGGCAATGGTTATCTCGATGCGATGATGAGGTGCGGGTTCAAAGGGCAACTCTACCCGGTAAACCCGAGGGGTGGAGAGATGCGGGGGCTCACTGTGTACCCGAGTGTTAGGGATATCCCGGGTCCGGTCGACTACGTCATATCCTCAATACCAGCTGCCGGTGCACTGCAGTTGACGAACGATTGCGCCGCGAAGGGAGTGAAAGCGATTCACTTCTTTACGTCCGGGTTCTCTGAGCTGGGGCAGCCCGAGGGTATACAACTCGAGAAGGATGTGCTCGCAGTGGCGCGCCAGTACGGGATTCGGGTCATCGGCCCTAACTGTATGGGTGTGTACTGTCCCGGATCCGGAATATCGTTTCTCGCCGACCTCTGCAACGAGAGTGGGCCGGTCGGTGCCATCTGCCAGAGTGGGGGCAACGCTATCTATGTTGCCCGCGAAGCTGCGCGTCGTGGTGTGCGCTTCAGCAAAGTGGTGTCGTACGGTAACGCGAGCGATGTGAACGAAACCGACCTGATGGAGTACATGGCCGATGATCCCGACACGAGGATCATCATGGCGTATATCGAGGGTGTGAAGGACGGGTTCCGCTTCAAGAAGGCACTTGAGCGTGCCGCGCGGCGAAAACCGGTTATCATGTTGAAGGTCGGCACCAGCGAGTCTGGCGCTCGGGCAGCGGCGTCACATACCGGCTCCCTCGCCGGAGCAGACAAGGTGTGGGAAGGCCTGCTGCACCAGGTGAACGCTGTTCGTGTGCACACCATCGAAGAGTGGATCGATATGGCGGTCACGTTCAGCTTCTTCAAGAAGCCCATGGGGAGGAAAGTGGCGCTGCTTGGTCTCGGCGGGGGGGCCACCGTGCTTGCTGGCGATGAGGCGAACAATGAGGGACTGGAGATCCCGGGGTTCCCGGAGGAGATGCGCAGACGCACTGCCGGGCTGCTTGGCTCCGAGGCGGGCACGATCATCAACAATCCGATGGATCTCTCGGCGCAAGCATGGGCGGTGGGCTACTACCCGGTGCTCAAGGTCTTCAGCGAGTACAGGGATATCGACTTCTCAATAGTGCACTTCTCGGTGGGACTCATTGCGCGGCCACCCGAGCTTCATGAGGAGATATGGGACAAGTTGGTGGACGATGTGGTGCGAGGATACCGTGATTTTGGGAAGCCGGTGGTTGTGGTGATCCAGATGGTGACGTTTCCCGAGCACTATGACTGGCTGGTGCATGCCCGTGAGAAATGCTATAGGGCGGGTATTCCCGTATACAACTCGATTCGGCACGCGGCGAGATCCACTATCAGGTTCGAGCGGTACTCGCGGAGGAATCGGGAGCTTGCGGCCCGCAATGGCTAGGTGCGCCGACCGAACATCTTCTCGAGCTGTGCCTCGTCGAATCGCACCACAGTGGGGCGGCCATGCGGGCACGTGCGCGGCTGCGTGGAAGCCTCGAGTTGCCGAATCAGGTGCCGCATCTCTTCCGTCGCGAGGTGCTTGCCAGCTCGAACCGCGGCATGACACGCGATAGAGGTGGCGAGTCGTTCGTATACACCCCGCTGGTTGACGTCCGTCAACTCCCGCAGCAGGTCGTGTACAATGTCGACGACGTCCGCCTCTCCTATGACGGCCGGAAAGCTCCGCAGTAGATAGGTTCGACTGCCGAAAGCCTCGATTGCGAAGCCCACTTCAGTCAATCTGTCCATTATAGTGCTGAGGGTGGCATCCTCGGCCGGTGTCAGCTCAATGGCGATTGGCTCAAGCAATCCCTGGACCTCGATCTCATGTCCCGTGCGCCTGCCGATGAGGCGATCGTAGACTACCCGTTCGTGTGCTGCATGCTGATCTATGAGGTAGAGCCCATCCGGTCCCTCAGCAGCGACGTAGGTATTACGTATCTGTCCGAGGACGCGCAAAGGAGGCAGAGATCCGGCGCCGGTGGTGGGTTCTGCTGCAGCGGGCGGGTAGGCGCTGTCTTGCGTAGCCTCGGCAACGAGCCATGCGCCCTGGGTACCCCCTGAGGACAGGGAGATATGCCGCGAGTCAGTCGCCACGCTCGTCCTCGCCAGAGCCCCCTTCAACGCCTCGCGGACGGCCCTGAAGACCTCCTGTTCATCGGCGAACTTCACCTGTGCCTTACTTGGGTGCACGTTGACGTCGACGCGGTTCGGGGGTAGATCCAGGTTCAGAATGGCGATGGGGTTCCTCCCCTCATGCAGCATCCCGCGATAGGCTTCGTCGATCGCTCTCTGAAGCAATGGGCTGCGAACCCATCTGTGGTTGATGAACGTGCTCTGGTGTGACCGTCCGGCCCTGGAAAGAGAAGCAGGGGCTGCAAGCCCGGCAACGCTCAACCGTTCTGATGCGTACTCAACCGGGACCATGGCACGCGCCAGTTCGGCACCGAAGAGGCCCGCTACGACATCGCGAAGGTCTCCATTTCCAGTGCTTCGCAGTGCCACCCGGTCCTCAAGGAGGAGGCTGAAGGCAAGAGACGGATACGCCAGTGCATACTGGCTCACCACCTGCGCACTATGTCCGTTCTCGGTCGACTCCGCCTTGAGGAACTTGAGTCGCGCCGGGAAGTGCCGGAACAACCGCCGTACCGCAATCGTAGTTCCCCTCGCCCGGGGTCTGCTTTCGTGGTGCTGGATGGTGCCTCCACGCATGTAGAGGTAGGTGCCGGGAACTGCATCTCCGATGCTGGTTGAGACCTCGACGTCCGCAACAGCCGCGATGCTTGGTAATGCCTCCCCCCTGAAGCCGAGCGAATGTACATTTACCAGATCATCCAGCGATGCGATCTTGCTTGTCGCGTGGCGAAGGAACGCCATGTCGACCTGCTCTGCAGGTATGCCCTGTCCGTTATCGGCGACGCAGACGAGTGCTGCACCGCCACCACTGCACTCAATGTCGATCCTGTCGGCTCCCGCATCGATGGAATTCTCGACGAGTTCCTTGACGATGGATGCGGGGCGCTCGACAACTTCACCGGCTGCGATGCGCGAAACGACGTCGGGAGAAAGCACACGGAGTTCCACTGGAGGCGAGTTTACACGGTGGCGTGTAAAAAGTCAACGACCCTCAGGCCATTCCGTCGAATCGTTCCACCTTCTCCAGGTGCGCGAGGCTCAGCAACAGTCTCTTGACGCCTGTTTCCTCGAATGAGACCGTGACGACAAGGTCGCTTCGGTCTGGAAAACAGTCCATGACGACGCCCTGGCCAAACTTCTTATGGAATACCCAGTCGCCTACCCTGAACTCATCATCGGATACGCCGAAGGCCAGCGGCTGCGGATAGACGGCGCCGCCCATTCCGACCTCTTCATCCTCCCAGAGTCCACGGGAGCTGATGAGGTCCGGGCTGATGCGCTCGAGGTACCGGGAGGGTGGGTTGGCGAGGCCGTTGCCGAACAGGCTTCGCCGGTGGGCCCGAGAGAGGAACAGGTAGCGCTGAGCCCTGGTGATCCCGACGTAGCACAGTCTGCACTCCTCCTCCATATCTGCAGGGTCGTCGAACGATTTCCGATGTGGCAGGACACCGTCCTCCATGCCGACGATGAAAACTGCGGGGAACTCGAGTCCCTTTGCCTGGTGAAGCGTGATGAGAGTTACGGCGTCCGAGGATGAGTCCATTTCGTCGACATCGGATACCAGACTGACCTTCTCGAGGAACGCCGCGAGCGCCTCATCGGGCGCGAGATCGGCGTACTCGGTGGCCACACTCCTCAGTTCCATCACGTTCTGCCAGCGATCCTCCCCGTCGTCGTTCTCGTGAAGATAGGTGCGATACGAAGTCTGTAATAGGATCTCGTCGATCAGGTCGGGCAAAGATGCGTGGTGTCTCTTCTTAATCAGCCCGTTAAGTATGTCGATGAACCTCGTGAGCGCGTTGCTCGCTCTCGCTGCGAGATCTTTCTCCTGGACCATCTGAGACAATGCGTCGTACAGGGAGATGCCGCGTTCCGTTGCCCACGCCTGAAGCTTGGAAAGCGTTCCCTGTCCGATACCCCGGCCCGGCGTATTGATGATGCGCGACAGACTGATGCTGTCGTGAGGGTTATTCAACACCCGGAGGTAGGCAATGATGTCCTTGATCTCCTGTCGCCGGTAGAAGCGGGGTCCTCCGATGAGCCTGTAGGGAATTCCGTACCGCATGAGGCTCTCCTCAATAGTGCGGGACTGTGCATTGATGCGATACAGAACGGCACAATCGCCGTAACCAAGCTTCTCGCGGCGAACCAGCTTCTCTATGGTTTCAACTACGAACTGAGCCTCTTCCTTTTCGTTAAGACACTCGGTTAGTACGACCGGCTTGCCCTCTTCGTTATGGGTCCAGAGGACCTTTTCCTTGCGCAGTGCGTTTGCCGTAATCACCTGAGTCGCCGCTTTGAGGATCGTCTTGGAGGAGCGGTAGTTTTGTTCCAGCACTACGACCTTGGCATCGGGAAATTCCTTCTCGAAGCTGAGAATGTTGCGAAGGTCTGCAGAACGCCAGGAGTAGATCGACTGGTCCGGATCGCCGACGACACAGAGGTTGCGGTGCTTCGCCGCAAGCATCTTGACGATCTCGAACTGCGCAAGGTTCGTGTCCTGAAACTCATCTACCAGCACATGGACGAAGCGCTCCTGGTAGCGCTCAAGGATGTCGGGACGCGTCTCAAAAAGCCGCACTGTCTTCAGCAGAATGTCGTCGAAGTCGACAGCGTCGCTGTGTTCTAATATGGACTGGTATCGCTGGTAGACCCTGTGCACAATCTCCTCGAAGTAGCTGTCGATTCCCTCTGCGTGTCGCTGCTCGGAGAGGAGCCGACTCTTGGCCGCACTGATGGCCGATTGTACGAGGCGGGGAGAATACTGCTTGGGGTCAAGCCCCAGGTCGGTCATACACTGCTTGATGAGGTTCACCTGATCATCATCGTCGTAAATCACGAATCCACGGCTCAGGCCGACCGCCTGTCCGTCGATCCGCAGGATGCGACAGCACACGGCGTGAAACGTGCCGATCGTAAGCTCTGCTGCAGAGTGTTCCAGCGAACGCTCCAGGCGCTCCTTCATCTCTCGCGCAGCCTTGTTTGTGAAGGTGACGGCGAGTATCGATCTCGGATCGACACCGCAGGATGACAGAAGATAAGAGATGCGACTGGTGATCACGCGGGTCTTGCCGCTGCCTGGTCCGGCGATAATGAGCAGCGGACCGCTGCACGTCTGCGTGGCCTCGCGCTGAGCCGGATTCAGAGCTGACAGGATGTCCATGATGGATACCAGCCGATTATACCATCGTGCCGGAAGCCACGAGAAACGACAAGCAGGTCGTCAGTACACCGACAGGGGGGAGTTGTCGGTGATTATCGTTTCGGCGTTGTCGACAGCGGTTCGTATGTGCTTCGGAAGGGAGAACATACTTCGGTGCGAAGTCCCATCGTAGGAGCGAAGTTCGCGCCGCAGCTTCTGAGCGATGCGGCGGTCGACTTCTCCGACCGACAACGTCTCCGGTCTCAGTGAGTCTGACGCCGTTACGAAGCCCCAGAGGCTCGAGAAGGAGGGTACGTGAACCTGATATGGTGCCACGAATCGGAAAGCCTCGCGGATGGTGCGGACGATTGCCACGAACGCATCGAGGTCGTACCATCGTGAGGATTCCGTCTGGACGCTGATGATGCCTCCGGGCGCCAGTCGGTTCCTTGCAGCAGAGTAGAACTCGCAGGTGTAGAGCAACTGTGCCGGGCCAACTTCGAGGGGGTCCGGCAGATCGATCACTATGACGTCAAACGTACGCGGGCTGTCTTCGACGAATCGTCGCGCGTCGCCGACGATGAATTCCGTTCGAGGGTCCTGGAATGCTCCGTCGCTGAAGGAAGGCAGGAACTGGCGGCAGATGGCGACTACCTGTTCGTCCAGGTCTACCATCGTTGCCTGCTCCACCGAGTGGTGGCGCAGAATCTCCCGCAGTGTGGCTCCCTCACCCCCCCCGGCGATGAGAACCTTTCGTGGCTGGGGGTGAGCGATCATGGCCGGATGGACGAGCGCCTCATGATAGATGAACTCGTCCGCCTCGCTCGACTGTATCTTGCCGTCGAGTACCAGGCACGTGCCGAAACTGCGTGTCCGGATGATCTCGATACCCTGGTAGTCGCTCCTTCCCGAATACAGAAAGTCATCGACGCGATGCGCTATCCCGAGATCGGGGGTCAGAGCATCGTAGAACCAGGTACGTTTGGGAGGTAAGTTGTCGTTCATACTTGTGCGCCCTGCGCCGGGCTCGCCTGGAGCAGTCCGCGGCGAAGCTCGACCAGAGAGCAATCCGTTGCCTCCACTGACTGCATGATCGCCCGTGCTGCTTCCTCGGGTTCAACCTTGTCTCCGCACGTGAAAACGTCCACAGCGGCGTAGCCACACTCAGGCCAGGTGTGAATGGACAGGTGCGATTCGGCGATGTTCACCACGCCGCTCACGCCCTGTGGGGAGAAATGATAGAACGAATCTCCGACTACTGTGGCGCCGCATCGGACTGCTGCGGAATGGAGGCACTCGCTGAGGAACTCGAGATCATCTAGCAGGTTTGTGTTGCAGCCCTTTAGCTCTATAAGAAGATGTCTTCCCAGCGCATACAAATCACCTTCCCTCCTTGGAGCATTAGAAGTCGTAAGTAAGAGAGAGTGCCCAGCGCTGCTGGGCACACGAAAGGGAATTGTATAGCAAGGAGGGGGGGGGGTCAAGAAAACGTACGCTGACCGCCTTCAAGCTGCTCTCTCAGCCGTTGCAGTTCGGCCTCCACAACCCGCAACCGGTCGCCGGCATCGCCGCCTCGTTGCGCGCACTCTGGGAGGTTAATCCCCATCTCCGCAGAGATCTGGCTGCCGTGGGTGCCGGTGAACGGCGCATATGGACGGGCGTTGTTTTCGATGCGTAGCACGTCCCAGCGATGATCCTTTCCGGTGAGGTCGACGGCTGCTTTGCGTAGCACGATGCGGTCGAGATCGATGTCGCCGTAGAGAATGGCTTCCTTATCGTACACCGGCTCCGCTACATAGTCGCCCTCCGGCCCCACGATCATGCTGCCGCCGAAGAACGTCCAACTGGCGTTGCCGAGCCCGGCGCGCTCACCTTCGGCAGGGTTAATGTACATTGATGAAGCCACTACGAAGCACTGTCCCTCGATTGCGTACGAGCGCGTCTGGACATCGAAGACGTGTTTGTTCGTTCTGCCGTTGGGGAAGTTCGGCCAGCCCGGCCAGCAGGTGCAATGGATCTGCTCTCCCTGCGCCATAAGCGAGTACTTGTTGAGAGGCTGCAGATGCTCGTAGCAGATCAGTCCTCCCAGACGGCCGACGGCTGTATCGTAGACGCGAAGCGATGTGCCGTCGCCACGTGCCCAGAAGCACCGCTCGCGATTCGACGGTGTGAGCTTTCGGTGCACTCCAAGCAGCGTGCCATCGGCATCGATGAATACGAGAGAGTTAAACAGCATCCCCTCGTAGAGCGGCAGATACTCGTTTACCCCGATGCAAACACAGGCCTGTGCTGATCCCGCAGCTTCGCAGAGCCTGGCGGTCTCCGGCCCCGGGACCTGGATTGAGTTACGCGTGAGTGCCAGCAGGTTCCTGGGCCACTCCATCGGGTTGCTGAGGTCGATAGACCAGTTGGGGTACATCGGGATGAAGGTCTCCGGCAGAACCACCAGCCGCGCGCCATTGCTGCCGGCCTCCCGTATAAGCGAGCACGCCTTATCGACCGTTGCTTCTCTGTTGATCGGCAGGACCGGGGATGCCTGAACTGCAGCAACTCTGATCGTCATCGAGTGAATCCTCCTTGGTATGTGCAAGACTTACAGGTACAGTCCACCACACCGTGACAACCGTGTCAAACCCCTCGTGTGTGTGCGCCAGCTACGCTTTCTGTTAGAATACCTCGAGAGCACGATGACTGATGGTAGCGCGCTTGTAGTCCTGTGTACTTCTGTGCATGGTGCCGCACAGATTATTCAGGCACGACTTGAGGACCATGGCATTCCGACTGCCCTCAGCTACGAGAGCGCCGGTGTCGTGTATGGCCTGACCGTGGATGGACTTGGCGAGGTAAGGATACTGGTGCCCCAAGCGTACTACGAGCAGGCCAGGGCCGTGCTCGCCGAAAGCTACGATGCTGAGAGCGATGGCCCTGAAGATCCTGTGTAGCAGGACCTCCACGTCATTTGAGTGGCGCCCCCCGGCGCCGGGAAGGGAAGATCATGGGCTCACGCTTGGATCGTGTGACTGAAGAACGCCTCAGAACCGTCGCATGCCTCCGAGAGGACGGAGTGGACCCCTTTCCTCACATCTTTCGCCCGTCCTGTTCCACACGTGCTGCACGCGAGTTGCTAGAGAGAGAGGGAGAGCGCACCACCGTTATCTCCATCGCGGGTCGGGTCATGGCGAAACGTAAGATGGGGAAGATGGCATTCCTCGACGTCAGAGATGCTTCGGGCAAGTTGCAGGTCAGCCTCCGCAAGGATCTACTGGGCGATAAGTGCTATGGGGTTCTCCGCAACATCGACATCGGAGATTTCGTAGGAGTCGAGGGCGAGCTGTTCCTCACGAAGACGGGAGAGGTCACCGTGGAGGTTGCATCTCTGACTCTGCTCTCGAAGTCGCTTCGCCCGCTGCCCGAGAAATGGCATGGACTGGTTGACGTGGAGACTCGCTATCGCCAGCGCTACCTGGATCTTATATCCAACGAAGAGTCTCGCCGGACATTCACATTGCGCAGCAGGATAATCAGTGCGACCAGGCGGTTTCTCGATGGAGAGGGCTACCTCGAGGTGGATACTCCTGTGCTGCAATCGACGGCTGGAGGAGCACTGGCGCGTCCTTTCGTAACACACCATCACACGCTTGATGAGGACCTGTACCTTCGCATAGCCCTCGAGCTTCCGCTTAAGAAGCTCGTCGTCGGCGGTATCGACCGCGTCTACGAACTGGGTCGGGTCTTCAGAAATGAGGGCATCTCGGTGCGACACAATCCGGAGTTCACACTCATGGAGTGCTACTGTGCCTATGCCGATTACGAGGACATGATGGATCTCACCGAGCGGATGTTCGCATCGGTGGCCGGAGAGGTTCTCGGAACTACGCGGGTGGAGTTCCGCGGCCGAATCGTGGAGCTCGCACCACCCTGGCCCAGGGTTTCCCTCCGCGAGGCGATTCGGGAGGCCTGCGGAGTGGACTTCGAGGATTATCCCGATGCGGAGTCCCTGCACGAGCGCCTGCTGCAGGAGGGTGTGCGAATTGAGGGCACGCCGGGCAGGGGCAGATTGATCGACGAGCTGATCTCAACGTTCGTCGAGCCGAAGCTGGAACAGCCTACCTTCCTGGTCGACTACCCCGTCGAGATGTCGCCGTTTCCCAAAAAGAAAAGAGGCAACGACCATCTGGTGGAACGCTTCGAGGCATTCATCTGTGGTCTCGAGTTCGCAAATGCGTTTACCGAATTGAACGACCCTGTCGACCAGCGCCAGCGCTTGGAGAAGCAGCTTCGCGACCGGTCCGGTGATGAAGAGGTCCAGGTGGCCGACGAGGATTTCCTCGAGGCGATGGAGTACGGGATGCCTCCGACCGGCGGGCTGGGCATCGGTATCGACCGACTGGTGATGCTGCTGACCGGACAGGATTCCATACGCGATGTCATACTTTTTCCTCAACTAAGGGGGAAGCGGGATGATTGATATCAGACTCATTCGCGAAGACCGTGCCGGAGTGGAGCGCGCAATGGCTCTCAGGGGATTATCCGACGCATTGGGTCCCGTGGTCGAAGCGGACGAACGGTATCGCGAACTGCTCCGCCAGACCGAGGACCTCCGTGCGCGCCATAACCACGAGAGCAAGCAGCTGGGGCGAACCACGGAGAAGCCGCAGGAGCTGCTCGACGAACTAAGATCCCTTGGAGAACGAGTGGCGGAGCTGCAGCGCGAAACTCGCGAGGCGAAGGAGGTGGTCGACGCGCTTCTCCTCGAGTTGCCCAATCTCCCGCACGAAAGCGTGCCGGAAGGAGCGGATGCGAGCGATAACATAGTCGTTCGCTCCGGGGGCAAGGTTCGCGAGTTCAGTTTCGAACCACTGCCGCACTGGGACATAGGAGAGCGGCTGGACATCATAGACTTCAGTCGGGGGGTGAAGCTCTCGGGCAGCCGGTTCTACGTGCTCAAAGGAATGGGAGCACGGCTGCAGCGGGCGCTTATCTCGTTCATGCTGGACCTTCACACGAAGGAACATGGCTACAGCGAGGTGTACCCGCCGTTTATGCTGCACCGCGAGTGCATGGTGGGATCCGGAAATCTGCCAAAGTTTGCGGACAACCTCTACCACGATGCTGAGGAAGACTACTGGTTCGTGCCGACGGCTGAGGTGCCTCTGACGAATCTGCACCGAGACGAGATTCTTGACAGAGATATGCTTCCACTCTTCTACACGGCGTACACGCCATGCTTTCGCAGGGAGAAGATGGCCGCAGGCAAGGATACCCGTGGCATCAAGCGGGGCCACCAGTTCGACAAAGTGGAGTTGTACAAGTATGTGGTGCCGGAAGACTCAGATCGGGAGCTTGATGGGCTCGTTGCGGACGCCGAGGAGGTGTTGAAGCGTCTGGATCTGCCGTACAGGATCGTGCAGTTGTGCATAGGCGATCTTGGATTCGCTTCGAGCAAGACGTTCGACATCGAGGTCTGGGCACCAGGGTCGAATGAATGGCTGGAGGTCAGCTCATGCAGCAATTGTGGCGACTTCCAGGCGCGCCGCACCAATATACGCTTTCGCCCCGAAGCTGGCGCCAAACCGCGATTTGCGCACACGCTGAACGGCTCAGGGCTTGCGCTGCCGCGCGTTTTCATCGCTATACTGGAGAATTGTCAGCAGGTCGATGGCACGGTGCTCGTGCCAGAGGTGCTCAGCAGGTACATGTGAGAATCTAGAAGCGCTGGTACCACACCCTGTGCTATGGTACAGACACGGAGCAACCCCGAAGCGCTCAGTACCAAAGGAGGCAGATACTCATGGCTCAATCGGTCCCATTAAGCTATTCTCATGGCGTTTCTGAGACGCCGCTCATTGGCCATACCATACCGGACTATCTCGACCGCATCGTCGCGCAGCACCCCGATAATGATGCACTGGTCGACGTGCCTTCTGGTCGGCGCTGGACGTATGCGGAGTTGAGGGATGACTGTCGGCGTGTGGCCAAGTCGCTCATGAAGCTCGGTATTAAGCGCGGAGACCGTGTCGCTATCTGGGCCACCAATCATCCCGAGTGGGTGCTGGTGCAGTTCGGCACGGCGATCATGGGAGCGGTACTCGTCAATATCAATCCTGCGTACCGGACGCACGAGCTTGAATACGCGCTGGGGAATTCCGAGACGAGTGCCCTGTTCCTGATCGAGCGGTTCAAGTCGTCCAACTACGTCTCCATGTTCTATGACGTCTGTCCCGAGACGAAAGACTCCAGCCCCGGGGAGTTGAAGGCAGCGAAACTGCCGCTCATGAAGGCGGCTATCCTGCTTGAGCAGGAAGAACACCCCGGCATCTATTCTTGGGACCGGTTCCTGGAGCTCGGCAATGACATCGCGGATGGTGACTTGGAAGAGCGGCAGGCATCGCTCGACGTTGATGATGTCATCAATATTCAGTACACGTCGGGTACCACGGGAATGCCAAAGGGGGCCTCCCTGACGCACCACAACATTCTCAACAACGGCTTCTTTGCCGGAGAGGGTATGCTGCTGAAGCACACGGACCGCCTGTGTATCCCGGTGCCTTTCTACCACTGCTTCGGCATGGTGCTCGCCAACCTGGCCTGCATGACCCACGGGGCGACCATGGTGCTGCCCGCGGAGAGCTTCGATCCTGGGGCGACGCTTCGGGCCGTGCAGCAGGAGCGCTGCACGGCGCTGCATGGTGTGCCGACAATGTTCATCGCCGAGCTGGAGCACGAGGACTTCGACTCTTTCGACCTGTCATCACTGCGCACCGGCATCATGGCTGGCGCACCCTGCCCGATCGAGGTTATGAAGAAGGTGATCACTAAGATGCATGCATCACAGGTGACGATCGGCTATGGTGAGACCGAGGCTTCTCCCATCGCGACCCAGACATCCGTGGATGCGTCGATCGAAGATCGCACGGGTACCGTTGGCCGGGCATCACCGCACGTTGAACTGAAGGTCATCGATGTGGAAACAGGCGCCATAGTGCCGTGCGGCGCACAGGGGGAGATCTGCTATCGGGGCTACAACATTATGCGTGGCTACTACAACAACCCCGAGGGTACGAGCGAGGCCATCGACGAAGCTGGCTGGCTCCACAGCGGCGACCTTGCGACCATGGACGAGAGAGGCTACTGCAGAATCACGGGACGCGCGAAAGAGATGATCATTCGCGGTGGCGAGAATATCTACCCGAGGGAGATCGAAGAGTTTCTGTTTACCCACCCCAAGATCAAGAACGTCCAGATCATCGGCGTGCCGGACGAGAAATACGGTGAGGAGATCCAGGCGTGGATAGAGCTCCGGGAAGGCGAGACGGCGACCGAGGAGGAGATACGGGAGTTCTGCAAGGGCAGGATAGCCCACTACAAGATACCGCGATACGTTAAGTTCGTGACCGAGTACCCCATGACCGTCACCGGGAAGATACAGAAGTTCAAGATGCGAGAGGTGGCGATCAAGGAACTGGGTCTGGAGAAGGCAGCCGGCATCGAGACCGCTTGAGAGGTCTTTGTTAAGAGACGAAGAAGGGCGGGATTCAATCCCGCCCTTCGGCCGTTAATTGATCCGTGCCGACTTAAGGACGCTATCTTGTGGCTGGCTTGTTGACCAGGTTAGGGGGCGTCCCTCCATCGAGTGCAGCGAGTATGTTGTTCACCGCGACGTGCGCCATGTTCGTTCTTGTCTCCCACGTGCCGCTGCCGGTGTGAGGCGTGAGCACCACGTTGGGGAGATCCAGCAGTCCCGGAGTTACCTCCGGTTCACGCTCAAATACATCGAGACCGGCTCCGGCTATCGTGCCGTCCCTTAGTGCCTCGAGCAGTGCCTGCTCATCGACAACCGGCCCCCTCGCCGCGTTCACGAGGAAGGCGGAGGGTTTCATCGTTGATAATCGGGCCGCATCGATCAGATGTCGAGTATCCTCTGCCAGCGGGACGTGAAGCGACACGAAGTCGGATACCTTGACGAGTGTATCGAGATCCACATAAGTGGCCGGGATTTCCCTTTCTGCTTCAGGAGAGAGCCTGACGGCATCGTAGTACAGCACCTTCATGCCGAATCCGAGTGCACGCCTGCCGACCGCCTGTCCGATGCGGCCGAACCCTACAACTCCGAGTGTCTTGCCCCACACATCTGACCCAAGCATGGCAAACGGTTTGAAGCCCTGAAACTCTCCCGCCCTCACATACGTGTCGGCCTCGACAACCCTGCGCGCAACCGCCATGAGCAGCGCCCACGCCATGTCGGCGGTCGTCTCCGTCAGCACGTCGGGCGTATTAGTGACCATGATGCCCTTCTGCGCAGCGTAATCGGCGTCGATGTTGTTGTAGCCCACCCCCCAGTTGGCGATGATCTTCAGGCGATCGCCTACCCGGTCGAGCACCGCGCGGTCCACCCTGCTGCCCACGCAGAGGAACGCATCGGCATCGGAGAGTTGCGCGGCCAGGTCATCTGCCGACGGCAACTCTTCCTTGTCGTTGATTGTCACGTCATGCTTCTCCCTGAGTGCGTTCAACGGGGCCTCTGGGAGCCAGAACGAAACGTACACTTTCATGTGTGTTACCTCCTCTTCTCCGGGTGGTTGCAGCCCATTATAACCCAACGAAGACATCAATCTGTTGGGACAGCCGACTCAATGATCTCGGCGCGTACCTGCCGTCCGTTCTCGTCAAGTTCTATGGCGACGACATCGATGCGCCATTCCGCTTCGTGCAGCTCGGGATGTGACGCAACATACGCCAGCGCACAGGTAACCAGCTTGTGCTTCTTATGCTGCGTGATCGACTCCTCCGGTGTGCCAAAGGAATCCCCCGTTTTCGTTCTCACTTCGACAAACACGTGGCAGCGCTGCTGTCGTGCGACAATATCTATCTCGCCAAAGTGCCCTCGGACGTTGGTTTCCAGTATCCTGTAGCCGCGCTTCCTGAGGAGCTTGCGGGCGATTTCTTCGCCCCGCTGGCCCACGTCGGCGTAGTTCACAGCAACGCTCCTACGATGCGGCGCACCGGCTCGAAGGTGACCCGATGCACAGGAGACACTCCGCGCTCAGCAAGAAAGCGCAAGTGTGCCGTGGTGCCGTATCCTTTGTGCAGAGCGAACGCATAGCCATCGTATACAGCATCGAACTCTTCCATAAGGCGGTCGCGCGTCACTTTAGCTACTATCGATGCGCAGGCGATGGAGATACAGGCGCTATCTCCTCCGGGCACGCCTTCCTGTCTCATCCGCAACGACGGTAGCGTGAACCAGTCTATTAGCACCCACGAAGGGGTTACGGAGAGAGATTGCAGCGCCTCATGCATGGCCCTGCGGGAGGCTGCGGCGATGCCGATCCGGTCGATAACCTGGCACGGCACGATGCCAGTGCCCACTGCGACAGCATCTGCCGATATGTGCTCGAAGACCCGTTCCCTCTGAACCGCGGAGAGTTGTTTGCTGTCGCGGACCGATTCGTGCCAGGTGCGGGGGATCGACCAGTCTGCAACTACTGCCGCAGCAACGACTGGGCCTGCGATTGCGCCCCTACCCGCCTCATCTACTCCTGCTACCGGCCAGAATCCCTGTTCGCGCAGATTCCGTTCCCTATCCCAGTTCGGCCGAACTATCCGTTTCTGCATCTGCCTTGTCCTTGAGAGATTCTACTATGATGCCGCCACCGAGTACCGTATCACCATCGTAGAATACAAGCGACTGTCCCGGAGTAACTGCACGTTGTGGATCCTCGAAGCGCACCAGCGCACCGTCCGTCCGGAGCGAGACTCCCGCGTTAGTACATGGTGCACGGTATCGAATACGTGCCTGGACGTCGAATTCTACTGTCGCAGGCGTGGCGCTAAGCCAGTTCAGTTCGCGCACCATTGCCGCTCGGGCAAGCAGGAGATCAGCATCTCCCACCATGACCCTGTTCATCCCCACATCGAGTCGGACCACATATGCTGGCTCGCCAAGCGCGATACCCAGCCCGTGTCGCTGTCCCACCGTGTAGTATGGTAAGCCTATGTGGTGCCCTCGCACCACTCCCTTGGCATCGACGATGTCTCCTGGTGAGGCCAGTATGCGCTTTTCCACAAAGCTCCGATAGCCCCGCTCGCCGACGAAACAGATATCCTGGCTGGACTCCGAGGGGTTAAGCCCTATTTGCGCCGCTCGCAGCCTGACCTCTCCGCGAGACACGGTTCCAAGTGGCATAGCCAGTCTGGGTAGGCACGATTGAGGAATGGCGTACAGGAAGTAGGATTGATCCGCTCTGCGATCGACTGCCTTCTGCAGCAGGAAACGATCTCCTTCTGTGGCAACCCTCGCATAGTGGCCGGTCGCGAGCAGCTCAGCGCCTCGTGCCAGTACCTCCTGCAGCAGGATGCCGAACTTTATCTCCCGGTTGCATCTTACACAGGGATTCGGAGTCCTTCCCTCCGCGTACTCTTCACAGAACGGCGTGATTACTCCTGCTTCGAAAGAGTCGGCGACATCCATTGTCTCGAACCCAATACCGAGGTGTGTGGCCACACGCCGGGCGCGTTCCGCCTGTGTAGCCGCTTGCTGTGAGCGGGTCATCAAGAGGTGAATGCCGATCACGTCGTAGCCCTGAGCTGCGAGCAGCGATGCTGCGATCGCCGAATCGGCTCCTCCACTGAGAGCGACTGCAACGCGTTGCTTCATGGTTGCGGTTCCCTGGAGCCCGCGCCGAATTGTACTAGTGTTCGGACAGTTGTTGCAGAATGCCGGTGCTCTTCACCAACGACGACACTACCTGTTGGATGGTCCGGGCTGTGCCTGGAAAGGAGTGGGAGGCATCGAGGACAACCCAGCGCGACGGGTCCTCGCGCGCGAGCCGAAGGTAGCCGTTTCTCACCCGCTGGTGGAAGTCGAGCACCTCGTGTTCGAATCTGTCTCTCGGCATCTTCTTTCGTTGTAGCGCGCAAAACGGATCCATATCGAGCAACAGCACCAGGTCCGGCCGGAGGCCGTTCGTGGCTAATTGGTTGACCACGGCTATCGTATCGAGGGACAGACCGCGCCCATAGCCCTGGTACGCTACAGTGGAATCGGAATACCTGTCGCAGATTACGATGTGGCCTTGCTCAAGTGCAGGCAGAATAATGTCCCTGGTAAGCTGGCTCCTGGCTGCGGTAAACAACAGCAACTCGGCCTCGGGCGAGATGGTCGAATCACTGGCTCTCTTCAGATAGCGACGCAACTGGGCGCCAAGAGGGGTCCCCCCCGGCTCGTAGGTGCGCGTCACCGGGTAACCCTGCCGCTGCAACTCCGCAGCCAGGCGCTTCGCCTGCGTGCTCTTGCCGCATCCCTCGCATCCCTCGAAAGAGATGAACAGCCCCACGAGTCAGCCGCCCCTCCTTGGGCTCTTCGTCCGCGGTCGTTTCTCTCCTTCGCCCTTGCCCTCGTTCAGCAGTTCCTGCAACTGGTGGACATAGCTGGAGCGGGAGAGTCCCGGAGCAACCGCATGAAGGCATTGTCGCATCTGGTGGAGGTCATTCCCTTTCAGGGCATAGATCGGGATCCCGAGCGCTTCGGCATCCCGAACCCGCTGTGGCTTACGCCGATAGTGAGTCCGGGTAGTCAGAAAGAGATCGGATGCATCCAGATCGTCTACGATCTGAATATTGGTGCGCTCCCGCCTTGCAACGGTCTCAAGCCGATTACGGTTAACGCCGAAGGGAAACACCTTCACTGCACGGTCGCGTGGCGAGCTCGGAGGTACAAGCTCTTCTTCCTGCGCTGTGGCGGCGCCTGTGTGCGAAGAGAGCACGGTCTCCTTACGGACCTCATCGTTACTCTCAACCCAGCGCGATTCAGTTCGTGTCGGCTTCCGGGTGAGAATGCCGTCCACCGCCTCCTGCACATCTGTATGTACCGACACGCGGTAGAAGCCGAGTATCTCGACCACAACATCGAATGTCGGCGGAGCCTTGCGTTCAAGAATGGATTTCTGCGTATGGCGCCTGCGCGCCTCTTCGTCGCCAAGAGTAACCGACTGAGTGCCGCCCACGAGGTCGGACAGCGTTGGATTTAGTATAAGATTCTCGAGATTGTTACCATGTGCGGTGCCGATGAGTTGCACTCCCCGCTCTGCGATGGTCCGGGCCGCCTGTGCCTCAAGCTCAGTGCCGATCTCGTCGATAACGATAACCTCCGGCATATGGTTTTCCACCGCCTCGATCATCACCGAATGCTGCCTCTCGGGTGTCGGCACCTGCATTCTCCTGGCGTGGCCTATTGCGGGATGCGGGATATCGCCATCTCCGGCGATCTCATTTGAGGTATCGATGACGACCACTCTCTTCCTTGCTGAATCGGCGAGCACCCTCGCAGATTCTCGAAGCATCGTTGTCTTACCAACCCCCGGCCTGCCCAGGAGCAGGATGTTCTGTCCCGATTCAATAAGGTCGGCTATCATGTCGACCATCCCGAACACTGCGCGCCCGACGCGGCAGGTAAGCCCGACAATCGTACCTCGGCGGTTGCGCATTGCGGAGATTCGATGCAGCGTCCGTTCAATGCCCGCCCTGTTGTCAGAGGTAAACTCGCCTATCCGGCCGACGACGAAGGCGATGTCGTGCTGGTCGACCTCCTTGTCGCTTATGATAACCTCACCTTGGGGGAAACGGGCTTCCGGGGGAGCACCGAGATCCATGACGACCTCAAGCAGATCGTTGATGCGTGCCTGCTCAGTCAAGAGTTCACGTATGTGGGGCGGCAGCACCTCGAGGAGCGCGTCCAGTTTGTCGGCTACTACCTGTCGCAAACCCCTTCCTACCAGCCCCTCGAGGCGAGCAAATCCTGCTGTGGGATGGCTGCAATTTCGATTCCGGGCATCGCCTCTCCGAGGTTCCTTGAGACTCTGGCGAGTATCTCCGGGTCGCGATAGTGGGTCACTGCCTCCACAATTGCCTTGGCCCTGGCCCCAGGGTTGCTCGACTTGAATATTCCAGAGCCGACGAATACTCCATCAGCGCCGAGCTGCATCATGAGAGCGGCATCGGCCGGGGTGGCCACGCCACCGGCGGCGAAGTTGACCACTGGCAGGGATCCGGATTCGTGAAGGTCAATGAGGAGTTGCAGAGAGGCGCCAAGCGACTTCGCTTCGGTAACCAGTTCTTCCTTCGGAAGCCCCTTCACCTTTCGTATGCCGTCCTGAACCGTGCGCATGTGGCGCACTGCCTCCACGATGTTCCCTGTGCCGGCTTCGCCCTTGGTCCGCACCATAGCTGCCCCTTCGGCAATCCGCCTCAGCGCCTCACCAAGCTCACGGCAACCGCACACGAACGGGACCCGAAAATCGTGCTTCCACACGTGGAAACTCTCGTCAGCTGGAGTGAGCACCTCCGATTCGTCGACGAAATCGACCCCTAGTGCTTCGAGTATCTGTGCTTCCACGAAATGCCCGATCCGGCACTTAGCCATGACCGGAATGCTCACTGTCTCCATGATCGCTGTAATGACGGTCGGATCGGCCATTCGCGCCACGCCACCTGCAGCCCGTATATCGGCAGGAACCCGTTCAAGCGCCATAACCGCACACGCACCTGCATCTTCGGCGATACGTGCCTGCTCCGGCGTTACCACGTCCATGATAACCCCGCCCTTAAGGGATTGAGCGAGGCCACTCTTCGTACGGAACGTACTCTTCTCCATGGTCGTATTATAGGTCAGGTCTCCCCCGGACGCAAAGGTATGCGCGAAGGATGGTGGTGATATTGCGACAAAAGGGCCGCTGCTACCAGCGGCCCCTTCGCTATTCATTCTCTGACGATAGCGATTGTCTTCTAGCCTTTCTCGTTGCCCGCGATGATGACGCTCACGCTACAGGTGGCGGGCGTCCCCCCAAGGTTGTGCGTCAATCCGAGTCGCGGATTCTTGATCTGCCGCTTGTCCGCCTTTTGCTGCAGCTGCTTGTACACCTCGTACATCATACGCAGGCCGCTCGCACCAATGGGGTGGCCGAAGCACTTCAGTCCGCCATCCGTGTTCACAGGCAGGCCTCCGTCGAGGTGGAAGAAGCCGCTTCTGACGTCATCGGCGGCCTTGCCGCGCTCGCTGAACTTGAGATCCTCCATGATCACGAGCTCGGTGATGGTGAAGCAGTCGTGCACCTCGGCGATGCTGATTTCCTCGCGGGGGTTTTTGATCCCGGCCTCAGCGTAGGCACGCTCTCCAGCGCGTGCCGTTTCCTCCACGTGAACCCAGTCGTACTTCGGGCTCATGTACCCCTCGTAGGGGCCGACGGCAATTTGTAACGCCTTGATGTAGACTGGATCTGCGCGGAACTTCTCCGCCAGATCAGCCCGAGTGACGATTGCCGCCGCTGCGCCATCGCTCACCCCACAACAGTCGAACAGGCCGAGAGGCCAGGCGACCATCGGAGCCGCGAGCACCTTCTCAAGTGTGGTCTCGGACTGGAAATGGGCCTTCGGGGCCAGGGCGCCGTTATGATGATTCTTCACGGCGATCTCCCCAATGATCCTCTTCCCCTCTTCGGGATCGAGCCCGTACTTGTCGAAGTACTTCGTCGCCATCATGGCGAAGTGTCCCGGAGGGCTGTACGTTCTCGTGCGATACGTGTTGCTCTGTCGGCGCAACAACTCGAAATCCGGCAGTCCGGTATAGCCCGAGTCCTTGAGCTTCTCGACACCGACCGCAAGTGCGATATCGCATGCACCGGACGCGACTGCATAACAGGCGTTTCTCAATGCGTCCGACCCAGTTGCACACGCGTTCTCGACCCGTGTCACAGGTACGTAATCAAGCTTAAGCGCCCGTGACAGCATCTGTCCCGTCCATTCGGTAACGTAGGTTCCGAGCCAGGCCGCACCAATATCTTTCGATTCGATGCCCGCATCCTCGTATGCTTCGTATACGGCGTCGATGATCATGTCATCTGCGCTCTTGTCCCAATTCTCTCCAAATTTGGAGCAGCCCATGCCGATGATTGCGACTTTGTCTTTGATTCCTTCCATGTCTCACCTCGTATCAGGCTAACGTTCCTAATCCCTTTTCGGTCGGGCCTTCCACCAGTAGGTGTAGAACCCGCCGATGTACCTGAGCACCCTGAAGACCATCTCGACCGGCATCCCGATTCGAATCTCCGAGGGATCGCGGTCGGTCATGTCGCAGGTGATCCTGCCGCCGCCCTCGAAATCGACTGCTGCCACAGTGGTTGGTGGATCCGCACTGATACCCAGGCTGTCGTGACTAAATGTAGCAAGAACTGCAGCTTTGTCTGAAAACGCGTAGTCGTCGAAGTCATCCTTTGAGCCGCACTCCATGCACACGCGTTGTGCCGGATACTGCGGCGTTCCGCACGCGCGGCACTTCACTCCGTGCAGGTCCAGTCCGCTCTTGTTATCACGCCATAGCGCGACCGGAGAAGGTTGTTCCATGGGGGCGGTCGCCGGCGGCTCGAGCTCGATGATCTGGCGCCATCGAAGGTATTTCTCGTATGTGGGTATCATGAGCTTGGTGTTGAGGTAGTACTCAATACCCCGGGCAGGTTTCCGAGAGGCGATACCGGATTGGGCGGTCAGTGTGATGACGTCGGCACCATTTCCGTAGGATGCAAGCAGGATCCGGTCGCCATCCTTCACTTGCTCCATGGCTGCGCACAGGGAGATAAATACCTGTGCAGCCCCGGTGTCGCCAAACTGATTGTACAGAGTATCCTGCACGATCTCGGCATCCAGCTTCATCGACTTGCTGACCGCCTGAAGCTGTCGCTGGTCGGGTGAGTACATAACCAGTTTGGCGAAATCCGCCATAGAAAGTCCGGTTCTATCCATGGCGGCCTTCAGGGCCTGCGGAACCACGCGCCCGTGTCCGTCGTCTCGGACGAAGCGCGCTTCCCACGTGCGCACGAAACGATCCTTGTCGGAGCGGAACACGTCAATGATCTCGTCGGCTAATGTGTACATTGAGTCGAGCGAAGCGATCACGTTATCGGATCCTATGAGGAGCGCGCTGGCGCCATCGCCAAAAGCCATTTCGTTGGCGCCGTTCGGTTGTCCGAGACGACAATCCGCAACGAGGACCAGCACGTTTTTGAGGGACCCGCTCCTGACTGCATCGGCCGCTGCTCTCAGTGCATTGGTCCCACATCTGAGAGATCTGCCAAAATCAACGGTGCACACCTCGGCATTCATATTGAGGACGGCGGCGATGGTGGCGGCAGACTGCTTCTCGTGGTAAGGGGCGGTCGTCGAGGCGAAGTAGACACCATCGACCTTGCTGGCGTCCAGGCCCGCAAGGCACTGCTGTGCAGCGGCCACGGCCATGGTAAGGCTGTCCTCGTCATGGCTGGCTATGGCCTTCTCTCCCTTGCCTCCCGTGCCCCAGGCGCGACCGATCTCGGAACGGCTGAGGCGATACATTGGCAGATAGGTTGCA
Source organism: Dehalococcoidia bacterium (assembly GCA_003552125.1). Lineage (GTDB taxonomy): Bacteria > Chloroflexota > Dehalococcoidia > GIF9 > AB-539-J10 > SKVJ01. Next base: position 60,037 of record PUON01000154.1, on the reverse strand, counting down.
TACGATACTATTCCAGTCATATTAGTTACTGACTCCTTCCTTCATCCGGCCGCAGATTTCGCTGCCGGATTCCTATTTGCTGCTGTAGTCGTAGAACCCCTTGCCGGTCTTGCGACCCAGGTGGCCCGCCTGAATCATCTTCTTGAGCACCGGTGGAGGGAAATACGCGGGATCCCGTGTCTCCTCGTAAATGGCCATGCACGCGTTGTAGTGAATATCGAGTCCCACGAAATCCATGAGCGTGAACGGGCCCATGGGGTAGTTCAGTCCCAGCATCATGGCCTTGTCGATATCCTCCTTGGAGGCGAGCCCGCGCTCCCACTGGCGGACAGCAACGAGCGTATACGGGAGGTAGAGTTGGTTCACGATGAACCCCGGAGCATCCTTGCAGACGACCGTCTCTTTGCCGACGGCCTGGCCGTAGGCAACACCCGTATTGACGACGTCTTCGTTCACCATCAAGGTTCGTACCACTTCAAGCAGCTTCATCACGGGAACCGGGCTGAAAAAATGCAGTCCCAAAACTCTATCCGGACGTGTGGTGGCGCCGGCTATTTCCGTAATCGAGAGCGACGAGGTGTTGCTTGTCAGTATGGTTTCGGGCGGACAGATGCTGTCAAGGGTGCTGAAGATCCTCTTCTTCTCATCCATCCGCTCGATGGCAGCCTCGATGATGAGATGGCACCCTTGGAGGTCCTCAAGACTGGTCGACCCTTTGATGCGGGAGAGGGTGTCCGCGCGTTCTTCGGCGGTTGATTTGCCCTTGTCGACGGCCTTCTGTGTCGAAGCTTCAATCCGGGCGAGTCCCTTTTTCAGAAACTCGTCGGTTACCTCGGTGACGACAACCTGGTAGCCGGCACGGGCCGATATCTCCGCAATACCAGAGCCCATCAAGCCGCAGCCAACTACACCGATGCTCCTGATGTCCATGCGACGCGTTCCTCCTTGCCTATTGACTCGATCTGCAGGAGCCGCTGCTTCCGGAGCAAGGGGCGGCCCTACGCTATGAACACTCCGCCGTTAACGCTCAACGTCTGACCGGTGATGTACTCTGCTTCCTGCGACACGAGGAATAGTATGGCCGCGGCAATCTCCTCGGGTTCGCCCAGTCGCTTCCAGAGGACGGTGTTCTCGTATGCGTGAGCCAGTTTGGGGTTGTCGCGGCGGGTCGAGTTCCACATCTCGGTGTTGACGAGCCCGGGAGAGACGCAGTTGACGTTGATGTGATAGCGCGCCAGTTCCACAGCCAGATTCCGCGTGAAGGCGATGAGCCCCCCTTTGGAGGCGCCATACACCGCCTGTCCCAGGCTCCCCACCCTCCCTGCGTCTGAGGCGACGTTCACTATCTTGCCGGATCGGCGCTCTATCATGCCGCCCATGACAGCGTGGCAGAAGACGATCTGTCCCAGGAGGTTGATGCGAAGGCACTTGTCCCAGTTTTCAGGTGAGCCTTCCGAGAAACGCTCGACGAGATGCATCGCAGCGTTGTTGACCAGTATATCGATCCTGCCGAATTCCGCTTGTGCGGCCGCGACGGCTTCGTAGATCTGTGGATTCTCTGACACGTCCACGCGCATGGCGCGCGCATTCCGACCAAGAGCCCTGACCTCCTCGGCAACTGATTCCAGGTTGTCGCTGATATCGGCAAGTACCACATGGGCGCCAGCCTTTGCCACTGAGAGTGCAGTCTGTCTGCCTATTCCTCCTCCCCCGCCTGTGATGAGCGCTACTTTGCCCTCGAGAGAGAACGGTGTCGGCTGCATACGAACGCTCCTTCCTGAAGTGTGCCCGTATCGTACCACATTTGCCCGGGCGGTTCAGTCAGCAAGGCGGTGGTCATGAACACGACGGCTTGTCTGATGCAGGAGTCAGGCCTCAAGGGGGCGTTTCGCCGGCATCCCGTCGCGTCTCGGATAACGCCCGGGTGAGGTTGCCAACTTGGTAACACTTACGAGCGTCCGGCCGTCGGTCAATTGCGGAAGGCGAACTTCGATGAGTTGCAGATTGCCTCCGCCAAGCAGGTCAATGGCGTAATGAGCAGCGGCAGTCTCGGTACCCACATCTCCTTTCTTCGGTGCGATGAACCGCCCGCCCACAGAGGTGAAGGGAAGGCAGAACTCAGCCAGTGTGGTTAGCGGCGCAACTGCGCGCGAAACGACGACATCGTATGCCTCGCGGTGTGCGGGATCGTGGGCCAGCTTCTCTGCCCTGCCATGAAGGACCGTTGTATTACCCAGGCCGAGCACCTCTATTACATGTGAGAGAAACGCCGCCTTCTTCTCCGTTGCTTCCAGCAGCACGAGCCGGGCGTTGTTGAGGACCACCTTCAACGGAATGCCCGGAAAGCCCGCTCCAGTACCGACATCGATGATTCTCATTTCATTGTGGTAATTCGTATCCCTCAGCGCCTGGAGAATGGTCAGCGAATCGAGGAAGTGCCGGACCTCGATCTCAACCGGGTCGATTATCGCCGTGAGATTGGTGTGCTGATTCCAACGGAGCAGTTCCTGTCGATAGGTTTCGAACGTGGCTAACTGCGCTGAACTGAGATGGAAGTCCAGTGCGGCAAGGCCCTCTACGAGACGAGGCAATGTAGACATCGCTGCTAAGGATAATAGCATCCGGCCAGGAAACGCCTGCGCTCTACCGTTTGCGTGACCATCAGCCCTGAGTTATTATGCCAGCTATGGATGTCGAGACCCTGCTCAAAGAGGCTGGGGCCTATCTACCTTCGGACAAGCTGGAGTTCATAGGTTCGGCCTACGCCTTTGCTGCTAAGGCGCACGACGGCCAGGTGCGTGCCTCCGGTGAGCCTTATCTGGAGCATCCGCTCAATGTGGGGCTGACCCTGGTTGAGTACCAGTTGGATGCCGAGTCGATCGCAGCTGCGCTGTTGCACGATGTGGTTGAGGACTGCGATGTGTCGCTCGCCGACATCTCATCTCGATTTGGTTCTGAGGTAGCGAAACTTGTCGATGGTGTGACCAAGCTGAAACGACTGGCGAGCAAGAGCGAGCAGAAAGAATTCGATTCCAAGACTCAGGCGGAGAACCTTCGTAAGCTGCTGTTGGCAACCGCGGAGGATCTTCGGGTGGTGCTCATCAAGCTGGCCGACAGGCTGCACAACATGCGGACGCTGGGCGCGCTACCGCTGGCACGACGCCGCGCTATCGCACAACAGACGCTCGACGTGTACGCGCCCTTGGCGCACCGCCTGGGTTTGCGTCGGACCAAGTGGCAGCTGGAAGACCTGGCGTTCCGGTACCTGGAACCGAAACAGTACCGTCGGTTCTCGCGGTTGATCGCCACGAAACGTGCGGAACGAGAGGGATTCGTTGAGGATGCGATCAGCTCTCTCAGCGAGGAGTTAAATCGACAGGGAGTGGAGGCACGGGTGCTGGGAAGGCCGAAGCACATCTACAGTACGTATCTGAAGGCAAAACGTTACGCGGAACAGGGCAAGAGCGTTGGTGATATCCACGACCTGTTCGCGCTGAGAGTGCTTGTGAATACGGTAGCTGATTGCTACAAGGCGCTTGGTGTGGTGCACAACTTCTGGCATCCGATCATCGAGGAATTCAACGACTTCATCGCCAACCCGAAGGACAATGGCTATCAGTCGCTTCACACCACCGTACTCTGCTATGGGACGACTCCGATAGAGGTGCAGATCAGGACGCACGAGATGAACCAGGTGGCCACATTCGGAGTCGCGGCGCACTGGCACTATAAGGAGGGCGGTCGACACGAACGCTCGATGGATCCGCGCATCGCCTGGCTGCAGGAACTGGCCGAGCGAAGAGACGAAGATGAGCTCGATGGGGAACAGTTTATCGAATCGCTCAAGACCGACGTCCTCACTGATCAGGTGTTCGTGTACACGCCGAAGGGAGAGATCAAGGATCTGCCGAAGGGGGCGACCCCTTTGGACTTCGCCTTCAGGATCCACACGGACCTGGGCTATCGGTGCATTGGCGCCAAGGTAAACGGAAAACTCGTGCAGCTTAACCAACCCCTCAACAATGGCGATGTTGTGGAGATCGTCGCCGCAAAGACCGAGCGAGGACCAAGCCTGGATTGGTTGAATCCGGAGTTGGGCTACGTACGCACATCACATGCGCAGAACAAGGTGCGGCAATGGTTCAATAAGCAGGAGCGCAGCCAGAGTATCGAGACCGGCAGACAGATGCTCGAGAGCGGCCTGAAGCGACTGGCAGTGACCGTGCCGCGAGCTGAGAAGCTCGCCAGCAAGCTCGGATACGGACACCCGGACGACCTCTACCTCGCGGTTGGAAGAGGCAATCTTACGGTGTCTCAGGTGGCGGTCAAACTGAGCTCTGATCTTGAGGCCCCTGATAAGAAGATCGAAGTGTCGGCTTCCAAACGAGTGAGCCCGGGAAGCATTCGCGTCCTGGGAGTGGGGGACCTGTACACCAGGATGGCGAATTGCTGTAATCCCTTGCCGGGTGAGGAAATAATCGGGTATATTACGCAGGGCCGTGGTGTCACGGTGCACCGCCGCGACTGCATCAATGTAGTTAACGAGGCAGAGAAAGAGCGGCTGGTGGCCGTGGACTGGGGAGATGTGGCGCAGGTCTATCCCGTCAAGCTTCAGATCGACGCCTGGGATCGGACTGCCTTACTGCGGGATATCAGTGCGGTCATTGCCGAGGCAGGGGTTAACATTACCGACGTGGATTTCTCCCGCGAGGATGCGGGTATGGCATCTCTTCACATTGATGTGGAGGTCACCAGTACGTCTCAGCTCAGCAAGCTTGTAGCCAAACTCCAGTCATTATGGAGTGTTATCAGCGTAGTGCGAAAAGGAGATTCAATTGTCAGGGAGCAAGTCACCAAATAAAGCCGTCAGGGCGCAGGAGAGACGGCGCCTGCGAAACCGCCTGTTGCGTAACCGGACCAGGACCGTTCTGAAGCAGGCGAGGCAGACCGTTGCATCAGGCGATGCTGACAATGCGTCACCAGCTACTGCCCGTGCGGTATCCACACTGGATCGCGCGGTAACAAAGAACCTGTACCACAAGAACAAGGTTGCGCGGCTGAAGTCCCGCCTTGTGAAGAAGGCGAATGCCCTGAGCGCAACTACTTCCAGCTAGGGGGCCTGTCCTCCTGCAGTCCTGAGGCAATGGATTGCGCAGCGACTGTTGCGGTGCACCTGCCACCGCAGTGGCAGGCGACCCTGCCCAATTGTGGGCTGCCAACTCGGGTACCGTCTTCGACGGCAATATGAAGCCGGACGCATTCGGGCAGTCAGGTAGCTGAGGGCTAGTCCTGCTTCACAATCGTGTACCACTCAGAGTACTTCGGATTGCGTCCCAGTGCCACCTCTGCATACAATTCCTGAAGCCTTGCTGTAATCGGACCGGTTTCGCCGTTGCCGATCGTCCGCAGGTCGACCGACACGATTGGCGCGACATTGGTCGCGGTACCCGTGAAGAACGCCTCATCCGCCACGTACAGCTCACTTCGGTCGATGCTGCGTTCAACAGTCTGCAGACCCAATTCGTTCTGCGCCAGTTGCATCACGCTATCCCGGGTGATTCCGAGCAGGATGCTGTCATAGGAGGGAGGAGTGATGAGCTGTCCCTTGATGACTACAAAGATGTTCTCGCCAGTTCCCTCGGATACGTGTCCCTTTTCGTTCAGCATGATGGCTTCATCAAAGCCTGTTCTGTTGGCGTCGGTCTTCGCGAGCGCGCTGTTGACGTAGATGCCGGTGATCTTTCCCCGGGGCGATATCTGGCTGTCGCTCACTCTCCGCCAGGATGACGTACAGCACTTGATTCCGCCGGTGCCCAGGTACGGGGGAAGAGGGGTTACGATGACGAAGAAATCGTCCTCGAGGTCGTGTAGCTTCACCCCGATCGCCTCCGAGGACTTGTAGGCGAGCGGCCTGCAGTAGAGATTCTCCCTGAAGCCGGCCCGCTTCAAGGTTTCCACGGTGAACCCGGCAAGATCGTGCTCGTCATACGGCAGTTCAATGTTCAGGATCTTGCACGCATCGAGCTGACGGCGGTAGTGATCCTTCAGCCGGAATATGCAGAACTGCTCTCTCTCGGCGTCCCAGTTCGCGCGTATTCCGCCGAAGCATGCGGTGCCGTAGTGCAGCGCCTGAGTCAGGATGCCAATCTTGGCATCCTTGAGAGGCATGTACTCTCCTTTGAAAAAGGCATAGGGTTCCAATGTCGCATTCCTCCTGTCATAAGTCTTCGGTCATCTCCCCGGCTCCGCGGCGCTGCGTTTCGCCCGGGGACGGGTGTCGTACCAGTTGCCGGCCTCTACCATTCCTCCCTGTCTTCCCGTCGCATCCCCCGAATAAGAAGAAGCCTCCCTCGGGAGGCTTCTTCGTTTCTCTTATCGGACTTGCTGTATCTGCCTATCTTGCCGGCTGAAGAATCCTCCCGTGCGCACCATCAGTGCGCACGATAAGGATCGCAGCTGCCACCACGATTGTCACAAGTACCACTGGAGCTATCATTCGCAACCTTCCAGCCGACAAGCTAACATTGTAAGAAGCCGGTAGTACAGTGTCAACCCCTCGGCTCACGAATTCTGGCAGCAACCAGATCTCCCATCTCTTGGGTGCTTACCTTGCTCGTTCCCTCCGAGTGAATATCGCTCGTCCGGTATCCCTCCTCAAGTACCGTCGTGACGGCATCAGCCACAACTCGTGCCTCTTCCTCGAGTCCCAGGGAGTACCTGAGAAGTAGTGCACAACAGAGTATCGAGGCAAGCGGATTGGCTATACCCTGTCCGGCGATATCAGGAGCGGAGCCATGAATCGGTTCGTAGAGGCCGAGCGTCCTTCCGGAGGGCAGCCCTGAAAGACTCGCAGAGGGAAGCATGCCCATCGAACCCGCAAGCACAGCGGCCTCATCGGTGAATATGTCCCCGAACATGTTGGTGGTGACGACTACATCGAATTGGGTCGGACGCACGATGAGTTGCATCGCAAACGTATCGGCCAGCATGTGCGTAAGGTCGATATCGGGGTACTCCGCACCGACCTCAGTCGCGACCTGTCGCCAGAGCCGGGACGAAATGAGGGCGTTGAACTTGTCTACAGACACAACCTTTCTGCGTCGTTTCCTGGCCAGTTCGCATGCGACACGGACCACCCTGGCGATCTCTTGTTCTGAATAGTCCTCCGAATCAACTGCGCGTCTCCCTTCAGGAGTCTCCCATCGCATTTTTGGCTGTCCGAAATAGAGGCCGCCCGTGAGTTCTCTCACGAAGATGATGTCCGCCCCCTTCACCACCTCTGGTCGCAGCGGACTCATCTCATCGAGCATTGGATAGGATCGTACCGGCCTCAGGTTGGCGAAGAGGTTAAGTTCCTTGCGGAGGCGAAACAGTGCCTGTTCCGGCCGAAAATCGGTGCTGGCGTCATCCCATTTTGGACCTCCTGCCGCTCCGAACAGGACGGCATCGGAGCTTTGGCATAGTGCCAGCGTCTCATCGGTCATGGGAACACCCAATTCGTCAATTGATGCCCCTCCGACAAGTCCCTCCTCGTAGGCGAAATCGTGTCCGTATCGCTCCCTTATGGCAGCAAGTGCCTTGAGCGCCTCCACAGTCACTTCCGGACCGATTCCGTCTCCCCGGAGCACTGCGATTCTGTAGCTCATGCCTCTATTTCCTCCAGTCTTCGCTTCGTGTATGCAATGAGACCCCCGGCGTTGACAATGCCCATCATGAACTGTGGGTAAGGCTTGGCGGTGAAAGACAGTGCTCTCGTCGCATTGGTTACCTTGCCTTCGATGAGGTCGATTTCCAGTATATCACCGTCCGTGCAGCCGGAGACGGCTTCGGGGCATTCGAGCAGGGGTAGCCCGATATTGATCGCGTTGCGGAAGAAGATGCGGGCGAAGCTATGGGCGATGATACACGATACGCCACAGGCCTTGATCGCAATAGGGGCATGCTCACGTGACGACCCGCAACCGAAGTTCGTGGTGGCCACGATTACGTCGCCCTCAGACACCCGTTCACGGAACCCGGGATCGATATCCTCCATACAGTGTTCTGCAAGGAGAGCAGGTTCAGAGACGTTCAGGTATCGTGCCGGGATGATAGCGTCTGTGTCCACGTCTGCGCCGTAGAGGTGTGCTTTGCCACGCAACACTACCATGAGATTTCCTCCCTGGACTCTCCGTATGTGTTCCCGGGCGGTGAGATTCTGCCAGCGATTGCGGTGGCTGCAGCGACCGCCGGGCTGGAAAGGTATACCTCGGACTGAGGACTTCCCATCCGGCCGACGAAGTTCCGGTTAGTGGTCGAGAGACAACGCTCGCCGGGCGCGAGGATTCCCATGTACCCTCCGAGGCAGGGGCCGCAGGTGGGCGTGCTGACCACCGCACCCGCGTCGAGGAACACGTGGACCAGTCCCTCGTCCACTGCCTGCCGGTAGACCCTTTGCGATCCCGGAATTATGATGCATCTCAGCGACTCGTGGACGGAGCGGCCGCGCAGGATCTGCGCCGCAATGCGCAGATCCGACAGGCGGCCGTTTGTGCAGCTTCCGATGACCACCTGATCGATTACCACGTCACCGGCCGTGCTCGCCGGCCTGACGTTTGACGGGAGATGTGGAAACGCAACCACGGGCTCGATCGTTGAGGCATCGTATTCGATGATTCTCGAGTAGTCCGCGTTCGAATCGGTGAAGTATCTCCGGCAGGGTGCGGTTCCCGCGCGTTGAGGATGTGTGGCGAGGTATTCTTCGGTGGTGGCATCGACTTCGAATACGCCGGCCTTTGCCCCTGCCTCGATGGCCATGTTGGCCATCGTGAACCGCCCGTCCATGTCCATGAACTGGATTGCCTCACCGTGAAACTCCATGGCTGAATACAGAGCCCCGTCGATGCCGATGTCGCCGATGGCGTGCAGGATGAGGTCTTTGCCGCTGGTCCAGGGCTGGAGCGACCCATGGAACACCAGCTTGATCGTGGGAGGCACCTTCATCCAGATGTCCCCGGTGGCCATGGCGGCAGCGATGTCAGTAGATCCCATGCCGGTCGCGAAGGCACCAAGGGCGCCGTAGGTGCAGGTGTGAGAATCGGCACCAATGACGACGTGCCCGGGTCCGACAAGACCTTCCTCGGGTAGCAACACGTGTTCGATTCCGGACCTCCCGGCCTCGAAATACACGATACCCTGCTCCCTCGCGAATTCGCGAATGTCCTGTGCCTGAATCGCCGATGGGATGTCCTTGTTGGGTATGAAGTGGTCAGGCACCATTACCACGCGCGCCGGATTGAACACACGTGTCACACCCAGCTTGCGGAATTCCCTGATGGCGAGAGGACCGGTGATGTCGTTGGCGAGCACCATATCCACCGACACATTGGCGAAATCTCCGGGCGAGACGAAGGCCCGCCCGGAGTGTGCTGCCAGAATCTTCTCTGTGATGGTGGCCATCACGATGCCTCGTGCATACCGCGATTGTAGTTCCCGGCCCCGGATTGATCCACATGTTCCTGCCGGGAGAGAATCAGCCGGTTAAGTGCGTTCATGTACGCTTTTGCGCTGGCCACAACGATATCTGTGGATGCGCCACGGCCTGTATAGAGTCCGCCCTCGCTCTCGATGCGAATTAGCACCTCTCCGATGGCATCGAATCCCTCGGTATTCGCGTTAATGCTGAACTCTACGAGTGTGTTGGGAATGCCGATGATCCGGTTGATCACCTGGTACACGGCATCCACCGGTCCGGTGCCAAGAGCTGCATCCGCAAGGATCTGGCCTTCCGGGCCGATGAGGCGCACGGCTGCCGAGTGCAGGCTGTGGTCGCCGCAGGAGACATCGACGTGATCCAGCCGGTACACCTGGGTCTCCTGCCGGAGCTCTTCGCTAACGAGCGATATCAGGTCGCGGTCCCGTATCTCTCGCTTCTTGTCGGCCAGTTCCTTGAACGCCTGGAATGAATGACTCAACGCCTCATCGCTGAGAGAAAACCCCAGCTCGGCCAGTCGTTCACGAAATGCATGCTTGCCACTCAGTTTCCCGAGTACAAGACTGCTGGCGGGGATTCCGACGGATCGCGGGTCCATGATCTCGTATGTGGAGGACTCCTTAACCATCCCGTCCTGGTGTATGCCGGACTGGTGTCTGAACGCGTTCGCACCCACGATTGCCTTGTTCGATTGTACAAGGAACCCGGTGAGGTCGCTCACCGACCTGCTTGTCTTGTAGAGTTGAGTGGTGTCTATGTTTGTTGCCACGGAGAACGTATCTGCCCGTGTTCGCAACGCCATTACGATTTCTTCCAGTGCAGCGTTGCCGGCGCGCTCACCGATGCCGTTTATGGTGCACTCAACCTGCCTGGCTCCCATTCGCACAGCTTCCAGGCTATTCGCAACTGCCAGGCCGAGATCATCGTGACAGTGGACGCTGATGCAGGCGCTGTCGATGTTCGCTACATTCTTCGTGATTCCATGTATCAGCGAGGAGAACTCGTTTACCGTGCTATAGCCGACGGTATCGGCGATGTTCACGGTGACAGCTCCGGCATCAATGACTGCTGCAAGCAACTGGTTCAGAAACTCCGGCTCGGCACGTGTGGCGTCCATCGGGGAGAACTCCACGTCGTCTGTGTAGGTCTTTGCCCTTGCCACCATCTCACGTGCCAGTTCCAGAGCCTCCTGACGGCTCTTCTTGAGCATGTGGGCGAGTTGTACGTCCGAGGCGGACAGAAAGACGTGGATGCGCGGGTGAGGGGCCTCTCTGAGCGCCTCCCATGCCCGGTCGATTGCAGCTGGTCTGCAATGCGCCAGGGCGCAGATGACCGGCCGACGTACTTCCCGGGCGATGAGTTGCACAGCCTCGAAATCGCCCGGCGAGCTTATCGGAAAGCCCGCTTCGATGACATCGACACCCAAAGTGTCGAGTTGTCGCGCGATGGTGAGCTTCTCCTTCGCGGTGAGGCTCGTGCCTGCAGCCTGCTCTCCATCCCGCAGGGTTGTATCGAAGATGATAACGGTGTCGGGTACTGATCTGAGAACGGGCGAAGGGGGCGGTTCCTGTCCGCACCTCTCCCTCGTAATGTCTACTTCTTCGTCCATGGCATCATTCCTCTCAATTGCTCACCGACTACCTCGATGAGCTCCTGTTGTTCGTTTCTTTTCATGGCGTTGAAATGAGGCCGACCCGCCTGGTTTTCCACGACCCATTCGAGAGCGAACGTGCCATCCTTGACTTCCTTGAGTACCTTTCTCATCTCCTCGCGGACTGACTCATTTATGATGCGTGGTCCCCGGGTGTAGTCGCCGAACTCGGCGACATCGCTAACCGAGTAGCGCATGTACTTCATTCCACCCTGGTAGATGAGGTCAACGATAAGCTTCAACTCGTTGAGGCATTCGAAGTAGGCGATCTCCGGCTGGTAACCAGCTTCGACAAGCGTGTCAAATCCTGCCTTGATCAGGGCGGTCACTCCGCCACAGAGCACGGTCTGTTCACCAAACAGGTCGGTCTCGGTCTCCTCCGCGAACGTCGTCTCGATGACGCCCGCACGAGTACAGCCAAGACCCCTGGCGTACGCCAGGGCCACCTCCTTCGCCTTGCCGGAGACGTCCTGATACACGGCCATGATGGCCGGAGGGCCTGCGTCTTCCGTGTATATTGCCCGAAGCATGTGTCCGGGACACTTCGGCGCCACCATGCTGACGTCTACATCCCGGGGAGGCACAACCTGGGAGAAATGAACGTTGAAGCCATGAGCGAACATGAGCGTCTTACCCGCCGTCAGGTTCGGCTCGATCGACTCAGTATATATCGCGGCATGCTGATTGTCGGGCGCCAACAGCGTCAGGATGTCCGCCTTCTTCGTCGCCTGTGCGACGCTCATGACGGCAAAGCCATCAGCCTCGGCCGCTTTCCAGCCGGCACCGCCGGGCCTGCTTGCCACCACCACCTCGCAGCCACTGTCTCTTAGGTTCTGCGCATGGGCGTGTCCCTGGCTGCCGTAACCAACGATGCCTATGACGCCTCCCTTCAAGTGAGAAAGATCGGCGTCGCTGTCGTAGTAAACCTTGGCCATGTCGAAATCCTCCAATCCGCTTAATTATTGATACTGGATTTGGCGCCCCTGATGAGCGCCGTTCGTCCGGTTCTCGCCATTTCAGTGATCCCAAAGGGCCTGAGCAAAGTGAGAAGAGAGTCGATCTTGTCTTCCCCCCCGGTAATCTCCACGGTGACTGAGTCAGGGGCAACATCGACTATCTTCGCGCGATAGATATCGACCATCTGCATGATTTCGCTGCGATCCTCAGATGTGGCTGTCACCTTAATCAGGGCGAGTTCCCTTGCGACCATGTCGCAACGAGTGATGTCGGTGACACTCACGACGTTTATCAGCTTGTCGAGTTGCCTGGTCACCTGGTCGACTTCTGCATCATCCCCCTTAACTACGATGGTCATGCGCGACAGACGGTGTTGTTCGCAGTGCCCCACTGAGAGGCTCTCTATATTGAATCCCCTGCGGCGAAACAGTCCCGCGATGCGCGTCAGGACTCCTGGTTCGTCCTGAACGAGTGCGACGAGGGTGTGCAGCTTCTCTTCCATGGTGCTCCTCCCGGCAGTCAAGCTGCGACCTTCTCAGGTGATTCGATAATACAGTCGAGGCTTGCTCCGGGCGCGACCATCGGATATACGTTTTCCTCGGCATCGACTACAAAGTCGATCAGAAACGGCCCACTGTGTTCGTTCGCTTTCCTCAGCGCAGGACCAATCTCCTCCTCCGTCTCGACACGCATCGCGGTGATGCCGTAGGCGTCGGCAAGCTTGACAAAATCCGGCGCGTGGAGTGCCACATCAACGTAGTTGCGTTGCTGGAAGAGATCCTGCCATTGTCGCACCATGCCCAGGTATCCATTACTGATAATGGCGATCTTGATGGAGAGACCTTCCTGTACGACGGTTGACAGCTCCTGCATGGTCATCTGGAAGCCACCGTCACCGGCGACCACCCACACTGCGTCTTCAGGAGAAGCCAACTGTGCTCCAATCGCGGCAGGGAGCTCGAATCCCATGGTCCCAAGTCCTCCAGAAGATATCAGGCCGTTCGTTCTTGGAGACATGTATTCCTGGGCCGTAAACATCTGATGCTGGCCGACCCCGGTTACTATGACGGTATGGCTGTCGGCGGAGCGACAGACGTTCCTGATCACCGTGCGGGCGGACAGCTTGGAGGTCCGGGCGCAGGGTACGAGCGGATGTGTCGACCGCCACGTGCGGATCTGCTGTATCCATTCTGGCCTGACTGCCGGCTGAACCAGCGGAATCAGCATGTTCAGCACGGTCTTTGCGTCTCCTACAACAGATGCGAACGGAATCACGTTCTTGCCTATCTCAGCCGGGTCTATGTCAATGTGCACCACTACCGCATGAGGAGCGAAATCTCTGGTTCTCATCGTGGCACGATCTCCGAAACGTGTCCCCACTGCCAGGACAAGATCCGCAGCCTGCACGGTTTTGTTGGCAGCCACAGTGCCGTGGTGACCGATCATGCCCAGATCGAGATCATGCTGCGGAGGGAACGAACCGAGGCCCAGCATCGTGTGAACGACCGGAGCCTGATACATTTCGGCGAGTTGTCTCAGCTCCTCGTATGCCTGCGAAACGATCACTCCCCTGCCCGCCATAATAACCGGCCGCTCAGCCCTGTTGAGCAGTTCTGCTGCACAGGTGACATGCGAGTAGTCCGGTTCCGCAGTGGGTTTGTAGCCCGGCAGATCCACTGAATCCGGATACTCGAATTCGGTCACCGCCATCTGGACGCTCTTGGGGATGTCGATGAGTACCGGCCCCGGCCTGCCTGTCTGAGCAATGTGGAACGCCTCCTTGACGATTCGCGCCAGATCCCGCACGTCGTGTACCAGATAGTTGTGCTTGATGATTGGCAGAGTGATTCCCGTGATGTCGCATTCCTGAAAGGCGTCTTTACCGATGAAGCTTGTGGCAACCTGTCCGGTAATGACAACCATCGGAGTGGAGTCCATGTAGGCATCGGCGATGCCGGTCACAAGGTTAGTGGCACCCGGTCCGGAAGTGGCGACACATACGCCTGCCTTCTGCTTCGTCCGCGCATAGCCTGCAGCTGCGTGGGCTGCAGCCTGCTCGTGGCGCACGAGGACCCGCCGAATCTGCGGATACTCCGAGAAGGCATCGTAGAGGGGAATGACGGTACCACCGGAGATGCCGAAGATCACTTCTACCCCTTCGCGTACCAGGGATTCGCAGAGGATCTGTGCACCCGTCCTATTCATGATGCTCCTTTCTTCTCGTCGTAACGCCTTGTTCTCGCGCGGACAAAAGAGAGGGGCTCTCCACCCGGGAGAGCCCCTCTGCTTGTCGTTGATCTGATGGTATGGACTAGCCGAACAGCCTCCCGGGCGCACGCACGGTGCGCACAATAATGATGATGCTAATAAGGATGAGACCGGGGGAGACTATTAATGCAAGGCTTTCCATGTCGTATTAACTGTAGATAATAGAGGGCCCGGGTGTCGCCTGTCAAGTCTTTCGAGGAGAAGAATCCCGGCTCCTTTTGCGGTCACTCAGGGGGCGAATGGAGTCCGGTCCATACCGATCATGGATCTCGGTAATAACCCTCTCCAGATTCTGCAGCCTGGCTGCATCGGAAGAGAACATGCCCAACTGATGCTCCGGTCCGCAGAGCCGGGAGGTCCGAATGCCTATGAGCCGGACGAGTCGCTCATCGACGCTTAGGAGTCTCTGCAGCAGATCTCTCGCGGCCAGAAAGAACTCGTTCGCATCGGCGGAGTGCTTCTTGAGCGTGGTCTGGCGTGTAACTGTCTGGAAGTCCTGGTAGCGCAGCTTGAGAGTGACAGTGCCCGCACGCTTTCGATGAGTTCGCAGGTCTTGAGCCACCTCCTCGCTCATAGCCCGCAACACTGAGTACAGCGTGGTGATATCTCGCGAGTCGATTTGAAACGTCGTCTCCCGGCTCACTGAGCGCGGTTCACCGCGAGGTTCGACTTCGCTGGTATCGATTCCTCTGGCGTGCTGCAGCAGCAGATCGCCGTATCTGCCGAGCTTGTTCCGTACGACGCCTTCCCGAAGACTTGCCAGTTGACCTATGGTGTGCACCCCCAGGTCTCCGAGGCATTCTGCTGTCTTCCTTCCTGCGCCGGGTAGTTTTCGAATCTCCAGCGGAGCAAGAAAGGAGGCCTCCTCACCCGGGGGGACCACAGTGAGACCATCCGGTTTGTCGAAATCCGAGGCGACCTTTGCCACAGTCTTGCAGGTAGCCACTCCTACGGAGCAGCAGAGACCTAGCTCGTCACTGACGCGTCGCTTCAGAGCCTGGGCGAGTGCAGCTGCTTCCCCGGTGCCTGTAACCACGGAAGACACATCGAGGAACGCTTCGTCGAGGCCGAGGGGTTCCAATCGGGCCGACAGTGTTTCCAGCAGCATCATGAACTGTTTCGATGCCTGTGCGTAGCGCGAGTAGTGAACGGGGAGGAATACCGCCTGCGGACAGAGTCGCTGCGCCTGTATGAGTGGCATTGCAGAGCGAACTCCGTATTCCCGTGCCTCGTATGAAGCCGCCGACACGACGCCGCGGGAGCCCGGTTGGCCTCCAACGATGACTGGCTTTCCTCGCAGCGATGGATTGTGAAGCTGCTCCACCGCAACGAAGAACGCATCCAGATCAACGTGGAATATGAAACGAGTCACCGTATGATTGTAGAGTTACAGGAAAGCGGTCGCAACATAACGTCAGGCCGACGATTCAGTCGCTTATCTCGGGACTTCTTGCGAGATCACGCGAAGCAGTTTTCTGCGAAACTCGTGACGGGGCAGGAGGATGACGTGGCTGCAGCCGAAACACTTCAGTCCAATATCGGCGCCAGTACGTGTGACCTCCCAATGTCTGCTGCCGCATGGATGCAACTTGCGTAGCTCTACCGTGTCTCCGGTACTGACGTGCAGCGAAGCCGCATCCCGGCCATCTGTATCTTCATTCATAGACTGGCCCGATGCCGGTTAATGTCGTCTCGCAGCTGTGATGCACTCAACCTTGCCGCCTCGGCGAAATCGGAGTTCGGTGAGGCGAAGATGACCGCCCTTGAAACGTTGAGAATGATTCCCGCTCCAGTGCTGTCAGTGCCACGACGCACGGCTGCCTCTATGTCGCCTCCCTGCGTTCCAATGCCGGGCACGAGCAGGTTCATCCCCGGGCATAACTCGCGGATACGCGCGAGCTCGTGTATGTAGGTGGCGCCTACAACAAGCCCCACATTGCCGTGGGCGTTCCATTCCATCGCCTTGAGGGCGACATGCTCATAAAGCGGCTTGCCCTCTGCAACCAGATCCTGAAAGTCTTTGGCGCTTGGATTCGAAGTGCGGCACAGGAGAAATACTCCCTTTTCCGCGTACGCAATGAAAGGCTCAACGGAATCGAAACCGAGATAGGGACTTATCGTGGCAGCATCGAACCCGAAGGAATCGTACAATGCTCTCGCGTACTGCTTCGCGGTATTTCCAATGTCGCCGCGTTTGGCATCTCCAATGACAGGTATATCTGAGGGGATGCACGACACCGTTTCTTCGAGGGCACGCATGCCCTCGATCCCCCGTGCCTCGTAGAAGGCAAAGTTAGGCTTGTAGGCGCACACGAGATCATGGGTTGCCGCCACGATTTCGCGATTGAACTGCGTGATGCTCACGCTGGCGGGGAGATGTTGCGGATTGGGGTCAAGGCCCACACACAGCAGGCTGTTGTTGCGGACGACGGCCTCGCGCAGCTTGCGTCCAAATTCCACGTACTGTTACCTCCCCTAGTAATTGACGATGGTGTTGGTGCTCTTCGCGATCAGCTTCCCGTGCTGGTTCACCGTCTCGGCTTCGTACGTGAGAATGAACATCTCCCCGAGGCGCCCTTCCCTGCGCTTGACATCCGCAAGACGTACGTGCGAAGTGATGGTGTCGCCGAGTCGCAATGGCGCGAAGAACTGCCAATTCTCTTCGCCTTCAAGCACGTTTTCGCGTGGCAAAGGAACCTCCGGAAGGGGAACGGGAACGCGCCCCGCCTCCGGGCTGCATCTGGCAATGGTCATGATGGCGCAGAAGATGTGCGGCGGGACAATCCTGCCACCGAAGTGCGTGTCACGCGCATAGTCGTCATCACACCAGAGTGGGTTGCTGTCCTGGACCGCCTCGAGAAAGCGTCGCACGAGTTCATTCTCTACCTGCAGCACATGAGGCGTGGATTCAGACCCAATGAACTGCTGCATGTCTTCAAATGTAAGTAGCTCTTCGCTCATGTCGTGTCCTCCTCCGTCGTATCGCGTGGACGCCTGGCTGCGATATCAACAGGCAGACCCTTCCGGCAGGGATACTGTGGCCGTTCCCTGCGTCGTCTTGGTGCCGTCCGGACGCTCGCTCCAGATATCGAGATCAACCAGATGATCGGGGTCCTCGATGCGTTTGGCTGTTACCGTAGCTCGGAGAACAATATCGTCGCCTGCCGGGTCTGTGTTCGTGTAGCGACAACTCATCGACCTCAGCATTCCCTCAGGGCCGATCCACGTGGTAAGCAGTTGTCCGAGGAACGCCGCTTTCAATCGGCCATGTACGACCACGTCGTCGAGCCTGTTCTTCCTCGCGAACTCGGTGTCGTAGTGAATCTCGTAGTAATCCTCGGATGCCCCTGCCCACATGACGAGCTGACGGCGGGTGGGGTGCTTCCTCAGCGACGGGATTTCGTCACCCACGGAAACGTCGTCAAAGTATACCTGCTGGTTCACCGTATCCCTCCAGAGCGCGTGCTATGGTATTGTAGGTGCCGTTACTCCAGCCTGCAAGGATTTCTGCCGCGAATTCTTTGGTGCGCCGGAAATGATCGAGGACTTCTCCACAATTGAGCGTCGGCTCGCTTTGTACGCCAACTACGAAACCATCCCGGGTTTCGGTTTCGCTGATGCCGGTTATGATCTCAGCCACGTGCGTGAGTTATTGCGTCGGCTCGGAGATCCTCACCTGGGACCCGTCACTATTCACGTGGCGGGAAGCAAGGGCAAGGGCAGCATCTCCGCACTGACTGCCGGTGGTCTGGGCGCGTGCGGCCTGAAGACCGGCCTGTACACGTCGCCGCATCTGGTCCACTTGGGAGAGCGCATCCAGGTTGATGGCGAGTGCATCACCCCGACAGAGCTCAGCGAAATGCTGGACCTGGCGCTGCCGCACCTGGAAGCGATGCAGTCCGAGGGCCAATGGCGGCGTTTCACGTACTTCGAGGTGGTCACTACTCTCGCGTTCTTGTACTTTCGCGCGAGAGGCGTGGAGGCACAAGTGATAGAAGTGGGACTGGGAGGACGGCTCGATGCGACCAATGTGGTGAGGCCGCATGTATGTGTCATCGCGCCGATCAGTCTGGAGCACACGGCGGTGCTTGGCAATACCATCGAAGCAATTGCCGGAGAAAAGACGGGTATCATCAAGCCGGGTGCGGTGGTGGTGAGTGCGCCGCAGGATCCTGGCGCCATGCGGGTGATTGCGGCTGCGTGTTCCCGTAGCGGCGCACGACTGGTGCGAGTGGGGGCAGACGTGACATTTCAAGTGGAAGAACTCTCTCTCAGCGGGCAACTACTCAAGGTTCGGACGGCCAGTGGTCAGCGTGAGTACCGCACCTCGCTGTGTGGATCGTTTCAGGCGGAGAACGCAGCCACGGCGGTGGCTGCACTCGAGGCACTTACTGATGAAGGACTGAAGCTGGAACATGCATGTGTGACTCAAGGGTTTGCGGAGACACGCTGGCCGGGAAGGTTCCAGATACTGGCACTGCACCCGCTGCTCGTGCTGGATGGTGCCCACAATCCGGCATCTATGCGTCGTTTGGCTGAGAGCATGGCGAGGCTTGGTATTGTGAATGACGTTGTGTTCGTGATCGGGTTCTCAAGTGACAAGGATGTCAGAGGGACGATCAGAGAGCTGCTGCCGCTCGGCGGCCGAATCATACTCACCCGTTCAAGCCAATCGCGAGCCCTCAGTCCGTGTGAAATTGCGCAGCGGGTCAGTGACTTGGGGCTTCCATTATGTTGTGAGGAAGATCCTCTGGAGGCGTTAGGATGGGCGCGGAAGATGGCAGGTGCGGCCGGTTCAGTCTGCGTGGCTGGCTCATTGTTCCTTGTCGCCGACATCCTGCGATGGTGGCAAAGCGACGCCACAGCGGCATCGGACTGGCCTGCGAAGCGGACATAACGTCCCGCATTTCGCCAGCTGGATTGCAGCTACTCCTCCGGGAAGGATTCCAGCGCCTCGGAAGGCAGCTCGGTACGGTACATCTCCTGGAGCGCCATCACGTGGCTGCAGGTTTCCCACTGTCCGAAGAAGCCGCAGCTGCACGACCACTGTCCGCCGGCATAGCTGACGCTGTGGTCGGCATTCTCGCCATGAAAATTGGCCGTGAGACTTGTCAGTGTCACACGGCCCGGTTCCTTTGCGTATCTTCTGGCTTTCTCGATCTTACCGATCAGACTGGACCTCATCCACACGGCCTCCTTATCTGTGTCGTTGGGGCGTCGGCCTTAATCGCTGGCGGACAAAGTTGGGCTGCACCCGCTCGCCCTCATGCAAAGTATACCGCAAAGGGTGATCCAAGCCCAGCGACCTGCAAACATGCAAGGGGACGTTAATGGGGCTAATCCGGAAGACTGGCAGGATTGCCCAGATGGTCCGTTAGTAGCGATTCCACGTCATCGCGGCGGAATCTGCGGTCTCGACGCGGACCTATTCGATAGGAGGGAAGCAATGCTGCATCGGCCCAGTTGCGCACGGTATTGGGGTGAACATTAAGGAGGTTCGCAGCCTGAGCTGTCGTCAGGAGTCCCGGTGGATTCTGTGGAACGATCTGTCGTCTTGTCATTTCCTCACTACACCTGTTGTCAACTGACTGTAGCTCTAGAATCTGTGTCCTGTCCATCCCTCAAAGGTCATGTTTTAGAGGTACGATGGTGCCGGTCACATAGTCGTCTGTGCCTCTGCATTCTTTGCTCCACTGACACCGGTTAAGGTACAATGGGTCACCCTCGTTGATTCTAGTGCGTTGACCCCCATGAGAGACCATCTGTTCGAAGCTTTGCGAAGTCATGGCGCCGACCATGTTGACATCCGTGTGGAAGAGCGGATGGTCACGCGTATCTCCTATCGTGGTAGGACACTGGAGGAGGCCAGCATACTGAGCGACAGTGGCGGATGCGTCCGTGCGCTGGTGAATGGGGGATGGGGGTTCGCGAGCTTCAACGACCTGGATTCGCTTCAAGCCAGCGTGCGCAAGGCAGTCGCTGAAGCGCGCTATTCGAGTGGGGACCATCTGTCATTGCCCGAACGTGAGCCTGTTGAGGCAAGTGTCACCTCGTTGCCCGCAGTGAGCATCTCGCAGGTGTCGCTTGAGCAGAAGAAGCAGATGCTGGATGAGTACAACGACATCATTATGTCCAGCCCGCGCATTCAGAGTTCACACATCCTCTATGGAGATACCGACAGGACAGTTCGCTACTCGTCTTCCGATGGCACCTACATCGAGCAGAAAGTCCCCGACCTGTCTCTCAGACTCACTGCGATTGCAAGAGATGGAGATGAGGTTCAGCAGTCTGGCGTGAGCGTCGGCACGGTGGGAGATCTCGGTCCCGTTATGATGCTTCATGATCAGGCGCACGATGTGGCCCAACGTGCTGCATCCCTGCTCAATGCATACAGCCTGAAAGGTGGCGAGTACACGGTAGTGCTTGATCCTGTGCTGGCCGGCGTGTTCACTCACGAGGCTTTTGGACACCTGTCCGAGGCAGACCTTGTGTATCACAACCCACAGTTGAGGGAGTTGATGGTACTGGGTCGAAGGTTTGGAGGACGCCACCTCAATATCGTCGACGACGCCACGCTGCCGTCGTTGCGTGGCAGCTACGCCTACGATGATGAGGGAACACCAGGTCAACGGACTGCCCTCATACACGATGGCGTTCTGGAAGGAAGGCTGCATTCACGTGAGACTGCTGCGCGCATGCGAGAACCATTCTCCGGCAATGCGAGGGCGATCAGCTATCGGCATGGGCCCATAGTGCGTATGAGTAACACGTACATCGAGCCGGGGGACGTATCTCTGGCAGACATGCTTGCAGACATCGAAGAGGGCGTGTACGTCAAGGACTGGTATGGTGGACAGACAAGTCTCGAGATGTTCACTTTCTCCGCCGGAGAGGCGTACATGATTCGGAACGGAGAGGTGGCGGAAATGCTTCGTCCCGTCGTATTGACCGGGAACGTGTTCACCACGTTGGAGCGTATCGATGCCATTGGCAATGAACTGGATATGAACCAGGGCGGAGGTTGTGGAAAGGGGGGTCAGTCTCCACTTCCGGTCTCCAACGGCAGTCCCCACATCCGAATCAGCCGGTGCGTGGTAGGAGGTCGGTAATGGAACGTCTCCTTGAGGCTGCGACGAGAGAAGCTGAACAGGCCGAGGTGTTCGCAGTTCGCTCGGAGAGCACCCTTGTGCACTTTGAGGCCAATCGACTGAAGCAGGTGGAGAGTCGCCAGAGCAGCAGCGTGGCGCTCAGAATCGTGAGAAACGGCAGAGTAGGCTTCGCGTCAGCAGGTGGTGCTATTGATGTTGACCGTCTCGTGCAGATGGCGGTTCAGACCGCTGCGTTTGGTGCACTGGCCGGGTGGAATTTCGGTGGCGAAGAGATGCTGCCCGAGGTGCCGACGTACGATGAGAGGGTTGTTGCCCTCGATACGGATACTATGATCGGAATGGGATGCAGGGTTATTGAGCGAGTGACTGCACGTGACCCACAGCTTCAGTGCGAGGGAATGGTGACGGCGAGCACAGGCCATGTCCGAATTGCCAATAGCTCCGGTCTCGACAACTCGTACCATAAGACGGGTCTTGGCGTCGCGCTGGAAGGTGTGCGTGTCAACGGGACCGACATGCTGTTCATTGGCGACAGTATGAGATCCACACACCTTTTCACGGATGTCGATGAATTGACGCAGACAATGCTGCGGCAGCTTGAAAGAGCGTCGCAGGGTGCAGTGATATCAACAGGTACATACCCGGTGTTGTTCACTCCGCATGGAGTGGGAGCAGCCCTGCTCATGCCTCTTGCCGTAGCCTTCAATGGAAAGAACGTTCTGGAAAAGGCTTCGCGGCTTGCGGGTCGAGAGGGTGAGCGCGTATTTGATGTCAGTCTGACGATGCGGGACGATGCGACGCTGGGAGAGAGTACCGCCAGTGCCCCGTGCGATGCCGAGGGTACTCGTTCCCGACGGATTAGCCTGACCGAGCGCGGAGTTGTGGGTGAATTCATGTATGACCTGCAGACCGCAGCCCTTGCCGGAGTCGAAAGCACGGGCAGTGGAAGAAGGGCCGATGCGCGCAGCCAGGTCCGGCCCGGCATGAGCGCATTTGTGATCGAGCCAGGAGAGGCGACCTTCGAGGAGATGCTTGCCGGGATCAAGGAAGGCCTTGTGGTGGAGGAGCTTATCGGCGCCGGTCAGGGAAACCTTCTGGCGGGCGATTTTGGTGGCAACGTGCTGCTCGGCTATAAGGTCGAGGATGGGCAAATAGTTGGCAGGGTCAAGGACACGATGATTGCCGGAAACCTCCTCGAGACAATGGGCGTTTCGGTGATTATCGGCAACGATGCTCGCTGGGTGGGCGGCAGCCTGTGGACCCCGTCGCTGCTGTGCCAGGGAGTCTCGGTGTCCGCCACAGGAGGTTGAGCGTGAAGGAACACAGAGGGCAAAAGGGAGTGTCTATAAGTCTTACCGAGACACCAAAGGTAGACCGGTGTGTCATGCTGGCTTCGTGGCCGGGCATCGGTAATGTGTCGCTCATCCTTGCACGTTATCTGAAAGAGAAGCTGGATGCACGTGAGGTGGGGGAGATCGACCCCGTGCATTTCTTCGAGCCTGTAGGTGTAATGGTTAGAGAGAACGTTGTTGAGGAACCCAGGTTCCCGGAGAGCAAGTTCTACTACTGGGAGAAAGAGGACAAGAGCCTCGGGCTCGTCTTGTTCATTGGGGAGGAACAGCCACGACCGAGGGGATACGAGATGGTCGAAACGGTGCTCGATGCCGCAGAGCAACTTGGTGTGAGCCGTATCTACAGTTGTGCCGCCGCAGTGACTAAGATTCATTATTCGGAGGAGACGAAAGTGTGGGGCGTGGCGACACGCCCCGAGCTGCTGGAGGAATTCAGCAGGTACAAGATCGTACTGCGAGGAACGCTCCGGATCGCGGGGCTGAACGGGCTCATTCTGGGAAGGGCAAAGGAGCGGGGCATCGATGGATTATGCCTGTTGGGAGAGGTGCCTGGATTTGCCACGCAGATGGCACATCCGAAGGCGGCTCTTGCCGTACTGAGCGTACTCGCCGAGATGCTGGATATTGAGATCGATACCGATGAGCTTGAGGGGGTATCCCGACAGTCCGAGTTGGAGATGGACGTAATATCAAAGCAGGCCACGGCTGCATATATCGATCAGTTCACCGAGCCGATCTGGGAACAGAACCCGGGGGAAGAGGAAGATGAGGGTGACGAGGATGACGAGGACGAAGAACAGGACTACGGCCGCAATTGACCGCTCACAATACTGATGGTACTATCAATTTGAATGTCGGCCCTCAGTGACCTCTGCCGCCAGGTGGCGGCTTGCCATGCATGTGACCTGTCCCATCAGCGAACGCAGGTCGTGCCTGGAGAAGGGACAGAGCGCGCCGATATCATCTTTATCGGCGAGGCTCCCGGTTACAATGAAGATCGCCTGGGGCGTCCGTTTGTGGGAGCCGCAGGCTCGTTCCTCGATGAATTGCTGTCGTCCATCGGTTTGACCCGCAAGGACGTGTACATAGCCAACGTGATCAAGTGCCGGCCTCCCGGCAATCGAGATCCTCTGCCGGGTGAGATAGTGGCGTGTAAGCCCTGGCTTGACCGACAGATCGAGATCATAGAGCCGAAGATAATCGTGACACTGGGCCGGTTCTCCCTCTCCCGCTTCCTCCCCAACGAAAGCATCAGCAAGGTGCATGGCAAGCCGAGGCAAGTGGGTGAAGTGGTCTGTTTCCCCATGTACCATCCAGCGGCTGCACTGCACCAGGGCAGTCTGAGAAGCATCATCGAGGCGGATATTCGTCGGCTCCCGGAGATTCTTGGCACGCTGAAGTCGACCGATGAGCCGAACGTGACGGGAGGGGATGCTCAGCAACTGACACTCTTCTAGAGGCGAACATGTCCGAAATCAATACACAGACGAACTCGACACACGGGAGGAAATCTTCACGGAGTTCCTCCAGAAGGCGCGGCGCACGCAGGAAGGCTGCTCGCAAACTCCGAGTAGTACCTCTCGGCGGACTGGGGGAGATCGGGAAGAATATGATGGCCGTCGAGTATGGCGACGACATTGTCGTCATCGATGCAGGCTTGATGTTCCCGAGCGAGGACTTACTGGGTGTAGACCTTCTCGTGCCGGACTTCACCTACCTCCTCGAGAACCGGGAGAAAGTGCGAGGCGTGGTGATTACCCACGGGCACGAGGATCATATCGGTGCACTTCCGTATCTACTCCAATCTCTTCATGTGCCAGTTTATGCTTCGAAACTGAGTGCACGACTCATCTCAGCGGGGGTGAAGCAGAGGGGCGCCAAGAGCAAGCTTGATCTTCGCGAGGTGAATGCAGGAGAGCGGATCAACCTGGGCTCTCTCTCGGTGGAGTTCTTCGCCGTTTGTCACAGTATTCCGGATGCCATGGGCCTTATCATCAACACTCCGCTTGGTACCGTGGTGCACACGGGCGACTTCAAACTGGACCATACGCCCGTAATCGGTCAGCCTACCGATCTTCACAGCCTGGCACTCCTTGGTACGCAGCAGGTGTTGCTGCTCATGTCCGATTCTACCTACGTAGAGCTTCCAGGGTACACACCCTCTGAGCGGACGGTGGCCGAGAGCCTGGAACGCATCATCTCGGACGCTCCCGGCCGAGTGATTATAGCCACGTTTTCGTCCCTGCTGGGCAGGATTCAGCAGGTGCTCGATATCGCGGCGAAGAGCGATCGCAAAGTGCTGATCACAGGTCGCTCCATGGAGAACATCGTTAAGGTGGCATCAGATGCTGGCTACCTCAGAATTCCGCCCAAGACGCTCGGAAAGTATGAACAAATACACAACCTTCCCCATGACAAAGTCGTTATCCTTACAACGGGGACACAGGGCGAGCCCACGTCTGCGTTGGTGCGGATGGCGAACAGGGAGCATCCACAGGTGCGTATCGTATCTGGGGACACGGTGATTATGTCTGCAACCCCGATACCCGGCAACGATGAACTGGTGAGCCGGACCATCGACAATCTGTTTCGGCTGGGCGCGAACGTAGTGTACGGCTTTCAATCGAGGGTCCACGTGCACGGACACGGTAGCCAAGAGGAGCTCAAGACGATATTGAATCTTGTAAGACCTCGATTCTTTGTGCCGGTTCATGGCGAGTATCGCCACCTGTCGAGACACGCAAAGCTCGCGCAGCAGATGGGCGTCGCAAGGGAAGACGTTTTCGTGCTGAACAATGGGGATGTACTGGAATTGACGGAATCAGTTGGTAAGGTTGTTGGCAGAGTGTCGGCGGGCGACATTGTGGCCAGCGGGCCGATGATGGGGCCTCTCGATCCGAACATGCTGCGTGATCGCAGGCTGCTCTCGCGGGACGGTGTCGTGGTGGTGACGCTTCCGTTTGTGCCGAAGAAAGGAACGCTCATGGGAGAACCGGCCATAGTCAGCAAGGGTTTTGTAGATACTCGCGGCGATGGAGACATAATGCGTGGAGCGCAGGAGGCGGTTATGTCCGCTGTGGGACAGGGGCGTCGCACTGCCAAGGATAGAGCGGCGCTTGAATCTCAGGCGCGTGAGGCACTCGCGAAGTACTTCTTCGCGAAGACGCATCGACGGCCCGTGATTATCCCCGTGGTTACTGGAATCTGAGGCGGGTACGGCGTTCGGACCGGGAAGGATTGACAGGTCCGTAGGATTATGACCTATGGTCAAACGGCGATCAGGCAGAAATGCGTATAAGAAGGGGAGGAGCAGCCGTGGGGCCGAGTGGCACCCGAAGGCGCGTCCAAGTGCTGGCTCCATCCTGCGTGTGGTGCTGCGTTTGGTGGTGGTCGTCGCCATCGGCGTTGGTGCGGTCCTGTTCGGGCCGCGGTTGATCTCCGGGGCTGCGGAACTGTGGGATCGACTCATTATCTCTTTCGGGCTTGGCCTTGTCCTGCTCGTGGTCGCCCTTGCAGTACTCATACGCATGATCTGGAAGGGTTTCGGCCCGCTCCAGAAGCACTGGAACGTGTTCCTTGGTGCGATTCTGCTGAGTATGGGCATTTGGGGGCTTCTTGCACTTGTGCGGCCCCCGGGTACAGTGTTCTGGACGGTGACGATGGGTGGGAGGGTTGGTCAGGCGATACTTGGACCCTCAGAGACCTGGGGACTGGTGCGAGTCGGAGCCCTCTTGATTGTGGGGTTGATCCTCATCGCACCGCAACCCCTGCTGCGTATCACTCGATGGCTTACGAGGCCCCGGCCTCGTGCGGAGCGACCGTCTGTGCCATTCAGCCACGATCGTGGACCGTCTGCGACAGGCTCACGATCGGTCTCATCAGAGGATGCTGCAGCGAAGAGTGATCGACGCGGCGCTTCTGCTCCTGCAGAACCGATGAAGGCCCCCGATACGCTGCCCGACATCATGCCCCAGAAGAAACGCCCCTTCGGTCTTGGCCGCAAGGACCCGGAACCAGCGGAGCCGCTGGCTGTGCAGGCGATTGAGCCGATACGCGAGCCGGTAGTGACGATGGGAGGATGGCAAATACCGCCAATCGATGTACTCGACAAACCCAAGGAACTGGAGCTCAACCGGGAAGAGATCGATAAGCGAGCCCGCCTCATTGAGGAGGCACTGGAGAGCTACGGTGTCGAAGGCAAGGTCGTCCAGATCAACACCGGTCCCACCGTTACGCAATTCGGGGTTGAACCCGGTTGGGTGCGCAAGTACCGCAAAGTAACTGACGAACACGGTGCAGAGAGGCAGGAGGAGGTATCGAGGACCCGCATACGCGTTGATCGCATTACGGCACTTTCGAACGACCTCGCACTCGCACTGGCGGCGCCGAGCATACGAATTGAGGCACCAATTCCAGGTAAGTCGATGGTTGGCGTGGAAGTCCCGAACTCAGCGTTCGGCTCAGTGTCGCTCAGAAGCGTCATTGAGAGCACCTCTTTCCAGAAGATGCACGCGAAGACGAAACTGTCCTTAGGATTGGGCAAAGGCGCCGGTGGTGAATCGATTGCAGGTGATCTTGCCAAGATGCCGCACCTGCTCATCGCGGGATCCACCGGAAGCGGGAAGACGGTGTGTCTGGACTCGATTATCTGCTGTCTCCTGATGCACAACAGCCCGGATGACCTGCGGTTGCTTCTGGTTGATCCGAAACGCGTAGAACTGGTGTCGTTTGCGGAGATCCCTCACCTGGCCTTTCCGGTGGTGGTTGAAACAGACAAGGCGGTCAGGGTGTTGCGGTGGCTCAACATGGAGATGGACCGGCGCTATAGAGAGTTTGCGAAGGTAAAAGCCCGTAACATCGAGGGATACAATAGAGATCGCGCGCCGGGTGAATCGATGCCTTATCTTGTGCTCATCGTTGATGAGCTCGCCGATCTGATGATGGCAGCGTTCGATGAGGTCGAGCACTCGTTGTGTCGACTGGCACAACTCGCGCGTGCGACGGGCATACACCTTATCGTGGCCACCCAACGACCTTCGGTTGATGTGGTCACGGGTCTCATCAAGGCGAATTTTCCTACACGTATGAGTTTTGCCGTGACCTCACAAGTGGACTCGCGAACCATTCTAGATACGGTCGGTGCGGAGAAACTGCTTGGACGTGGCGATATGCTCTACCTCCCGAGCGAGGCCGGTCGGCCGAAGCGGCTGCAGGGCACGTTCGTCTCGGACGTCGAGATGGAGCGCCTGGTGCAGTTCTGGGCTGGCCAGCGGCGAAAGGAAAAGGCGATCGTCGATCTCAGCGAGGTTGACAGTCCGGATGCCACCGGACAGAGGGGCGTGACGGCGGATCCGATGCTTGCTGAGGCGCGGAAGCTGGCTTCGGAGCACTCGCAGATATCGGCCTCATTTCTGCAGCGGCGCCTCAGGATAGGTTATCCCCGGGCAGCACGGATTATGGAGCAACTCGAAATGGAGGAGGCGCCAACACCCGAGGATGGCGCTGTTGAGCAGCAACGCCCGGAGGGAGAGCCCTAGGCTAGGCCCCGTACTTGTTCAGTTTCAACGCGTTGGCCATTGCCAGGGGCATGAGTTCAACTGCGTGAAGCTGACCGAGTCCACCCTGAAGACATGAGGGCTCCGAGAACTCCGTCACTCTGTCACGGCGACAGTACTTGGCCCACAGCACGACTGGTATGGTATGCCAGCTATGCATCGCCAGAGCAGCGGGAGTGGAATGGTCTCCTGTGACTATAAGTACGTCGGGTTTGAGCTCGAGTATGGAAGGTAGTGCAGCGTCGAACTCTTCGATCGCCTGGACTTTGCCCCCGAAATCGCCGTCCTCTCCGCGGGCATCGGTCTTCTTGTAGTGGACGAAGAAGTAGTCGTAGCTGTCCCAGTTCTCCCTCAGGGTCTCCAGTTGATCCTGTAGCGACTCTCCTGCAGGAAGAATGTCCATGCCAACAACACGGGCCACGCCGCGGTACATGGGGTAAGTGGCGATGCATGCCGGAGTCAAATGGAAGACATCGGAAACGGACGGGAAATCCGGGTGCTGAGAGAAGCCTCGCAGTAGTAGCATGTTCGCGGGATGCTTGTCTGCGAGCAGGCTGGCTGCCTGACTGACGGCATCGTTGATCATTGCAGCGGTGTCACTGGCTGATTCATCGAGTGGGCGTGCCTCCAGCGGCTCCATGCCCTCGTGTTGCGGATCGGTGTCCCCTATGTTTGCGGAGAGGTTCTCGCCGCGGAAACGCATCACGAAGCGATGCTCTTTGCCCGGGAAGAAGGTCACCTCCGCCTGTGAAACGCGCACATGCTCGCCAAGCAAAGCACAGAGTTCTCGCGTAGTCTCGGTGGGGACGCGGCCGGCCCTGCGATCCGTGATACGGCCATTATCATCGACAGTACAGAAGTTGCCACGGGCCACAACATCTCCGGGATTCACTTCTACATCGAGCCCCAGTGCCTCAACGATGCCTCGGCCAAGATCATAACTGGAAGGATCGTAACCGAAAAGTGCCATGTGTCCCGGGGCACTCCCCGGGGTTATTCCCGGGCTGACTGTGTAGGTAAGCCCACAAATACCCTCTGCGGCCAGGCGGTCAAGGTTGGGGCACCGGGCGGTCTCAAGTTCGCTCTTATCAGTCTCGTCGTCGGGCAATCCGCCCACCCCGTCCATCACGAGAAGTACGATCTTGGACGGCGTCACCTGGGACAGCTTGCGCATCTCATCGAACCTTATCATTACGATGTATTGTAATGGCTTATGGCAACATTGACAATAATGCTTGCGCACTCGTAGTATGCTAACACTATGATGAACCAGAGACCGGACAGGCCAGTGCTCACCGTCGATATAGGGGGGACCAAAATCGCTGCGGCTGTTGTTGCGCCGAGCGGAGAAGTGGTGTCAAGGGCGCGCGGCGCCAGTCCCGATTCGGACGATGACCAGGAACTTGTTGACGCGGTTGCGCGTGTTGCCGGAGAGGCGTTGTCATCGATCGACGCACGGACGACGGATATGGCGGCGCTCGGTGTCTCCTGCGCTGGCATCGTCAACGTACACGATGGCGTTGTTGTGTATTCGCCAAACGTGACTGCGCTGCGTCGGACGCCGCTGAAGATGATGCTCGGTGATCGGCTCGGCATTCCGGTGAGGCTGGGAAATGACGCCACGCTTGCTGCACTGGGAGAATGGCAGTTCGGTGTCGGCGCAGCGGTCCAGGACCTGGTGTACGTGACAGTGAGTACCGGCATCGGTGGTGGGATAATCTGCGGAGGCAGGCTTCTTGAGGGTTCCTGTGGTGCAGGTGGCGAGGTGGGCCACATGACTATTGAAGTCAATGGCCCTCGGTGTGCGTGTGGCAGGACTGGCTGTTGGGAGGCCCTTGGGTCTGGAACAGCGCTGGCAGCCAGAACGGTGCATCGACTGGATCAAGGTGAGCCGAGTATTATCGGCGAACTCGTGGGTGGCGACATGGCCAAGGTTGATGCCCAGGTGGTCTCAATCGCAGCACAGCAGGGGGACGCTTTGGCGCAGGAGATGATCGGCGTCACTGCATTCTATGTGGGAGTTGGCCTTGGCAATCTTATCAACATCTTCAATCCATCAGTAGTGGTAGTCGGCGGGGGGCTGACCAAGATTGGCGATGCATTGCTGGGTCCGGCCTTCGCGACAGCTCGTGAGCGTGCATATGTCACCTCGGCGTGTGACGTGGACATCATCATGGCCCGGCTCGGAGATGATTCTCCGTTGCTTGGAGCCGCGGCTCTGGTGTGGGATGAGGGCACTTAGGTTTGAAACGCGTGGGAAGGTTTGTCTGCCGAACACCTTCTGCACAATGTGGAGAGGTTCAGGCATAAGGAGGAAGAAGGTATGATGACTGGAGCAGGATTGTTCTTTGGGATCGCAAGCCTGGTGTTCGGTATTATCGTGATGATATTCCCCAAGATCCTCAACTACCTTGTGGGTATATACTTCATTCTTGTCGGGGTGATACTCATCGTTGCCGGATAGGCGCACGACGATCCTAATGCGAGGCGTGAACCGTGGCGATGCGCAGAGGAACTGTCGACGTGACAGTCAGATTGGACAAGGTATCCTGCTGTGATACGGGGTGCTTACTGAAGCAGAGAGGAGGAATTGACGATGGCGATGTATATGACGATGGTGCGATTCACGCATCAGGAGGCACGGGGCATCTCCAGTTTCTGCAAGGAATGGCAGGACAGCGCGAAGCGAATTGAGGGCCTCGGTATCAAACTGTTGGGCTCGTACGGGATCCTGGGACCATACGACATGGCATTCGTGTACGAGGCGCCCAGCGAGGAGAAGGCTGCGAGCGTTCCTCTCTCGATCTCGTATCTTGATTCGGCAATTCAGACTGAGACTTGGACAGTGATTCCCATCGAAGAGTTCGCCGAAATCACCGATAAGCTACAGTGTTGACGGGTATGGGCAACTCGTCAAAGGCGTGTGCGAGTTTCGTGCATGAGGCCGTCAAAGCTTACAGGGTTGCATGAAGTACTTCGCGTATGGTTCGAATCTAAGCCTGCGCCAGATGCAGCAGCGGTGCCCACAGGCGCAACGCCTGTACAGCGCCCGTTTGCCGAACTGGGCACTGGTATTTGCCGGCAGATCGCGCATTGCGGGTGGCGGAACGGCGACCATACGCCTGCAGAATGGCGAACGCGTATTGGGAGGCGTCTATGAGATCGATGCCGCCTGCCTGCGGGCACTCGACCGGTATGAGGGATATCCGACTGAGTACGATCGAATGAACGTCATCGTGTTCAACGATCTCGGAGATGCGGTGGAGGCGGTGACGTATTACAGGAAGGGCCGGCATCCGGAGAACCCTCCATCGAAGGAGTACCTGGCGGTGATCCGCGAAGGGTACCGTGACTGGGGCCTCTTGTAGGGTTGCGCATGAATACAAAGGGGCGGCGGCATCACTGATGCCGCCGCCCTGTGATTTGTCCGGTGTAAGGGACTCTAGGTGGCCGGAACTTTGCGCCAGATGTCCTGGGCACAGGTGTAGCCGAGTATCTCACTTTGAACCTTGCGGCCGTTGGCGACCTCGATCATCAGGTTGAACAGATCTTCAGCGACCGCATCGATGTTGAGGATAGCTTCATCGACGTCGACGAGGTAGTCGAGTGTGTCGGGGAACTTCCGGAAGTGATCCTTCCGCGCAGTCATCTTGATGACAGGAACCCAGGGGAACCCATACGGACAGGCTCCTTCTGTCGAGTACGTAATGATGTTGCAGCCTCCGGCTGCCAGTCCGGTGACGGACATAAGGTCATTCCCCGGAGTATTCATGAACCACATGCCCTTGCCTTCGGGCACCTCAGCATAGTCAACGACCTCGGTAAGCGGTGTCGTGCCACCCTTATGCATGCCGCCGAGCGCCTTTTCCTCGATTGAGCTTATTCCGTCCTCGACGTTCTGTCCATCGGGATTCGACTTGAGGAAGTCCAGCCCTGCCTTCATCAGCCATGCCTCGAAGTCGCGCACGACCTGCAGCATCTTCTGGCCGACCTCGTCGTTGATAGCCCGCGCGGCAATCAGATGTTCGGCACCTATGATCTCTGTCGTCTCACTGAAGCCCCCGTTGCCACCATGTTTGATAACCAGATCGAGTGCGTGTCCCTGGGCCGCATTGGTTACCGCACCGGATAGCGGAGTCGAACCTCCGCATTCTACCCCATGGCGCAGCTTCGAGAGAGGCATTGGTTCTCTGCGGAGGCGCGACGCGTCGGCAGCCATCTTGCGGACGGTATCAATGCCGCGCTGTACGGCGACCATGACACCGCCTTCCGTGTGTGCCTTGCATACGTCGACCGGTTTGCCTGCCTCAGCGATGCGCTGTGCAATGCTATCGGGGTCCGAGTCTGCACAGTCAGGGCCGACTACGAGAACGCCGTGAAGGTTCGGGTTCCTGCCGAGATTCACAAGGGTGCGCTCGACGACTTCCTTGTCCGGAGAGATCAGGCCGCACGCCTGCTTGTGAGTGAAGAGTTTCGCGTCTTCAACCGCGTTCGAAATCCAAACCGCCGGGTCGTTCGTGCACGCGGCACTGGATATGACGCCGATGTAGTTCCTCGTACCTGCGCTGCCATTCTGCCGAGGAAAACCCCAGAATTCCATGTTCATGACTCCTTTCACGCCTTTCCTGCAGCCTTGATACGAAGGCCAGCCATGTTGTGAATATGCACGTGCTCGCCAGTCTTGATGTCGGCGGTCGCCTCACCAATGACCTGGCCATACTTCAGTATCCTGTCGCCCTTCGCGACGGGCATCGTACTGAACTTGTGCTGGTAGGTGATAGCCTCTGTGAGGGTAACCTCTCTGGTCTCTCTGCCCGCAGTGAGCTTCACGGTCTTGCCCTCGGGAAGGTCCGTGAGGGCAACTGCAGTGTTGTCCGTGGGGTCGAACATGATTGCCTCTAGTGCCATTTTCCCTCTCCTTTTCTGCCAGGTCTCAGGAGATGCGAAACCTGTCGACCGTATCGTCATCGAGGTCGATGCCCAGTCCCGGCCCTTCGGGAACCTGTACATATCCCTCGCTGTCGATCTTCATCTTCTGTTTGGTCACGTCCCAACGCATTGGCGTTTCCTCGACGCAATACTCCAGTATGAAGGTGGACTTGCGTGCGGCCAGGAAATGGAGCCCGGCGGCGAGGTTGATTCCCGTGGTGTAAAAGTGGTTGACCACCCGCAGACTCTTGTCCTCGATGTAATCCGCGATACGCATTGAGTCCGTGAATCCGTTGCGCGCTAGGTCGATCTGAGCGATGTGGATACCGCCACGGTCGACCAGGTCTTTCCACGCGTACCTGCCCGCGTCGCCCTCACCTGCAGCGATGGGAATACGTGAGAGGCTGCTGAGCCGCATATAGCCCTCCAGGTTGTCCTGCTGGAGCGGCTCCTCGAGCCACATGATGCCGAACTCCTCGAATTGGCGCGCTCGTTTGATGGCAGTAAGCGTATCCCAGCAGCAGCCGGCATCGATAAGCACGTCTTTGTCCGGGCCCACGCCGCGGCGGGCGCCTTCGACGAGATCGAGGTCCACCTTCTCGCTCTGCCCCATGGGACCCCATCCGAACTTCACCGCCGTGTAGCCCTCGCTCACCCATCGTCGGCCAATCTCAGCCGTCTCATTTCCATCACTTCCGAAGAGGATACTGGCGTAGGCGCGGATACTGTTGTGGAACGCTCCACCCAGGAGCTGGTAGATGGGCTTGTTGTAGTACTTCCCGGCGATGTCCCACAAGGCCATGTCGATGCCACCCATTGCGTGTATGACGACCCCCCGGCGGCCGTAATAGAAGGTCGCCTGGTACATCTTCTCATGGAGGACACGTACGTCGAGAGGGTTCTCCCCAATCAGCAGACGTGCAAGTCCCGACGTCACGCTATGGCTGAAAGGAGCCTCAATGGCAGCCTTGGCAACCCTTGAGGACGAGTCTATCTCTCCTATGCCGGTGATTCCCTCATCGGTATGTATCTTCACGATGAGGGCGTCCTGTCCCGATGAACATTTGTCCTCTATCTGGTCCTCGGGCAGGCGCAGTTCAATTGCTTCAACACTTGTGATCTTCAACTCTTCCCTCCTGATGCGAGCACTTGAAGCTGAACGTACAGATTTCGATCCGTGACTGTAGCGTTATAGTACGCCGTACTTCCTGAACACGTCGCCGAGCAACGCGCCCTGCAGCAGTTCCTCCCGCACCGTGTCCTCGGCCTTGACCTTCTCAAAGGACAGTTCTATGACCTTATCCTCGATAGCCTGCGGTATAACCACAACGCCATCGATATCGGCCAGGACTATATCACCCTCATGTACCAGCACTTCGCCGCATCGTATGGGACGGCCGTACTCCATGACGATGCTCCTGCCTTTGGAGTCAAGTGGCCTGGTTCCGGTCGCGAAGACGGGGAAGCGCATCTCCGCTATGAGTCCGATGTCGCGAGTGTAGCCGTCAATGATCGCTCCGCGTGCACCCCGAGCACGTGATGCCGTAGAGAGCAACTCACCCCACATGGCTGTCTCCGTGGAGCGGTTCGTGCCTGCCACCAGCACATCGTTTGGCTTCAGAGAATCCACAGCGGCTATCTCGTTCTCGTAAGGGTTCTCTTTGACTTCGAAGATGTCCACGCTGAGGAGTGTGTGGGCCCTGCCTGCCACCACGGCTCCCTGCCACATCGGATTGATGTCCGCCCGCATCGCCTGGTGCCGGTAGCCTAACTGATCGACGATATCGGAGATCACAGAGGAGTAGAGCTTCTGCTCCATGGCGTCAAACAACTCTTTGTCACTGCTGAACATCACTTGGAATCACCCCTTTCACAATTCAGTAGATCCACTGAGGAGACTGTCAATAATAGGAGGAGAAGGGCAGTGACCAGCGAATGCCTGCTGGTCGGAGACAGTCTAGATGGGAAAAGAGATTACGTCAATGCGTTCTTAATCCCGGGTGAGACCTGAACGTTCGGAAAGGACTTCCTCACCGACCCAGGAGAGGTATGCCAGACTGCCTCCTGTGACGGGCAGTGCGATAACCTCGGGGACGTCGTAGCTGTGGACCTGGCGGACGCACTCGTCCACCAGGTGTAGCGCGTCAGCGGTTGACTTCAGGATCAGGAGAGACTCGTTCTCATCCTCAACCTCTCCTTCCCAGCGGAACAGCGAGCGAACCTGGGGAACTATGTTGGCACAGGCGATCAGGTTTCTTTCCAGCAGGGCGCGGCTGATGCGCTCGGACTCCTCCTCACCTGAGGTAGTTACCAGGATTACCACGACGTGCGGTGAACTCACCTAGAGCCTCCCCAACGGCAGGAGGTAGAGAGGAATCTCGGATTCCGGCAGTCCGAGCAACTGGGCAACGGTCCGGGTCCTGAAGGCGCCTACCGGCACCCCACCCAATCCAAGGGCGGTTGCCTGCAGCAGCACGTTCTCTGCTGCGTGCCCAACATCCATGTGGACGTACATTCTCCCCCGGTCACCATACCGTTCAGTGGTTCTCTCATAGATCGCAGTCAGTATGATGATAATCGCCGCATCGCGCACACAGGGCTGATCAAGAGATGCCGCCGAAAGCTCGGATTGCAACTCGCCCTGCTTGACGAGTGACAACGAATTGGTTTCTGGTTCGTAATGATACAGCCCGGGTTCAAGTCCAGCTACATCGCCGACTGCGAGGTACGTCTCCAGCGGGTATGTTGCGCCGGCGGATGGCGCAGCGCGGAGGCCATCCTTCCCGGTGATGCCCTGAGCCGCCCAGAGAAGCTGAGCTGCCTCGTTCAATGTCACGGAGCCATCCTTATAGGCCCTCACCGAGCGGCGCCTTCGTATCGCCTCCTCAAGCGATACGTGACTCATATCTCTTGGTTCCGGTAGCTTCACACGCCCTCCCTTCAGGCGGAACGCCGCAGTGTTTGTCAGCGACTCCGTCTGGTTCACGAATGTGAGCAAGAATAGCAGATGAGCGTGTGGGGACGCACTTACACATGGCGTGCAACAGAACCTGCTCCTTCAGTCTTCGATGACCTCCTGTATGAAGATGCGCAAGCGAAGAGTGTCTCCGAGGAGACCGGTGTTTCGGTGTGCACGGTCAATCTCTTCGTCGGCCGTTGCCGACATGCGCACAAGAATTCGAAGCCACGCAGAGGCACCATGCAGTTTGATGCTGCGCACCCTGAGACGAAGTCGGAAATCCAGTGCGTCGACGATGCGGAGTATGCCTGCGAAGAGACGAGTCTTGCGCTCGTCCGCGAGCACGTCCATTTCGGGACTGTAGGTCGTTGAGGACGTCAGCCAGAAGACCGACTGCAACAGCACAGATCGATCCTCTGGAGTGAGCGGGATGCTGCTGAATGCTGATGAAGGGTCATCCAAGCGTGACCGCAACGCCAGATAGGAGATCGTTCCTAGGTCCGGGTTGTCGGCTGGCTCGGCAGACCGGCTGAGAACTGGCATGGCGTCTTGAAACGCGCGCGGAGACGCGCCCAGATCGTGGGCATAAGATGCTGCTACGAGTGTGCGACGATCGGAGAGGCTGAGTCCTGGGTATAGTCCGAGGTGTTGAATCTGGTCGAAGAGGGAGGCAGCGAGTTCAGCCACTTTGTGTGCGTGAAGCGACCCGCGGCCATAGTCGTACTCCTCTGCGAGAAGCTCGATTGCCCGCACCTGTCGCTCATCCATGCCCTGTGAGTAGAGCATAACATGTCCCCACGTGCGAAGGAGACAACAAGTCTTCGTGGCGGGGTGTGATACTGCATAAACGATGGCGTATATCTGCATGAACCAAACATGACGAAGAAGAGGAGCCGGTATAGCCGGGCTCCATATGGAGGTACTAATGAAGAGGAAGATGCTGGCGACAATTGGAAGCGTACTCACGTTGGTGATTCTGCTTGCGGTTGGGTGCATGCAAGCGCAGGCATCGGAGCCCGAACCGAAGGTCCTGGAGCCGGAAGATGCAGTGGAGACCGCGCTGACATGGTTGCGCGAAGTATATCCGGATATCGCTCCTGAGCGGGGAATCTCCTGGATTGTCGTGGACGCTGATGCTCCGAATGGGGACGGAGAGCTGCTTCTGGGCGCAGCCCAAAAACGCTTGGTGTCTGATGAATGGGAAGCCTATGTGTCCTGGGCTGTGGTAGCTCCCGACTTTCTGACCTACACCATCACACTGAAAAATCCGACGCTTGGATGGTACTGGGAAGGCACGGTGAAGGCCGTTGGGGGCGCGGTCGGTGAGGACATCGAGATGCAGGAGATGACCCGGGAACTGGCTGCGGATCTTGCCCGGCGGTTCGTGGAAGCATCTCCTACCTTTGTCGCCAGTGGCATGGGCGATACGCTCAATCTCGTGGAGGCTCGCGATGCTGAAGCTCCGTTCAGTTGGGAGTTCGTGTTCGAGTTCGACAGCCGCCATTCGGGTTATGGCGACACTTCTGATCTGGTAACGCTGCCGGTTATTACTCCCCATCGAGTGGTTGTCACAGTGGAGACGATGGAAATAGTCGAAGCGGTCATGGACGGCAAGTGGAACATGTTGGCGCAGCAGCTCATCTCGATGAACGAGGATGCGGCACGGGATATGGCTGAGGATTTCGTACGGAATAGCCCGACTTTTGCGTTTGACGGGATTCCGGCTACACTTGGACTTGTAGAGACCGTCTACCCCGATATTGAGAACGCTTGGACCTTCGTGTTCGAGTTTCAGAGTGCCTACGCCGGATACGGGGACCGAACGGGACAGATGCTAGCCCAGGTAATCACGCCACATGAGATACACATCACGGTGCAAAATGGCGAAGTGGTGAGTGCCCTCATGGATGGACAGTGGAATATGATCAATCAGGAGATGGTCTCGTAGAACAAATCTAACATTGCGCTCCTTTCCGGTGTGCTTGTGAAGAGAGACGCCCGGAAGTTGCATAGGAGTGAAGGCCCGCCGTGAGGCGGGCCTTTCTTCTGTGTGCTGACGCCGGTGTCCGGCACCATCAGGCCGGAATGTCAGAGTCTTCACGCACCGTCAACTCGGTGGCTCCCGCATCATGGTACAGTTGGCGCGTGCTCTCGTGACAGGTCATGACGATGACCTGTCGGTTTCGGGCGAACTCCGCCAGCGTCTCAACGGCAAGAGGGCCGCGCGCATCGTCGAAGTTCACGATGAGGTCGTCCATTATGACCGGCAACGGCTCGGCGTTTTGCTCGTACTGCTCGATGAGCCCAAGACGCATTGCGAGGTATAGTTGCTCGCGCGTGCCGCGACTGAGTTCGCCCACCGTCTTCCGCTCCCCGTTTGTATCGTGCAGGTGTAGCTCGTTGCCCTCGAGCGGCTTGAGCAGCCTCTCGTAACGTCCACCCGTCATTGTAGCGAACGCCGTTTGTGCGAAGCGGATCACTGCCGGCTGGCGTTCTTCCTCGTAGCGGGACACTGCCGCATCGATCACTTTCAGTGCGAGGCGCGCCGTGAGCCATTCCCGGTACGCATCCTGGAGCTGCTGCTTGAGAGTCTCGAGCTCGGTCTCCTGCAAAATGAGGTCGTCAGTCGACGCCAGCGCTTCCAGTCTCGTGTCCAATGCGCCCATCTCTCCCGCAGTGCTGGTGATCTCCTCCTGCACCTGGTGTATCTTCTGCTCCAGTTCGGCCCGTGCCAGTCGCACCTCGTCGATGTTCGTGGCGGCGAGTCTGCGCAGGAACTCGTCACGCGTGTCCCCTGCTCCCACCTCATCCTCGATCAGCCTCAGGCAGTCTTCTACGTCCTTTTGCAGTCCCTTCTTTCTCACAGTGAGATTGTGCCGTTCACGCAGTTCCTCGGCGGATGCCGCCTGCCAGGCGGCAAGAAACTCTTGGAGGCGTGAGGACGCAATCTCGAGGTGTTCTTCCAGAATCCTCACCTCATCTTTGCGCTGACGGATCTCGTTCTGCAGGGTATCCTTCCTGACCTTTTCTGCCGTGTCTTTGTCCAGCCGCTCGGCGTGCTTCTCTATCTGCGCTGTGATATCGCTGTTCGTGGATGGCTCTCCTAGCAGCGCCACCACGCTGGAGTACCGTTCGTCCACCAATGCCTGTGCTTTCCGCAGCTTGTTGCACTGTGCTTCTAGCGCGTCGATGCGCCGAAGGTCCGTGGCGATCCTGTCTATCCGGCGCAGCATGTCGTCCTTCGCGGCAGGGGACAACGAGGAAGGCAGCCGTACGGACTCGAGCGACGATCTCCACTCAGCGTCAGCCGCCTTCACTGCTTCCAGGCGCTGCTCTACCTCTGTCTGCAGATCGATAGCGGTGGGGTCCTGTACGTTGGATGCGAGAGTACTGAGCCTTAGTGACGCAGCTGCAATAAGTACACCGGTCAGACCGGACAGGATGGCGATGGGCATGTTTCCTTCAAGCACCGCGAGGATACAAGCTGCGCCCGCCAGCGCAGCCACCGCAAGTCCGGCGAGTCTGTAGCGGCCTGGATACCCCTGCCTGCTTCGCGATGCTCGGACCGAATCTCTGTGCAGTTCGAGCTTCTGTCGTGAGATCGTCAGGTACCCCGTGCACTCTTCAAGGCGGGCTGCAGCTTTGCGCAGTGCATCCTCCTGCTCAGCTGTCAGCGAGAAGTCACGGACCGCGTCTGCGGTCCACCCCTCGCCGAGAGAGGTCAGTCCCCTGTTGATCAATGATCGCGCATCCATCAGGTCTCTCTCTACCAGTGGCAGTTCCTGAGATGCCGACCGGTAGGAGGAGACATTGCGTGATAGCCACTTGACATCAGCTGCGCACGCGATAATGCCCTGGTCGTAGATGATGCGGTCGTGCTCCGCGCACTTGAACTGCAGTTGCTCGCGCATCTCCTCGATGCGAGACGAGAGTGACCGCATTGCGTTGATCCGCTCGTTCATCTCTACGAGTGCGTCATCCGAAATCTCAAAGAGTTCACCCATCTCGTGACTCTGTGCTTCGGCCTGCTGCATCCTCGTAAATGTGGGAAAGAGACGCTGCTGGCTTATCAGTGCTGTCAGCTGAGTCTCCATCTCGGGGAGGCTGGCGGTGAGGGCATCCCGCCGCTGCTGCAACTTGTCATGATGCGCCTTCAGGGTGTCATACTGCGACAGCGTGCTTCGTTGTTCCTGTATGGCTCGATTCAGCTCGGCGATACCTGCTGCGAGCTGCTTCATGCGCTGCTTCTGTCCGCCCTTCGTGTACAGTTCGCCTGCGCGCTTCTCGAAGCGCTCGCGCAGGGACGTCACCGAGACGCCGCCGAGCCCCGCCCCGTAGACCCGGTTCTTGACTTCATCGAGGTTCATCACGTCGATTTCGTACAGCTCCTGCAGTCCGATGGAGAAGACGTTCTGATAGAGACTCGACGAGACGTATCCGAGGGATGCAGCGAACTCAGTCTCGCCAATGGTCTCGCCATTCTGAGTAGATACGGCAAGTGTGCCGCCGCCTTTGCCGGCGGTCCGGGTGACCGTGAGCAGGCGTCTGTCCACCATCTCACACAGGAGTTGGCCGCCGTACCTGTCTGAATAAAGCGCAGGGTACGGGTTCGCCTTCGTGGTCCTGGGCGGGAAGCCGAACAATAGGCGACGCACGAACTCGAGCAGCGTGGTCTTCCCGTATTCGTTGGGGCCGTGAAGGACGTTAAGTCCCGGCGAAAGGCCTCGCACCCGGACGTTCGCGAGCGCTCCGAAACCCCATATCTGAATCTCTCTCAACTGCATGTCAGTCTTCGCCCGCCGTAAGGTTGAGAGTCTCATGCATTGCCCTCTCGGCGAGGTACCGTATCTCGTCGTCCGAGGGTTGCGTGAGGTGTCTGTATCCGGCCCAGGTTCGTAGATCAGTCTCGATCTCAGCCCTGAGTTGCGGGAGAGCATCTGAATCGCTGTCGAGCAGGGACGTGTACGCTCGTACCATGTCTCCTGTGAAGTCCTGCTGTGCGCGGAGAGCCTGGATGTCGTAGGCCCCCCTTGTCTCCAGGGTCAGCCGTTCCAACCATACCCATGGCGAACGGCCGAGCAGTCCTTCACGAAGTCGTTCCTCCAACCCGACATGTGTGTCTCCTTGCAGCAACTCCCGCTGGAGAGGTGTTCGGCCCGCAAGAGCCAGCCGCATGACGAGGTGCCGCCCATCCGCCTCCTCAGAGAGTCTGTCGCACGCCTCTTCAACAATGCGCTGGATTGCATCGATCGTGGCACAGGACGAAACATCAACGCGTTCCTGTCGGTAACGCACCACATCGGTCGGCACGAAACGTACATCCGGCGCACCCGAATCGCTCAGCGTGACGAGGCAGCAGCCTTTCGCCCCTGTCTCGTTGGGGTGTCTGCTTTGAGAGCAGCCGGGGTAGACGATAGCCGGAGCTTCGGTCCTGAGAACCTGATGTCTGTGCACGTGTCCGAGCGCCCAGTAATCGAAGCCCCTCTTCGCCAACAGCGGGACCGTTGTTGGTGCGTACG
Source organism: Dehalococcoidia bacterium (assembly GCA_003552125.1). Classification (GTDB taxonomy): domain Bacteria; phylum Chloroflexota; class Dehalococcoidia; order GIF9; family AB-539-J10; genus SKVJ01. Next base: position 18,266 of record PUON01000154.1, on the reverse strand, counting down.
GTGCATGTCCGGTGTTGCTGCCCACATTTGCGTGGAGCACGGCGATCTCAGGCACGCCACTGCGGTGGGGCTCGAACTGTGACGACAGATCGTCTGTTACCGTCGCTTTCCCGAAGCTCATGCCGTGTACCGAGGCGACGATTGTTCCTCCTCGAGTGACTTGACAAACGTCAACTTCCTTGGCACCAAACCTGTGTGCGAGCTCCGGCCATTCCAGTGAATTGCTCCAACCGCTCACCGGGTCGTGGTTGCCGAAGGCGACGAATGACGGAATCCCGTGTTCGGCCAGCCTCCCGAGTCCATCACGGAAAGCGAACTGCGCCCTGAGGCTCCTGTCGGAACTGTCATACACGTCTCCTGCAATGACGACAAAATCGACGTGGTTCGCGACGGCGAGGTCGATTATGTTCTCGAAGGACGTGAATGTGGCCTCGCCAAGCGTCTTCGCGATGTCCTTCGCTACCTGTGATAGGCCGCGAAATGGGGTGTCGATGTGGAGGTCTGCGCAGTGAATGAACCTTACACTTGTCATAATGCCCGCATTAGGGGAACAGGGAGCCTGAGCGATTATAACCCATCGGCAGGTCAGGATGACAGGGATCTTTCGGGTTGCCGGCAGGCAGCGGCCACGCATTCCCGAGAATGTGTATCCGGGATCCGGGGCTGTCTGGCAGAAGCTTCTTCTACGAGTTCTCGAGCGAGGTCAGCCGTCGCCCGTACTGCCAGAGGCAGGACATGACCTGCCCCACGTCCTCTGCGCTGCGATATACGGGGATGATGCGGGTCATGGACTGGACCACGTCCATCCCTTCGGGCCGTGAGAAGTAGCATATAGACATTGGCTTCTCTGTCTGCTGCTGGATTTCCTCCAGTCGGCGCAGCAGGCGCTCCTCGGGAGGAAATGGCCTTGAGTGCAGCCCGATAATTGCACCATCGATCATGTCGAGGTTGAGCACCGTCTCGGTGCACTTGAGGAGCGGGTCCACCCGAAGGTCAGCGGCGAGATCGATTGGATTACGCAACGATGCGAACGGCAGTGCCTCTGCGTCTTCGCGGAGCCGACGTTGCAGCATGGAATCGAGTTCCGGGACCTTGAGTCCGTGCTCCGCGAGGAAGTCAGTTGTGGCCACACCAAAGCCGCCACTCGGTCCGATGATTGCGATCCTGTTGCCGCGTAACGGAGGTTGCATGTCGAAGGCCATTGCTACATTCAGCAGGTCGTGCGTTCGCTTCACCTCAATAATGCCGCACTGTTTGAACAGCGCATCATAGATGGCGTTCGAGCCTGCCATCGCGCCGGTATGGGAGGCGGCGGCACGACTGCCATCGTTGGTGCGCCCGAACTTCATTGCGATAACCGGCTTCTTCTTCGTCACCTCTCTGGCGATGCGCATGAACCGTTGTCCGTCTCGCAGGCTCTCTATGTACCCCATGATGACATCGGTGTGCTCATCCTGTCCGAAGTATTCCAGGTAGTCCGAGAAGCGGGTTACCGCCTCATTGCCACTGCTGACAAAGGCATTGAAGGGGAGGTGAAGGTGCAGGCCGTAGTTGAGAGTGGTGACGCCGTATGTGCCGCTCTGAGATATGAAGGAAAGGTTTCCAGGCTCACTCTCGAGTGGTTCCATCGTCCCCACAAGACGCGCGCGAAAGCTGCACACACCCATGCAGTTTGGCCCGGCTGCGGGAATTCCGGCTTCTGAACACAGGTTGCGTATCTCTGCCTCCCGCTTCCTGCCCTCCACCCCGGTCTCTCCGAATCCTGCGGTAATGATGATAAGACTGCGGACTCCCGTCTCGATTGCGTCTCTCACGGCGCTTGCGACGAATGGCGATGGGATGACTACAAAGGCAAGGTCAACCCGCTCGGGGATATCGCGCAGCGACTTGTATGACTTGCGTTCCAGTACCGTGTCCGCATTGGGGTTGACCGGATAGATCCGACCCCGAAATCCGCCCCGTGAGATGTTGTTCAGTACGCCAAATCCCCACTTCGTGGGATCTTCAGATGCGCCGATGACAGCGACCGACTCCGGTCGGAACATGGGTCTCAGTGGGTGCATGAGAGTTTCCTCCTGAAGGTTGACCTGTGAGCGATTCCCGTCCGGCTCCCGCAATGGCCGACAGCGGCTGTGTGGCTGCAGGCGAAACGGGCACACATCACCGGCATCCCGATACGAACCGAATTGTGGAGCAGAACGGGTTTCGGGTCAAGCGTCACCACTTCCTGTTGCCCCTGAGTGGCTACATCGACGTCACAGAGCAGCTTGCAGCTCAAACCAGCATCCCCGGTCTCGCCTGGTCGACCGTTGGTGGTCGGTATCATTGGTCGGGAAACGAATCGGTCTTTCTTCGGTAATCGGCGTATTGGCACAGTGCCGCCATAACCTGAGAAACCTCCTCGGGGGTTCCGTATACGGGCAGTGAGGTCATCCCCTGGATGAGTTCGGCTCCTCGCCTGCTTGCGTAGTAGCACAGCAGCAGTGGCTTGCCAGTTTCGCGCTGGACTCTTTCCAATGTTCGGAGGCTCTCCTCGGCAGGAGGGAGGGGCCATGACCAGAGCCCCATGACAAGCGCATCGATCCCGGGGTCCTGGAGAGCCGCCTCGACGCACTGCAGCAGGTACCATGGACGGACCTCGGCGGTCAGGTCGATCGGATTCTTCACAGTGGCAAACGGCGGCACCTTGATCTCTTCGCGCATTCGGCTTTGAAGAGCTTCCGTGAGAGGAGGCAACTCCATGCCAAGTTCTGAGAGAAAGTCCGCGGCAGCCACGGCGAATCCACCGCTGATGCCTGCGACGGCGATACGTCTGCCCCGGGGCAGTGGCTGCGAGCGGAAGGCGATTGCCACGTTCAAAAGGTCCTGTGTACGCGTCACCTCTATCACACCGCACTGCCTGAATGCCGCACTGTAGACGCTGTGAGATCCCGCGAGAGCGCCGGTGTGTGAAGCGGCCGCCTGACTTCCGGCGTCGGTACGACCGAACTTCATCACTACGAATGGTTTCTTCCCGGATACTTTCTTCGCTACCCGTGTGAACCGCTGGCCGTCCTTGAGACTCTCGATGTAGCCGATGATTACTCTCGTATCCTCGTCTTCACCGAGGTACTCCAGGAAATCCGAGAATCTGGTAACGGCTTCATTGCCGCTGCTTACGAACTTGCTGAACCCGACGCCTGTGGTGAGACCCTGGTTCAGGGTGCTGAGTCCGTACGTGCCGCTCTGCGAGATGAATGAGGTGTCGCCGGGTTCTCCCTTGAGGCGGTCCATGGTCATGGTGCCGACCAGGTGTGACGAGAAACAGACCACCCCCATGCAGTTTGGCCCGACTGCGGGGATGCCGGCCTCCTTGCACATCCGGGCTATTTCTGCCTCCGCGCGAAGCCCTTCCGTGCCGATCTCACCGAATCCGGCGCTGATGATCACGATTCCCTTGACGCGGGCAGCGATGCAGTCCCTGACTGCGTCGACCACCGCCCTGGCGGGTATGACGATAAATGCGAGGTCCACCGGTTCAGGCAGGGAGCGCATCGACGGATAAGACGTGAAGCCCAGAACCTTGGCGACGTTCGGATTTATCGGGTGGACGGGGCCCGCAAACCCGGACTCGAGTATGCTCTGCATCACCCTGTTGCCATACTTGCCGGGATCGTCCGATGCTCCAATGACTGCAACCGAGTGCGGTTCGAACAGGCAGGTAAGATCAGTCATCGCAAGACTCCTCTCTCTCGACGTGGCGCCTACTGGCGTCGCGGATACTGATGTTGCCGCCAGCGTGATAGCGCGCCATTACACGTCCGGCAACGGGGTCTATCCTACTATAGACGGCACGCTCAAAAAAGCGAGAGTCGTACGCGACCATTCAACGCTGGGCGAACAGCGTATGCGGTATTCCGTCACCCCATCCTGCCGCCCTTCGTCCTGCGTCCTGTCACGGTAAGCGTTCTCTTGTGCCGGTGCGTATATCATTGCTGTAATTCTGCTATACCAGAGTGTTAGAATGGCTTCTCAGAAGCGTGGCCTCTTTGGAGTGTGCGGTGTCTTGCCATAACGGTAGTGATAAGTCGAGGATCCTTGTCTTCAATGTGGGCAGCTCATCATTGAGCTTCAAGCTCTATTGCCATTCAGAGGTTCTCGTCAGGGGCAAGTGTCATCGGGTTGGCGTGACGGGTGCTGCTTCATCGTTCATTGAATACCATTACGGTGGGTCTCGGTTTCGGCAGGACGTCGGCCTCCACGATCACCTGCTGGCGGCGCGACATGTACTGACCTACTTGAGCAGCAACGGTTACGAGTGTGACGCCGTCGGACACAGATTTGCCGATGGTGGGAGAAGGTTCATGGGTGGTGTCCTGATAGACGATGAGACGAAGGCGATGCTCCTGCGCTGCGCCCCGCTTGCCCCACTGCACAACGTGGCGGCCCTACAGATGATTGACCTCGTGTCGAGTCGGTGGCCTGAGGTAACACAGTTCGTGGTGTTCGATTCCACGTTCCATGCTGACATGCCCGATGTCGCACGCACCTATGCGCTCCCGGCATCGCTGGCGGAGACTTATGCCAAACACGGATTCCACGGACTGTCGTATGCCGATGTGATTGAGAAGACCTCGTGGTATCTGGGAGAGAATCATTTCAGGGCGATTGCGCTGCATCTTGGTACTGGTGGATCCAGTGCGTGTGCAGTAAAGGATGGACGTTCGATCGACACCTCCATGGGATACTCTCCGCTCCAGGGACTGGTAATGAACACCCGTTGTGGCGATCTTGACCCGGGCATCATCGTTGACCTGGTGAGGCATGGATACTCCGCAGAGGATCTCAATCGGGTGCTGCACCGCGAGAGTGGCCTGTTGGGACTTAGTGGAGGCACTTCGGCGGATATCAGGGACTTGAGCCAATCTGTGGCGAATGACGCGCGCGCACGGCTGGCGTTCGATGTGTACGTATATCGTGTCAGGTTCTACATTGGAGCGTACGCATCTGTGCTGAACGGACTCGACGTACTCATATTCACCGATGACGTGGGACTTCGTGTTCCTGCTGTGCGCTCAGCAGTCTGCCGGAATCTGGATTTCCTGGGGGTTCATCTCGACGAGGACCGGAATTGTTCCGCCGATCCAGCGGGAATAGAACCACTGCATAAAGAGGGGGCACCAGTGCATATTCTGAGTGTCCCGAATGACGAAGAGCGAGCGATTTGTGACGAAGGAATGAAGCTGCTGGCAGGAATGACGTATGGCGCCGAAGGTTGACGGTGCCTGTTTCGAAGAATAGTATTGGACGGGTACGCGATGTCAGAGAAGTCTGCTTGGCGTTTTGCCCGTTGTAAGGAGGAGAATGGATCACCTGCAGGTGGATAGACCCATAGTATTCCTTGACCTGGAGACGACTGGCATCAGCGCGGTGCATGATCGCATCGTAGAGGTGACGGCCATCCGTTTTTCCCCGGGCGGGCAGCGGGATGTGTGGAGCCGTAGGGTGAACCCCGGCATGCCCATCCCGAAAAGCGCCACGGCAGTCCACGGCATCACCAACGAAGACGTGGCCGGTTTGCCGCCATTCTCATACTACGCTTCAGAATTGGGTCAGTTCATCGGAGATGCTGACCTGGGAGGGTTTGGTATCAGCCGCCTCGACATTCCCCTGATGGAGGCGGAGTTTCGGCGCGCAGGAGTCGAGTTCTCCAGACGAGGACGGCGTATTGTTGATGCGCAGATACTTTTCCACATGCTGGAACCGAGGGATCTTGCTGCTGCCTACAGGAAGTACTGTGGTACCGATCTGGAAAAAGCACACTCTTCCGAGGGAGATGTCGAAGCGTCAATTGCCGTACTCGAGGGGATGCTCTTAGCCAACAGCGTCCTTCCTAGAACAGTTGAAGGATTGAACGCACTGTGCAACAGGGAGCAGGAGAACTGGATCGATTCACAGGGCAAGTTCATGTGGTCGTCCGGAGTAGCAGTAGTGGGGTTCGGAAAATACAAGGGCGTGCCCATAAAGGCGGTAATGCAGTCTGATCCTGGCTACTTCGAGTGGATGCTGAAGAGTGATTTCGCGGAGGACACGAAATCTGTCGCTGCACAGGCGTTGCGAGGAGACTACGCCGAGTTGCCGGGAGGAGAGACGCCAGACGAGTAGCTACGTTTGTGTCCGGTTGCACATTCGCTGGTAGCGGCATGCACGGCAACGTGAGGGATTCGTGGTTGCCTGGGCCTCACGTTTTCCCGTCCAGAACTCGAGCGCCCATTCCAGATCGTGATGCACGCTTTCCCGTTCGAAAGGAAATGTCCGGCTGATGGATGCGCCTCGATCGCAGGTATGGCTGTCCGCACCTATAGCAACTGTGGGGCACTCCCCGGATGCCAGCGATGCGCAATCGTGACACTGCCGTGAGAACACGGAAATGCGATAGCGCGAGCATTCCGTGCCGAAACCCATCTCACCGAGTCCAAGACAGTACAGTCCCGCTTGAACGTGATAGGGAGCGTGAATCGCGGGATTACTGCTGAACTTGCGTTCGGCGACCAGGTCGACGTGTGCGTTTCTGAACCACGCCTCATCAACGAAGCCCAGGATTGTTGCGCCACTGTGATGGTGCCAACCTATGCGGAACTCGTACACGCACACAGGAACCTCTCTCGCGACAACGGCGGCCTCGATCGCCTCCTGTTGCGTCATCGTCACTCCCAGAGAGGAGACCGCCTCGTGCCCTGCTACTCCGTCACGCATGCTTTGTGTGGGCGCCAAGGGTCGTTCGATGGAGAGCTGGACCGCTTTTTCGCAGTAGAACTGCTGTGCAATGGTGCTAACCGCAATAGTGCGGCGTCCATAGCGCAGGAGAGGCTCGGCATTCCTTGACGCACGGTACACTTGCCTGTAGCGCTCCAGGATGTCGAGGCTCAATGAGCGAGCGCGAGTGGAGTCATCATCCGGTTGCATGGGAGGAAAAGTATATCAGTACACTTCCCGCGGGATCGGGGAACGCGCGGTGTCAGTGGAACCTCTACAGTGGAGATCCAAGCCAGTACCACGTCATGTATTCAGGCGAGACAATGACCCTGACATCCGAGGGAATGTGGATGTGACTGCCCATGAAGCCCGCGAACTCACGTGAACCTGTCTCGTAAACCCATCCGCCTCTCTCTGGGTCTGCCTCGCCGTCGTAGATACCATCCCCCGTATCGATCTGTTCCACCCAGAAACTATCCACAGGATCGGCTTCACCGATGCTGCAGTACCACGAGAGCTTCATGCGTTCGATCCGTCCCTGGTCGGCCAGACTAAGCAGTACATCAAGTGCCGTAATGGTGCCCGGCTGCAGCATGTCGGAGCGTACATCATGCGCACTCACCGGGACATTCGTATAAACGTTTGTTCCCACGCGGACCTCGGGAATGACCACGCGGCCAAGGTTGACCGACTTCCTCTGGACCTCTGCTCCAAAGGCGCTGTAAATGCGTCCTATGTACTGCTCGGTCTGTGTGTCGAGCTTAATGGTCATGCCTTCCTTGTAGGGATACATATCCATACGGAAGGCGTTGATCTCGGGCCAGCCACCGGCATAGTAGGCACGATACCACCAGTTCATACGCCCGTCCAGTTGTTCAATAACATGGGTGTCCAGTGCGGGGTTGTAGTGAGCCTCTAGGGTGAACCATCCCCTCTCGGCGAGGTGAACCACGACGTCGAACACTGAGAAGTGGCCCGGACGAAATATGTCGGGGCGGACCGTTTCAACCTCATCCGGGGCAAAAGCGAATTCGCCGAGCCCCTCGATCTCTATGGTGCCGTGCTCAGAAGGTAGCCTTGCCTCCGGGAGGTCATCGGGCAGTTGCCACATGTCGTTCTTCGGGAGATAGTAGGAATGTGAAGGTTTCGCTGCCGCTTCCGGGCAGGGTGAGGGGGGAGGGATCGGAGGGACAACCGGTTCGGTATCCGGGGTACAGGCTATAGTCACTGCGGGGAGTATCATGACAGCCGTGACCAGGAGTAGTGTGAGTCTGCCCAGAAGCTGGCGGCTTCTCATAACATTCCCCATGCTGCGTTCCACCTCAGTATGACAGAATGTACCTACTTGGGCCAGTGCAGCAGTTCGAGTACGTGCTTCACATAACCGAACAATGGCACGGATGTGCGCCCGTCCCACCAGTGAGCTTCGCTCAATTCTTCAGCGTTGATACGAAGTACCCCTTCTGCTTCAATCTGGAACACTAGGTACGTATTGTAGGCATCGCTCGTTTGACATCCGGGTAGAGATTCCACCGTGATTGCCCGCAGTCCCGTCTCCTCGGCCAGTTCACGGCTGACTGCCTCCTCAGGTGATTCGTTTGGTCTGAGTCCTCCTCCGGGGAGTGAGAACTGCCGGAAGCCACGGTCTCTCACGAGCAGAAGCAGTCCGTCTCTCCGGACCACGGCAGTGGCGCGCTCCCTGGTCTCGTAGAAGTCATCGTAGTACATGTGAACTCCTGCGCGTGTTTCAGCGGCGGGCACCTACAACCTTTAGGATTATAGCGTCGGGGTGCCCGCTGAACAAAGTGCCTTGACGATAATGGTGGGATTCTTCTGCGCTGTCTTGATGTTGGGGAGCCCATGTGTGATCAGTCGCGCAATCTGGACGGGATTCAGCCGCGCGGCAAGATCCTGGAGCGACTCACTTATGGTCTCTCTGCGCTCATCCGTGGCGGCCGACACTTATGGCAACAAATCGCACAGGCAATGGACGCGCAACGGCAGGTGTGAAGGCCGACAGCAGAGGTGGAAGGATACGAACCACCATTGGAGAATCAGCGGGCAGATCTTTTGTCGTGCAAGTTGTCTCTTCTCGCGTTGTGAAGGGATAGCATGGCGAAGCAGGGGCATCCGCAATTCAGTTATGCATGAGAAACCTGTCCTTTCTTCGTAAGACCGTACGTTACAGCAGTGCTGCACTTGCCGGACGACTCTATGGGGCAACTAAAGACGGCATTCCGGCAAACACGGTGTTAGAATAGGCGGCATCCTGGTCTGCGTAGTGTGCGTCATTTGGCAGGTCCGGGAGAATCCTTGTGTCAGGGAGGAGCGACGAGAGATGCCGAAGTTCAGTGCGAATATCACAATGCTCTTCAAGGAAGTCGAGTTCCTCGAGCGGTTTGAACGAGCGGCGCGCTATGGATTCAAGGCTGTTGAGTTCCTGTTTCCGTATGAGTGGGATAAGGCGGAACTACAGGAGCGTCTCGACAGCAACGGTTTGGACGTGGTGCTTCATAACCTTCCTGCGGGCCAATGGGCTGCCGGGGAGAGGGGACTTGCCTGTCTGGCTGAGCGGGTGAACGAGTTTCAGGCCAGCCTTGGACTCGCAATCGAATATGCTCAAGCGTTGAAATGTCCTCGCTTGAACTGCCTGGCGGGAATACCCCCGGTCACTCAGTCGCCGGAACAGTCCATGGAGACCCTGACGCGCAATGTGCGTTATGCGGCAGAGGAGACCCAGAAGGCGGGTATCGAGTTGCTCGTAGAGGCACTCAATTCACACGACGTGCCCGGTTACTGTCTCAGCAGCACGCGGCACATGCTCGATGTGATCAAGGCGGTCGATCATCCGAACGTGCTCATGCAGTACGACATCTACCACATGCAGATTATGGAAGGCAATCTCATCAGGACGATGTCCGAGAACATCGAGAAGATCGGCCACATGCAACTGGCAGATGTCCCCGGGCGGCATGAACCCGGCACAGGCGAAATCAATTTTGAGAACCTTTTCCGGGCAATCGATGAAATGGGATACACGGGATGGATAGGCTGTGAGTACAATCCTGCGGGGGGTACCGAGGACAGCCTGGGCTGGGTGAGACAATTCCTTTAGAACGGAAGGAGGTGTGCGATGGCAAAGATTGGATTCATCGGGTTGGGCATAATGGGCAAACCCATGGCCGGACACCTGCTGGTTGCGGGTAACACTGTGAACGTATTCGACCGGAGCGAGGATGCAGTGAAGGAACTGGTGGCCAATGGTGCTGCAGCGTGTGAGAGCAGCAAGCACGTGGCTTCACTGTCTGACATCATAATCGTGATGGTTCCGGATACGCCTGATGTCGAGGACGTGCTGTTTGGAGAAGAGGGAGTCGCACAAGGCGTGAAGGCAGGATCGGTGGTGGTGGACATGAGTTCCATTTCACCTATTGCGACGAAGGAGTTCGCCAGGAAACTTGGCGAACTGGGGGTAGACATGCTGGATGCCCCGGTGTCCGGAGGACAGGTTGGAGCGGAAAAGGCGATCCTGTCCATAATGGTCGGTGGTAAGGAAGAGGTATTCGATCGCGTCAAGCCCTACTTCGAGCTGATGGGGAAGAACATCGTGCTCATTGGGGATCACGGAGCCGGGCAGACGTGCAAAGTGGCTAACCAGATCGCGGTGGCGGTCACAATTGCGGCGACCGCCGAGGCGCTGACGTTCGCTTCAAAGGCAGGTGCGAATCCGGCGAAAGTTCGGGAAGCATTAATGGGAGGCCTTGCGAGCAGCCGCATCATGGAACTGCATGGCGAAAGGATGATCAAGAGAACGTTTCAGCCGGGGTTTCGTATCAGGCTGCACCAGAAGGATTTGAACCTCGCGCTGCAATCGGCTCGCAGCCTGCATATGAGCGTACCGAATACCGCCCTTGCACAGGAGATGTTCAATGCGGTGGCGGCGCGTGACGGCATCGATTTGGATCATTCGGCAATGGTGCTTGCCTTGGAGGAACTGGCCAATCATACGGTTGCGTAAAATACGCGCCATCGGCCGCAATCTACGCTCGGCGTGATCTAGCGGCGGACGCGCTCTGAGCGTGTCCGCTGCCTGTTCACAAGGTCGCATCCAAGGAAACCGGGCTTCCTGGCCATGTACGACCCGTCCACTTCGCCGTCAGATTCCTGCTGACACTGCCAGCATAGCGGCCGTGACGGTGAGGCAAGCGATGCCTGGTTCTGCTCGCGCACCTTCGCGCAAAGAGCGATCGCCTCTTCTCTACTTATGCCTCGCACGTGGCACCTCCTCTGTTCGCTCTTATCTTCAGACTAGCCGGGAGAGTCATCTATGTCAACTGGTGTCTTGGGCCTCTGCATACCTGATTTCGCTGCCGGCGATACGGAGGTCCAGGGATTCAAATGGCCGGAATGCCCTTCACAAAGAGGACGAGATGTCGTGCTCTGAGGTGATTCTCCTCCGACCATCGGTGTCGACTCTTGACAGGAGGATGTGCCGGATATACCTTCGCAGAAGTGTTCCCGTTGGCTTCTTCAATTAGTCGAAACTGAATTCAGGAGGAACCTCTCAGTGGTACGCCGGTTCTCGTTTGATGTGGATTGGGATGAATATGGTGGCATATCCGGGTTCGTCCCGTCGCTGCATGATTGCAGCGCGACTGGCAATGACCTGGAAGACATGCTGGACAAATTGGAGGAAGAAGTTCGAAAGAGGCTCCTCGCGTGCGGACAGTCAGCTGAGGACGAGATCGAGTTACTTGGCTGCGACTCCACTGACATCCTGTCTTGGAGTTCCCGTCGGGCCCTACCGGTCTAGAGGGTGCCGAGAATGAGGTCATCGAGTGACCGTTTGGGAACGTGGTGCACCCCGTTCTCATCATGCCAGTAGGCGGTGTTGTCGTCCGGTCCTACCTCATCGAGTACTACTGTCTCACTCGGTCTACCCAGCGCGACCGCGAGAAGAGGCTCGTATCTTTCGCTCAGCCCCAACGTCTGGGACATCTTCTTCTTGCTGAAGGCGCCAACGAGGCATCCTCCCAGACCGCGCTCTGTGGCGCCCAGCAGAATGGCGGTGCCCGCCACGACATGGTCCGATGGGAACACCTTGCTGATGTCACGGTCGCCAACTATCACGATATAGGCGGAAGGACGTTCTCCTTCGGCAGGACCATCCCAGTGAGGCATTCGGGCAGCCCACGCCAGCAGTGGAAATATCTCGGCGTTCTTCTCCTGGCGGTTGCAAAGCAGGAACTTGGCAGCCTGCTGGTTCCACGGTGATTGGGCGATACGGGCAAGGTCAACCAGTTCGCGTAGCACCTCGACAGATACCGGCTCATACTGGTGGAATCTGCGATAGCTTCTGGTCTTAAGGATGAGCTCACGGACGTCCATTAGGAGTCCTCCTCTCAGGCGAAGATGCTAGCAGAGTCGTACGCACGCTGCAACGTGCCTGTTTCGTGGGTTGAATTTTCGTTGGGCCCCATAGGCAGATATCAGCGTAGAGCAATGAAGCCCATGCAGGATTCCCTCTGCCTTGGAGCAGAATCGTTCTGGAGACCCGGAAAGAGCATAGCGGACGAATGTCAGTCCGCAATTGAGGTTACCGCGACGGTGGATCAGGACTGCGGTTGTGCGTTGCCTCTTTCAGCAATCTCTATGTGAGATGGCGCCGTGCTGGCCCACGGCACTTCGTGCCTGACCTCCTGCAGCACGCGGAGCCACAGCCTGGTCATCACGTTGCGGAGCTGCTCTCTCTCCTCCGCGGATAGTACGGACATGACGCTGTGAAAGGTCTTTCGTTCAAGCGATTGCTGGTAAGCGGTACGGCCCTTCTCGGTCATTACGACACGCACGATGTTTCGTTTCCGAAGATCCCGGTAACGGCGAATGAGACCGTCCTTCTCCATGCGATCAAGGAGCGCAGAGATCGTATGCGGTTCGCGCAGCAGCCACTGAGAGATCTCCGTTGGCGTTGCGTTGTTATCACGAGTCTTAAGCACAAGCAGCACCGCTGCGCGCATCATACTGAGTCCGTACTTACTCAGCTCACGCGTGCGGGCGAGACTGAAGGCGTGGCCTGTCTGCGATATCAGCGCGATGAGGTTGTAGTTGTCATCGTCGTTGATCGAATCTAATCTGAAGTCGTAACCATGATCAGAGTCGCCATGCATGTAATATCCTCCAGCAGTTCACTGCTCCTGAAGTGCGGACGCATTGTATCACGGATGCGAATCCTCGACATGGTGGCCAAGCTGAAGCGCGCTAATCTCTTTGATATATATCGCATACGAGTACAAACGGCTTCTGCAGCGACAATGGCCTGCTATGTCGCATGGGATAACTCACTTCGAGTGGTACGCGAGACACCTGATTCTTCGGCGTGCAGCTACCGAATATCTTTGCCAGAAAAGGTCTTGACAAACGATTCCAGCATGTTGCATACTATCCATGTCGTATACGAAGCAGGTTGGCATGTTCTTCTCAGCAGATATGCGGATGAAGGGTAGCCATCGTACCTTTGCAGTTCAATAGTGCAGAAGCAGGAGAGACGGCGCGGATTCCCTGAGCCCTATACCTTACTTGACCCCTTTCCCCGCCCCCACCCCGTGTAATGCTTTTCTGTCTTCTCTCCTCTTTTCCATACGGGCCCCGGTACCTAGCCCTCCTCCGGGGCCCGCATTATTTCCTGCGTTCGCAGGGGCCGGTCCGAGACGATCGACTTCCTTGTCTTGCTGGGCATCGTGCTATCTTTCCTGTCATGGCCAAAGACGGCAGGAATGCTTCGCCCCTAAGCTCGCCTTCAGCATACGACCCGTTCGCAGACGTCTACAACCTCCACTGGAGTAGTAGCAGCATGTGCTGGAGGCAGTGGTGTGCGCTGATGCTGCTGCCCCGCCTGCGTCGCGACGCGCTGGTGCTCGATCTGTGTTGTGGCACAGGCCGTCTGACGGGAGCCCTGTCCGAGGCCAATATTCGGGTTATCGGGCTCGATGGATCCAGAAGAATGCTGCAGCATGCAAGACGGAACGCGCCCGGGGTACCTTTGCTGCAGGCGGACGCGCGACAATTTGGGATGCGGGATGCGTTCGATGCGGTCTTATGTACGTTCGACAGCCTGAATCACCTGCTCAACCAGGAGGATCTGAACTCCTGTTTTCGGTCCGTTAGTGCGTGCCTCAGACCTGGAGGACTCTTCTTCTTTGACCTGAATACCGACCATGGCTACCGCCTCCGATGGAAAGGGGTTCGGAAACTGAACTTCCACGGGCGCAAGGTATGGACACGGTATCATTACCATCCTGAGCTACGGCTTGCACGATTCGATCTGCGGCTGGAGCGTTTCAGCACAGGAACACAGGCGAAGGATGAGTTGGTCCTGTGGCAACGATGCCATGATACCGCAGCGGTGCGTGCGGGACTTGAGAATGCGCACTTGTCTTTGATTGACGTGTTTGGCCTGCAGGATGGTGTGGTCGTCGCTGGGCATAATGCCGACAGTGAGCGGCTGTTCTTTCTTTGTGAGAATGCATCCGGCAGACTACAGTCACCAGCATATCTGTGCCGGGCTGATGTCAATTGATGCCCGTTTGAATCACCTCTAACTCGTGGCTGGTCTGACCATCAACAGAGGCGTCGTCGTGCTATGCAGTACCCGTTCTGCAACGCTGCCCAGGAAGAGTCGACTGAAGCCCGAGTGCCCGTGAGTAGTCATAGCTATCAGGTTGGCACCAACCTCCATGGATGTCTGAAGAATAGACGACGCGGCATCGTCACCCACGGACACCCTGGTCTCGGCATTTCTGCCGCTCTTGCGCAGCATGGTAGCTACCTCTTCCAGATATCGGGAGGCCTGCTGCTCCAGGTCCTTCAGTTCCGTTCGTGTATGGGGTATGCGCTTCGCAATCAGAGGACCTGTAGCGTAATGTTTCGACGGCACCACATGTGTGAGCCATATCCTGCCTGGACATGATTCGGTCGCGTCGCCGAGTATTGCATCAACGTGTGTGAGAACATCCCGGCTTATCCGTGAGCCGTCCAGCGGAACCAGAATACGATTCAACACTTCGCCAGTAGCAGTCGAGGGTTCTGTCCCAAGCCGTATCAACAGCACGGGCTTGCTGGTGGCGCGTATGACCTTGCCCGCTGTGCGGCCAATAGTCCAGTGCCCCTCGGTAGTCTGACTGTGTGCTGCCGCAGCTATCAGACTTATGTCCTCCCTGGCAGCGTAAGTGGCAATCTCCTGGTCGGGCCGACCCTCCAGAGCAATGCCATCGACGCGGACGTGCGCATTCCTGATCCTGTCTCTCGCCTGTACTGCGAGGTGCTCTACATAGCGTAGGTGAGATTCTCTCTGTGGGCGCAGCCTGGAAGGATACACATGGAGTAGCGTTATGTGAGCACCGAGACGATTACTCACCTCCTCTACGTATGGGAGGATCAATTCCGCACGCTCACAACCATCGACAGGCGCCAGTATCCCCGTAAACATGCCACCACCTCCTCTCGGACCGGATGTGCGTAACCGCCGCCGGTGAGTCTCTACGGAACCGGCTGATGTGTTCCTCTTACGTCGATTATAGCACCGGAGATCTGAGTACTATCGGAGAAATTGAATGAAGAATCGCTGAAGCACTTCGCGGAGATGTCCCGGGTGGCCTCGCTGGTCAGTGCTGCGGAGTCCGTCTTATGGCATCTACTCAGCGCAGTTCAGGACAGGTAGCCCATCACCCGCTCAGTATCCGCCCAGTGGGTCTCCGATGCGTGCTCGCTTGGTCGCCCGGGACATCTTCCAACTTAGCACATGTCGTGCTTTCTGACAACTTCATCGGCTTAGGCAGTTGCGGGAATCGCCGCTAGCAGTGATGACGCACGATCCTTGGATGTTGTGGCATCCTTCAGTCAAGAATCAATGTGAATGTCAATCGAAAATGCACCCACTGTGATAATCGAAAAGTCACCCACCCCTTAACGGTGTCGCAGCCTCCTTTTCTCTCAGACTCTCTTTGAAGCGGTAGCTATCGCCATTGAATTCCAGGATGTGACAGTGATGGGTGAGGCGGTCGAGCAGAGCACCGGTGAGACGCTCATCGCCGAAGACCTCGCCCCAGCGGGCAAACTCCAGATTCGTTGTGATGACCAGGCTACCGCGGAGATAGCGTTCGGCACAGAGCTGGAAGAGCAGGCGGGCCCCCTCTGGGGTAAACGGCACGAACCCCACCTCATCGAGCACCAGCAGGTCCAGCTTCTGCAATTGGGAGAGCCGTCTACCGAGGCTGTGCTGCTCCTGCGCCTCGAGGAGGTCATTGATGAGCCCGGTTGCAGTATAGAAGCGCACTTTGCGCCCCTGCCGGCAGGCCAGCAGCCCGAGGGCGATGGCGGTATGTGTCTTGCCGGTGCCCATGTTTCCGATGAGGACGACATTCTCTTTGCGGGCGAGGTAGTCTCCCTTGGCGAGCTGCAGCACCAGCGCCTTGCTCACCGAAGGTATGGCCGAGAAGTCGAACTGGTCCAGGGTGCGCAGGTACGGGAAGCGCGCCTGAGTGATGCGTCGCTTCTGCATGTTTTCGTCCCGCTGGACCGACTCGAGTTCCAGCAGCTTGAGCAGGTATTCATCATATGACTGATTGCCCTCGGCGGCTTCCTGTGCCAGCTTCTGATACCCCTGGGCCATGGCGGGCAGCCTGAGCCGCTTCAGGTGGTGGCGTATGAGCATATCTTTCGACATCGCTATCTCCTCATGAGCAGACTGTACTGGCTGAGGTCACGAGGCTGTACCTCGGGGCATGACGGGGTCGATGCGAGCACGGGGACAGCGGGCTGGCGCTCCGCACTCGCATCCCGCAGGAAATACGCCACCGTATCAAGGGCCAAGCTTCCCGTATCCCTCGCTCTGTCCAGGGCGGCCGCCACTTCAGAGAGAGGGTGAGTCCGCGTCATCTCCAGCAATTCCAGGAAGCGCACAGTGGCGGTCCGCTGAGGCAGTCGGTGGCGCAATGCCTTGAGATAGCGGTCGAATGCTGGAGGCCGGGACCACTCCTTGAAAGGCTTGGCGTGATCCAGGGCTCCAGGGCGCTCCCTGAGGAGGGGAAGGTAATGCCACAGGTCCAGTACATCCTGCTCCCGCGCATAGCTGCGCGTGTGCATAGCGACAATTCCGATGCCGTCACTTATCTCCACCGTGTCCACATAGGCTCTGAGGTAGAGTGTGTGGAGCGTATGCTCCACCGGCACGCTGTACCGGTTGGTCTCGAAGGTCACCAGGCTCAGTCTGTTTGGCTTCACCGGGACTGTACGGCAGCAGGGAAAGCTGCGAGGCGGCAGGGGACGAAGACTGGACCTTTCCTCCTCCCACATCTCACCTATGGTCGCCTCCTCTCCCCTCAGCCTCCTCTCCGACTCGGCGAGACATCGGGCGGCAAGATGCGCATTCAAGTCATCGAACGAGTCGACTTCCGGCAGCGGCACGAAGAAGTGGCGCCGCATATAGCCCACCAGATTCTCAATGAGTCCTTTCTCGTGGGCTTCACCGGCAGTGCAGAACACGCTCTCGAACAGGTAGTGGCTCCTGAAGGCGACGAATGCTTCCCGCTCCTGTGGCCTCTGGCCCACCACTGACCGCTTCACCGCCTGGGTAAGCCGGTCGTACCACACCCGTGCCGGCACCCCTCCAAAGAACTGAAACCCGCGCTGCATCCCTTCCAGAAACGCCTCCTGCTTCTGGTGCGGAAAGGCCATCACGAAGGGCATCTTGGAGTAGCACAGGCGCATGCACAGGATCTGGGCGAGTACACGTCGTCCTCCGAGCACGAACCAGCCTTCGCCGAAGTCGCACTGCGCATCCTGTCCCAGGTCGTATGCCAGTGGAATGAATGCCTTAAGCGGTGCGGGCCGGTGCTCCCTGACGTACCGCCGGATCGTGGACTCGCCTCCCTTGAACCCGTGCTCCTCGACCAGGCGCTCGTAGATGCGGCGCGCCGTGTGCCGCTGCTTCGCTGGAGAGGTGAGGTCTGCCTCAAGCCACGCGCCTATCTGTGCCACATACGGACCCAGCACTGGCCGCGCCCGTGGCTCCCGGAGCGTGTACCTCGGTGGCCCCGCATCTCGCAACGCCTTCCGTATCGTCCGCCGATCCCAACGCCCCTCACGGGCAATTCGGCGAATGCTCCTGCCATTAACGTAGTACGCCCTTCGTATCTGCTCTTGCTGGTCCACGGTGAGCACCTGCAACCTCCGGTAGCTGAACTTTCATTCAGCTTATACCGGAGCACCCCGGGTGGGTGACTTTTCGATTATCACACCACTCGTCTGGGTGGGTGCCTTTTACGCTATCACTCACACACGAGGTTTCAGCTTCTGCCAAGGCCATCAGGCTTAAGCGTCGTGTAGAGTTGACGAGCGCAGCCATTGACACTCCTCTCGGGGCCTGATACGTTCCTCACTATAATGAAGATGGCAGCATTCTGGTCGCTGGGAGGCGATCTCTGCCTCTAATTGTCTCTGATTCGAAGCATTCGCAGCCTCGCTCCGTGGTGGTT
>PUON01000100.1 GCA_003552125.1 Dehalococcoidia bacterium | reverse complement strand
GGGCTTCATCAGCTTTGGGTTCGTCTGCAGTCGATTGGGGCAATGCACACCTTCACCTCATCCTTGGATGGCACGGTGAACAGGGGCGCATCAATCACGTACTCCGCACCGGAGATCCTCCGGTGGAAACGACCGTGGTTGCGGAGTTTCAGTTCTGGGACGGTTATCCTGATGCGTGGATGCCGGACGTGGTAGTGTCCTGCGGTACGGATTTCGGCCAGGCTGTATATCACTACAAATATGTCTGGGTGGAATAGCGTGGAAGGCTATGGTGTTGCGGGCGTAGTCAGGTAAAGGCGTGACAGCATCCCCCAACTCGTGTAGACGAACTAGCCCTTGTGACGGAAGCTGAAGCTGCGCCTCAGGCATTTGTGCTGGAAGGGTGGACAGACTATTGACGTTGTGACTGGACCATTGTAATGTGACTTCTGTAGGAAGGTGCAGTGCAGTCTCCACTCTTCGCTGGTGCGGAATGTGGAGGCCGAGGGTGGTGGCGTATGCCGACCGAACTGTCCGAGTTGGTTACCGCATTTGACGAACGCGATCGACTGCGCGAGTTCGTCGCGAAGCTGGATGCCCTGGCGGCTCAAGGCCTTGTCCTCGAGTCCGATTACTCAGCACGCAAGACCAGCTACGGTGAGCGCATCGATGCCTGTGATGCAAAGATTGAGGATCTCAAGGGCGCATTGCGGAGAGACCTGGAAGCGGCGCGACTGGAGTTGAAGGTTGCCCGCACCAGGCTGAAGGACGTTAAGGCGCGGCACGAGGCAGGAGAGCTTTCAGCCGAGGAGTTTGGGACCATAGAACGTGAGTCAGACTCACGCCAACGAGTCAGCGTCAGGCAGATTCACGAGTTGCAGATGGCGCTTGATGCCGATTCTGTAACGGATCTTCCCGCACGTGACAGTCACCTTCCCCAATCCCTTGAAGATGCGATTCAGAGTGATCTTGAGGTGCTCCGGGGCGAACTGGACCTGTGTCGTCTGAGGAGAAACGCCGCACGCACTCACCACCAGAACGGGGAGATTGCGCAGGATGACCTCGAGGCTGTTGAACGCGCGACTGAGGCGCAGGAGCGACTCATCCTGACGCAGATTCAGGCTTCAAAGTCAGCACTTGAGGAAGGTTCATCTGCTGACCTCGAGAGACTTGTCGCGTTGCGTGAGACGCACCCTGCAGCTATGGCGGTTGTCAGGGCGAAGCCCGAGTGGTTCAGAGGCCATGCCGCTCGACGATCAGGACACACTGCAGGCGGCCAGGTTAGTGTAGCGCGCGGCAGTGGATGGACGGGTCTCCGCATCGCGGCGATCGTTGCCGGTGCGTTCCTGTTCATCAGCGTCCTGCTCACATGGCTGGCCCCTGGCGAGATGCTTCGTGAATTTGAGTTTGCATCCGAATGGGGATTGAGCGTGACGCTTCTTGCCGGATTTGCCGGCATCGCGTGTGGACTGCTCGCCATTGGATTCTCTTTCATAAGGAGACCCCGCACACGTGGTATTCTCCAGGCTTCGGTGGCCGCGGTGGCCGTGCTGGCGTTGATTGGCGGGGTGTTTCTGGGTGAGATGCCGCTGTATGACAGCTACTATCGCCAGCTTGTGGTTGTGCGGGAGGGCTTCTACCTGTACCTCCTCGCGGCGATTGCTCTCGTTACTGCTGGCGGGCTGCAGACCAAGTGATCCGCACCAAGGTGCCTGTCCTGCAGGTTGGCTCAGGTTAACTCCAGTGTCGCTCGGTGCGGGAGTACACTTGCACGTACGTTAATCGGAGCATTCAGGCCGGGCAACGGTCACTGATCCTGGATTGTGATCTGTATTGCGACGCTGTCGGGGACTGTGCGGCTGTCATCGCAGTACCAGGACGTCAGTCTCTCCACAACCCCGTCGTGGTAGACGAATTCCCATGCGATGCTGTCAAGGTAATCAGCACATACGTGTGCACCTGAATGATAGTACGTATACGTTCGGAATCCGAGCATTACCCTTTCGCGAGTAAGGGGCATGCCTCCTCCTACCACAGAGTACGTGGCCCACACGTTCCCGGCAGGAACACTTCCCTCGTAAACCCCAGTGAATGAGAACGATTCGACTGACTCGAAGTCATCGCCCAAGTCGATGCGTACAGAACCTCGATATCGAATGTCACCGTCAACCAGGACGATGCCTCCTCGCGCGTAAGGCGTGTCATCGAGAACGACGTCGAAGTCCGCGGTGAAAGTGCCGTCAACGATGGTGCCGACTACTTCGACGGGATCTGTGGTGACGATGAAACCGTCTGCCGTCACCGGCTTGTCGTCCGACCTCTCCCAAGTGCCAATGGCTACGGTCGTGATCGCGATCCTGGCGCTGATGGGTTGGGACGTGCTGACGCGAAAGGCCGCGGTACTCTGTGCACCGAGTTCAGGCGCCTCAACTGTCAGTGTGTAAGCTCCGTCCCGGGCATTCGTTTTCACAGTAAGGCTGCGTGTGAGAATGCCGTTCAAGTCAGTCGTCAGCGTGCCGGACACCGGCTCGAGGGGGCCCCAGTCGACTATCGTAAGCCTGGTGCTTAGAGGCGGCGAGACACGCACTGTCAGCGTGAGGCTCTCGCCCGGGCGCACACTCTCCGGTGCGATGGTGACGGTGAGCGGATTGTGCAGGCCACGTTCCCGCTGGATCCGTGCGATCAGGGCGTCAAGCTCCGCCTCGGCGAAATTGAGTAAGGCGGTCAGATCGTCCTTCTCACGGAAGAAATGCGCCAGCGACCTTGACGAGTCGCTCAGTCTCTGTGGCCCAATCGGCTGGCTTCCACTCGAGATGCGGGGTCGCAGAGTCATCTGCGTCAAGCCCCAGATGACAGGGTTCCGCATTTCCATCAGTCTGTTATGGGCAATTGATCTTGAGAATGCTGCACGAAGCCCTTGCGCGACAACCACGCTGGTGACACCGTGCTCCACCATAGTGGGAGGAGGACTCTCAAGGCAGTGAGCACTAAGCTCATTGAGCGAACCTTGCAGTGATTCCAGGGACTCAAGCGGGTCAAGTGTGGCTATGAAGATCTGGTTCCATTCAACGTTGCCAATCCTGCGTGCCTCGGAATACACCGCCCTCATTTGAGCAACGTACTGCCTCTCCTCCTGGGAGAGTCCTTCGAGGGGATCCTGTGAGGAAAGCGATTTGTCTGTGGCAGCAAGAGGTGCCGCGGTAATGAGGAGCAGGGCTATCGTCGCCAGGACTACCAGTTGCCGCATCCGCTCTGCCCATCCTATCTGTCAGTCGCAGGTCTCAGAACAGGGCACTCCTGGCGCCAACCTTAGGCGCCTCGACGTGGGTCTTATTACGATAGTACGGTGTGACGGAGTGATAGTCAATACTGATCAGGCCTGGATTGAAGACATCGTGGTCGGCATCTGCCACTCGATCCGGTGCGTTTCTCTGCTTGCACTTGTGTCCGCCAGATCGACGGGCATGCGGCAGTGAGCGTGTGCGTTGAGATTGGCGGGAATTGCGTGAGTCACCTGCAGGACAACACCGCGGGGACGTCTTGATTTGCACAGTCGGACAACCCGCAGAATAGGTATCGTTTGACGGCTGGGTTCTCCACTCATTTTGCGGTCGCATCTCCACAATCCACATGTTAGAATCCAGCGGGCGCGCCGCGCTCGTGCACTCGAGACCAGCGGCACCTTCAGGAGGGTGGCATGGAGAAGGGCACCGTCGGCATAGTTGGCTCCGGCACCATGGGCCGCGGCATCGCACAGATAGCCGCCGGAGCAGGGTACCGCGTTATCATTAACGACGTCTCTGACGAGCTGGTTTGTCGCTCCGTCGAGCGGCTGGGCAAGGACGTCGCTCGCCTCGTCGAGAAGGGCAAGCTCGATGAGGTCGCCATGGGCGAGCTGCTGTCCAGGGTGCGTACTAGTTCCGACCTCCGTGACATGGGTGAAGCCGACATAATCATTGAAGCGATCTTCGAGGACCTCGATGCCAAGAAGCAACTGTTTGCCACACTGGACGAGGTGTGCCCTGAGGACGTAGTCCTCGGCAGCAACAGCTCGTCTCTCTCCATTCTTGACATGGCGATGGCGACCAAACGACCTGAGAGCGTGGTCGGCATCCATTTCTTCAATCCGGTACCCTTGATGAAGGGAGTGGAACTGGTCTGCACCATCATGACCTCGTTCAACGCGCTGGAGACGGCACGACAGTTCTGCGCCTCGTTGGGCAAGGAGACCTGGGTGGCGAAGGACGCCCCCGGGTTCCTCAGCACCCGGCTGCTGATCCCGTACCTGCTGGATGCGATGCGGCTTCTCGAGAGTGGCTTTGCGGGCAAGGAGGATATCGACAAGTGCTGCGTGCTGTCCTTCAACTATCCTATGGGGCCCCTGACGCTGTCCGACCTCATCGGGCTGGACGTCCTGCTAAACATTGCGGACGGCATGTATGCGTCCTTCAAGGATCCGAAGTTCGCAGCGCCCATTCTTCTGGAGAAGATGGTCAGGGCAGGACAGCTGGGCCGAAAGGCCGGAAAGGGATTCTACGATTATCGCTAGATGGTTGGTAGGAATGGTGAAGGAGGCGTATTGCCGATGACTGGAAGGCATGAGAATCTCATCTTCAATGATATACCTCAACTGGTGAATCTCCCCAGCCACTTTGCACCGGTACCGTTTTGGGTAGTGCCGAACATGGGTGAGGACCTGGGAATGGGAGTGGCTGCGGTGGACGTGAGCAAACTGGTTGGCGTGTACCTGACAGATGAACACGCACATGAGTGTGCCGAAGTGTACATGGCCCTCTCTCCCAGCAAGGGCGATATGGTGTTCGAGATCACGTTGGATGATGAGACCTACGTGGTGGAGTCGCCGGTCGTCATCTACGTGCCTCCCGGCGTGAGGCACCGGTTCAAGACACTGAAGGCCGAGCGGGAGGGCAGCTACTTCTATGGTCTTCTGCTCGATATGACGAAGGCGTAAACCGCAGGCGCATCATGGACAGGGTTGGCTGATGGTGGTAGTCTGGCATCGGCGCCCCGGCGGGTGACAGTAAGGAGGGCGGTTCACATGCTTGAAGTCCGGATTCACGGTCGCGGGGGGCAGGGAGCGGTCACGGCGGCGAACCTGCTGGCGGCTGCCGCGCTTCGTGATGGCAAGAGCGGTGTGCAGGCGTTTCCGCACTTCGGGGGCGAGCGGCGCGGTGCACCGGTGACTTCGTTCGTGCGCATCTCTGCGGACGACGTCCGCCTGCGAAGTCGGGTTTACCACCCCGACATCGTGGTGGTGCTGGACCGGCAGACACTGGAGTCGATCGACGTCACGGCGGGACTGGCGGAAGGTGGAACGATTGTGCTCAACAGCCGGAAGCAGCCGACAGAGTTCGAGTTCTCCGACCGCTACCGTGTCGCGGTGGTGGATGCGGCAGGCATCTCCATCGCCCACAAGCTGCTTGTAAGCGGCATCCCCGCACTTAATACGCCTATGCTGGGAGCGGTAGTCAGGCTGACTGAAGAGGTGTCGCTGGACGCACTGCTGGCGGCGATTCGTGGACAGTGGAAGGGATCTGCGGGTGAGGCGAATGCCGAGGCGGCACGCGAGGCTTACGACAGACTGGAGGTAAACCGCTGATGGAGCGCTACACAGCCGATACGACGATCTCATACCCCTGCGATGGTGCAGCCGGCAGGACCGGAGGCTGGCGCGATTTCAGGCCGGTCATCGACCTTACGATCTGTATCAGGTGTCTCCGTTGTTGGGCGTACTGTCCCGAGGGTGCGGTGCTGCGCGCCGATGACGACAGCGTAAGCATCAACTACGACTACTGCAAAGGCTGTGGCATCTGTGCCTACGAGTGTCCTAAGAAGGTCATCGCGATGGAACGGGAGGAATAGCGATGACATTGATGTTCGATGTCGGCAACAAAGTTGCGGCCAAGGCCGTGCAGATGTGCAAACCCGAGGTCATCGCCGCGTATCCGATCACGCCGCAAACCGTCATAGTGGAGGAGCTGGCGAGGTTCGTTGAGAATGGTGAGCTCGACGCCGAGTATCTCTGCGTAGAGAGCGAGCACTCGGTCATGGCCGCCACGTGTGCGGCCGCCTCAATGGGCGTTCGTACGTTCACCGCTACCTCGTCTCAGGGACTGGCGTTCATGCATGAGATGCTGCACTGGGCCGGGCTGTCCCGGCTTCCCATTGTGATGATCAACGTGAACCGGACGCTGGGACCTGGCTGGAGCCTGTGGCCTGATGAGACGGATTCGATGGCGCAGCGCGATACCGGCTGGATACAGTTCTTCGTCTCCAGCGCGCAGGAGGCGTTCGACACCGTGATACTGGCCTTCAGGCTGGCCGAGCATCACGAGGTTCAGCTTCCCGTGCTGATCAGCTACAGCGCGTTCACTATTTCCCACACGATGATGCCAGTGGAGATTCCGGAGCAGGATGACGTGGATGCGTTTCTGCCGCCGTTCAAGCCATACTGGCGCCTGGACTGGCGCAATCCGGTGACGTTCGGCAATGTGCTGTCGGATGAGTACCACATGGAGAAGCGATACACGATGCACCTCGGCATGGAGGCCGCCAAGCGCCTGATACCCGACCTTGGTCGTGAGTATGAGCAGCGGTTCGGCCGCTATCACGGGGGTCTGATCGAGGAGTATCGCACGGATGACGCCGATTACGTGTTGCTGGCGATGGCATCGGTGGGCTCCGAGGCGAAGGTTGCTGTGGACAACCTGCGTGAGCAGGGACACCGCGTGGGGCTGGCCCGCCTGCGGGTGGTCAGGCCATACCCGGATGAGGACCTGCGGCGAATTGGAAGGAAGAGGAAGCTTATCGCGCTGGACCGAAACATATCGGTCGGCTCCGGCGGCTGGATGTACCACGAAACGCGGTCTGCGGTCATGGGTGTTGAGGGCTGCGACGTGTATGGCTATCTCTGTGGTGTCGGTGGTCGGGACGTCACCTACGAGGATATCGAGCAGATGGCACTGAAAGTGTTCACGGGAGACGCACGTCCTGATGTAGTGGAGTGGTGGGACCTGAAGCAGACGGGAGGCAACTAGATGGCTATTAAGGATTTGCCGCGGGAAGAGCTGATGCACCCGGGTGCGGGATCGTGCCCGGCCTGTACCGACCTGCTGACGCTGCGCATGACCCTCAAGGCGTTGGGCCCGAAGACAGTGCTGGTGACGCCGGCCTCGTGTACTGCCTCGGTTGCGTGCGGCTATCCGAAGACGCCGTTTGGCGTGCCGGTCCTGACAATGGCCTTTGCGGCCGGTGGTGCCGCGGCCTCAGGCGCGGTGGCGGCGTTGCATAGACTTGGCGAGGATGATGTGAACGTTGTGGTCTGGGCGGGGGACGGTGGGACCTACGATATCGGGTTGCAGTCCATGTCCGGTGCCATGGAGCGCGGCACCAACTTCATCTTCGTGTGCTACAACAACGAGATCTACTCCAATACCGGTGTGCAGCGCAGTGGTGCGACTCCGTTCGGTGCGTGGACGACTACCACATGGAAGGGCAAGGTGGATCAGCGAAAGGATATGCCGGCTATCATGCTGGCACACCGTTTGCCGTATGTGGCGACTGCTTCAGCATCGTACATCGAGGACCTGTACCGTAAGGTGCAGAAGGCTGCCTCTATCCGGGGTCCGAAATACCTCGAGTTCCACATCCCCTGTGCTCCCGGATGGCGCTTTCCAATGGAACGCACCATAGAGATGGGACGGCTCGCCGTGGAGACCGGGGCGTGGGCATTGTTCGAGGCGGACGATGGCAAGGTTGAGTTCAACCTGCGTTCAAAGCAGATACTCGACGGAAAGACTCAACGCAAGCCGATTGAGGAGTACCTGGAGCTTCAGGGCCGTTTCGCGCACCTGTTCCGGCCGGAGCGCGACGAGGAAGCACTGGCAGGCATCCAGCAGTTCATCGACAGGGAATGGGAGCGGTACAAACAGCTCGCCGCGTGTGGCATGTCCGTCGGTTGACGGGTCCTGGCTGGCAAGGCGTTGACTCCTTCCGGGCCGCCGGCGAATCGATGGCTCCCCCCGTGAGTACCCCTACGCCTGCAGGGCTGAGCTTCACCTCAGGGTTCCCACGAGAATCGTATAGGGGTACTCCCAGTGCCTCAGGTGAAAGGTCCGTTCCGAGTAATCGAACCCGGCTGTCTGCATCAGCCTCCGCCATGTTGGCTTCGGGAACACTCCGGCCTGAATGCGGTCGTGCTCTATCTGAAGTGAGTCGCCTGAGCGGATGAAGTAGGTGAAGATCACCTCGATCATGGTGTCCGAGGGATCCGGGTCGTAGGTGTATTCCACATAGGTCAGTTCGATGTCTCCACGCGTGTGGGTCTGGCACTCGGTTCGTGGCAGTGTGAGAGTCTCTGCGAAGTAGTCCGGCGATGCCAGCAGCAGACCGCCTGACTTGAGGTGCGCTGCTGCGGTAGTGAATACTGCCGCGAGATCCCGCGGCGTCGTCATGCAGCTGATTGCGTCATGGATGAGCACCGCGTGGTAGTTGCGGCCCAATCGCACGCGTCGCATATCTCCCACTAGGTGCTTGACGCCCGGGTTGAGTGAAATCGAGTGTCGCAGCATCTCGGTTGAGATATCCACTGCCGTCGCATCGACCTCTTCTGTAAGATGGGAGAGGTTGTGGCCGCCGCCCACCCCCAGCTCGAGTACGTGGGGTCGGCCCGGCGCGAACTTCTCGCGCAGCAGGATGCGCCAGCACTCTGCCTCCTCGGCGTACTCCTCAGGCGGACTCATCACCGGCCAGAGATACGCGAGGTCAGTGAACAGCCGGTTCGGCGTTATGGACGCGGGGTCCATATTCTTACGATACCACAGTTGAAGGATGAATTGGGGGTGTCCGGGAATTCCACGGCGGGATCCTGTAATACCGAAGGGCCCCCGGATGTCCGGCGGCCCTTCGAGGTTTTTCGGGGTGCGGGTTCGTTACACCGGCCTGCTGACACGGTACCTGTTCACGAAGCCCTCGATGCGCTGCAATGCCTCTCTGATGCCTTCGTAGGAGGTTGCGTAGCATATTCTTACGTGGTTCTTGCCCTGCTCGCCGAACGAATCTCCCGGTAGAACCATCACCTTTTCCTCCAGCAGCAACTTCTCGCAGAACTCTGTGGCAGTGAGTCCGGTGATTGAGATATCCGGGAAGATGTAGAACGCGCCCTTGGGCTCGGCGGTGGTGAGACCGATCCGGTTCAGTTCATTGAAGATGAGCGTGCGGCGCTGTTCGTAGTGCGAAATGGTCGTCTGGAAGTCGACCTCGTCGTCCATGTTCAGTGCGGCGAGGGCACCCCACTGGGTGGCGTTCGGTGGGCACAGCATCGTGTGCTGAGCCACTTGCAGCATGCCGTCGATGATGTCTGACGGCCCTGCGGCGTAGCCGATTCGCCAGCCGGGCATACCGTAACGTTTTGAGAAACCATCCAGAAGGAGAGTTCTCTCCTTCATGCCCGGCAGGGTGGCGAAGCTGGTGAACATGGCGCCTCCGTAGATAAACGAGCTGTATATCTCGTCTGCCAGGACAACCAGGTCATGCTTCTCTGCAATACCGGCAACACCATCGAGCGTCTTCTTCTCCATCAGAGCGCCGGTTGGATTGGCCGGGTTCCCGAAGAACAGGGCCTTGGTCTTCGGAGTGATACGCTGCTGCATCTGTTGCGGGTCGAGTGCGTAATCCTCCGATTGTTCTGTTGGCACGCGGACAGTGACTCCGCCGGAGAGGGCAATGGCAGGTGGGTAGCAGATGTAGTGAGGGTCGGGTGTAATGACCTCATCTCCTTCGTCCAGCATAGCTCGAAAGGCGAGGTCAATCGCCTGAGAAACGCCTACCGTAACGAGTATCTCCGACTCGGGGTCGTAATCAAGCCCGTGCCGCCTCTTAAGATTCGCGGCGATGGCCTGCCGCAGTTCCGGGAAGCCCGATGTTGGCGTGTACTTGGTCCAGCCCTCTGATGCGGCCTGTGCTGCTGCCTCGCACACGCAGGTTGCCGTACCGAAGTCCGGCTCACCTACGGCGAGCGAGATGAGACCCTCCTTTGACATGCTGTGGAGCAGCTTGAGGAAGCGGGCGAAGCCGATGCCCGCGATCCTGTCCACGCGTTGTGAGGTGCGCTTCTTGTGGCCGCTGTTCTGGGACATATGGTAGTACCTTGACCTCCGCATCGTATTTGCCGCCCGCGATCCGGGCGTACATGCCACTGAAATGTCACGATGTGTCCACTCGATGCCATCTCCGCGGCAGGCTGGTGCGACGCACCGTTAAGAAGTGATTGTAGTGTGAAATGGTGGCAGGGGGCAAGGCGCTACTGAGGCTGCTCCGACACTGATAGCCGTCCCAACTGCGGAGCGACTATCTCCCGCGACTGTTCATCTGTAGACAGCAGCCTACCGACGGACGAGCGATGGCTGCGACGCTGATGGCACTCGTCCCATGATTTCTTCCTTGAAAGGCACTGGATGTGAGTCCCTATGGCAGTGCCATTCCTGTAATCGTCCACGCTATGGTGAGCGTGATACCTGCGCCTATGAGAGAGCCGGACATTTTGCCCATGGATGCACTTACGGGAGTGCGCGCTTCCTCGATGCCAAGAGCGCGAAGGCGCTCAGACGCGCTCCCCTCGAAGATGCCCGCAAGGCTGTTGGTGATTGAGTCGCCGATGAGTCCGCCGACAATGGCTCCAAGGATGCCAGCCAGTTCTGCACCGATCAGTGCCGTTGCCGCCATCAGTCCAGTATCCACGGCCCCAAAGAGAATGTCGGCACCGGTTGAGCGTATCGACCTGCCGGACAGCACGATCGGGATACAGGGAACGAATCCGAGCACGAGGATCACCGGACCGATGAATCGAACCTGATAGATCACGTGCCACACCACCGCAACGATGACGACCGAGATTGCCACCAGACTCACGAGAGCCACGATAGGTCCCTGTCGGTTCTGCAATCTTTTCCGCTCCAGGCTGAATTGTGAATAATTGTACTCCTCCGATAGTGCTTGGTGCATCCTCGCGTTCTTTGTCTGGCTCGTACGACAGTGTTCCGGTGATTCGACGACCCCGCAGAAGCCAGAGGCCCGTAATCCGTGGATTCTTGGGGGGAGGGTGGGCATCTGGTGTTTCCCGCGGGGTTGAGGTGGTTTCTCGGCCCCTGATTACCTCTCAGGCCGCCGCCAGATGCACGTGCTGTCGGTCTGACAG
>PUON01000107.1 GCA_003552125.1 Dehalococcoidia bacterium | reverse complement strand
GGGAGGCGCTGAGAGATGATGACGTGTTCACCCTCATGGAGCTGGATAGTCGGCTTCATGAGATGATCGCGTTGGCAGCGGGCAACCGCGCACTCGCACAGGCGCGTTCGCGGCTCGACAATGCGATTGCCATCGCCCGGGTTACGTCCGTACAGAACGGCCACTACAGAACATCGGAACAGGCGCTCATTGAGCATGCCGGGATATGTGACGCGATTGTGGCACACGATACGGCCACGGCTGAGCGGCGTATGAGGGGACACATTCGGAGAAGGCTCGACGGTTTGATTGCTATGACACCCGGTGCCTCAGGTAGCCGTATCGAAGGCAGGAGGAATTAACCGGGGTTCGGGATTCTGCCACCCGGCGGATTGCCACCGAGCGCGCGAGGAGAAATGACCATGGCGGAAAGCATCAGGCATTTGTGCACGACCCACTCTGGTGAAACGGTTGTCCTGCAGGGCAACATCGCATTCGCGGTTGGTTGCGTGCGTGCAGGCATGCACGCAGCTGACGGATACCCTGGCACCCCGAGTACGGAGGTCATCCACCGCGGTCTTTCGCAGGTGCAGGATCTCATAACTGTCGGCTGGTCGGTCAATGAAGCTGTGGCTGCTGCGGTAGGACATGGGCATTCAATGGCCGGGCGCGACTGCGTCGTGACGATGAAAATACCGGGACTGTACCAGGCGGCTGATGCATTCACCACGGGCGCTCTGTACTCCATGCCGCGCGGTACGCTGGTGTACTATGTGGCAAGCGATTTCGTGCCCAGTGCAACCCAGCATACGATCGATCCGCGCTACCTGTTCAGGAGCTGCTTCGTGCCCGTCATCGAGCCGCGCGATCACCAGGAACTGCATGAGGCGGCTTCAATCGCCGTCGAAGTTGGTCGTGCGTACAACACCCAGGTGGTGATCATGCCCAGCGGTGTTCTTTGCCACAGCGAGGGACTCGTGCGTATGATGCCCGGGCAGACCCGTAGTCCCGTTGATGTCACTACCTGTTTCCGGGAATTCAATGCGCTGCCCCGCATTGCCCGCGCAAACTACGATCATGCGGTGCAGAAGCGGATTCCGGCCCTGGTGGACATGGTGGAGGAAAGCAGCCTCAACCGGTGGACCAGGGGTAGCGGTAGGATGGGGGTCATCACTTATGGCGTGTGCGATATGTACGTGCGGGAGGTCAAGGCCGCGCTGGCACCGGACATTGATGTCCTTTCTCTTGGATTCTCGAATCCTCTTCCGCTGCAACTCATCTCACGGTTCTGTGAATCCATTGACGGCCCGGTCTTCGTCATCGAGGATGGATACCGGTTCGTGCAGGAACAGCTGCTCCAGGCAGGTCTGAACGTCAAGGGTAAGACTGCGGAGGATCCTCTTACCGAGTGGACGCCGGCTCTGGTAGCGGAGCGCCTTGGCTTCAGAGTCGCAGGCGATGGAAGCGATCCTGATGCAGTGCCTCGACCCCCTTCAATATGTCCGGGTTGCCCGTATCGACTCTTCGGAGAAGAACTGGCGGCAATGCGAAAGAAGGGACTCATCGATGTGGTATTCGGGGATATCGGCTGTTACGCCCTCCTCTACTACCTCAATGCGGTGGATACTGCACTGTGCATGGGCGCGGGTGAGGCTATGCGTCAGGGCTTCGTACTTTCGCGACCCGAGGAGGTATCCCGGTGCCTTGCCGTTGTCGGCGACAGTACAGAGTGCCACACGGGAATGGATGCCACTCGCAACGCCGTGTTTCGTAACATTGCCGGCGTGAAGGTAATACTCGATAACTCATGGACCGCCATGACTGGCGGCCAGCCATCTCCTACTTCGCCTTATAATCTCGCTGGCGAGAAGATCAGTTTCGATCTTCCCGCGAGCATCCAGGCTCACGGCGCAAGGACGCATGTGATCGCCGCGTACGACCGCAAGGCGGTGCGTGAGGCACTGAATACGGCGCTGGCGAGCGCCAGGCAGGGAGTCTTCTCTACCATTATCATTCGCGAAGGCGAGTGTCTCAGACAGAACGAAGCGAGCACACAGCGAGTCAAGGCGGATCCCGATCTGTGCAGGCAATGTGGCCTCTGTCTCATCTGTCCTGGAATAGTCAAGGGACCGGATGGACTGCCCGTGGCGAATCAACTCTGCTCAGGATGTGGCGGACACACGCCGGCATGTGTGCAGATGTGCCCCTTTGCTGCACTGCATCCCGCTGGCATCGAGGAGCCGGAGGGTTCTTGCTCTCCCGAATATCCTGAACCTCAGGCGGTGCCGGTCCTGCCGCAGGTTGCTCCGGAATCCCTGCCCGAGAGACTGGCGCTGGCGGTGCGTGGCGTGGGCGGACAGGGGAATCTGTTCTTTGGACGGGTACTCACGCAGCTTGCGTTCCTCGTGGGCTACGGAGAGACCAACATCGTTAAGGGCGAGACTCACGGCATGGCTCAGATGGGAGGCCCTGTCATCAGCACATTCGCGTGTGGCCATGCGACAAGTCCGGTACTGATGCCGGGAAGCGCTGATGTGCTCATCGCACTGGAGCAGGCTGAAGTGCTGCGCTCTGGCTTCCTGGAGATGCTGAAACCTGGCGGTACCGTGCTGCTTGCCGACACGCGGATCCTGCCGCAAGGACTTCCGCCGGAACGCTATCCTGATCATGCCCAGATCGATACTGTGTTGCGTGACTGCCGGGTGGTGAGATATGACGTCCTCGGTGAGGCCCTGGCGCTCGGTGACGTGACCGGCAGAATGGCCAACGTCGTGATGTTGGGGCTGCTGAGCACCACGGCACCGTTCGATAGGTTTCCCGTGGAACTCTGGTGGGAGGCATTGAGATTGGTGAATCCCCGGCGATCGATTTGGTCGGCGAACTACGCTGCGTTCAATACGGGACGAAGTATGGCTTCACGCGCTCGCTGATCCCTATTCACGCTGCGGCAGCAGACAGCAGTGAAGAACTGCTTCGCAGTGGGCTTCCACGCTGCACAGGGGACATATGAGGAAAGCTGCTACGCTGGAGACACTGCTGGAACCCGCACATATTGCGATTGTAGGGGCGAGCGACGATACTGCCAAGCCCGGAGGCAAACTGCTGCGCAACATACTCGATCGCGGCTACTCCGGAGTCCTGTTGCCGGTGAATCCGAAGGCTGCGACAGTGCAGGGTGTGACAGCCTATCCTTCCGTTGAGAGCTTACCGGTGGCGCCGGATCTGGCGTTCATTGCCATTCCTGCACACTACGTGAGAGAGGAATTAACGAAACTGGCGTTGAAGGGGGCGCGTGCGGTCGTCGTACTGAGCGCTGGTTTCGGTGAGGTGAGTGCGGAGGGCAAGGCGGAAGAAAGGCGTCTGGTCGAGATTGCTGACAACCACAACATTCTGCTTATCGGCCCGAATTGTTCGGGCATTGTGTCACATGCGCATGCCAGCAAGTTCAGCGGTCTGCCCCCGAAGAGCCGTAGGGGAGGCATCGACTTTCTCAGCGGGTCCGGCGCAACGGTTGACTTCCTGTACGAGTTGGCCACCAGCCGTGGCTTGCAGTTCAACTCCCTGCTTAATGTGGGGAACTCAGCTCAGACGGGCGTGACCGACCTGTTGCGGCTTTACGACGAAGCACAGGACGCGAGCTCTTCACGCATCAAGCTCCTGTACGTTGAGGTGCTGACACGTCCTGCCGAACTGCTGCATCACGCACGAAGCCTGAGTGCCAAAGGGTGTCTTCTCGCCGGCATCAAGTCGGGGTCAACCGAGGCCGGCAGCCGTGCTGCAGCCAGTCATACTGGTGCTATGGCGACGAACGATGCGGCGGTTCAGGCACTGCTCGATAAGGCGGGCATCATTCGAGTAGCGTCCCGCCCGGATCTGGTCGATGTGGCGACTGCGCTCTGGTGTATGGGAGACACATTGGATGGTCGCCGTGTCGCAGTAGTGAGTGATGCCGGCGGTCCGGCAGTCGTGCTTGCGGACGAGTTGCACCGGTTGGGCTTCACCGTTCCTGCGTTCGCTGAACGCACCAGAGAGAAGATCGCAGCGGCATTGCCTCCAGGCGCGGCAACAGGCAATCCGGTAGATTGTCTGCCCACGAGGAACGGAGAGAGTATTGGCAACGTCCTGTGCATAGTCGCTGAAGAAGAGAGCGATAGTGTTGACTACATCCTGTTCATCGATGGCGACTCCGGACTGGCGGACAACTGGGAAATCTGTGAGGCAGTGATGCACGCGCAGGATACGGGAGGGATCCCGGTGCTTCCCTGCTTCCTTTCTCCCGTTTCCGCGGAAGATGCCCTCTCCAGGTTCCGGGATGCGGGTCGTTGCTATTTCTCGGATGAGGTATCCATGGCCCGTGCGCTGGCACGCGTGGTCGATCGGCCGGTCATCTCGGAAGCTGAGGGGTCGATCGGTGGGTACTCGCGCGGACGCATTGCCGAGTTGCTTGCAGATCGGACGGGTGCGCTCACGGTTGATCTGGCCGAAGGGGTACTTGAAGCCGCCGGAATCCGTGTGCCCTTACAGGAGAAGGTGCGGGATAGCGACTCTCTCGAAGCGGTATCGATCCCCTTTCCATGGGCGATGAAGGTGACGGGACCGTTGCACAAGAGCGATGTTGGGGGCGTCAAGGTGGGCATTCGCGACCTTGCAGACGCACGTTCCACCTGGGATCGGCTGATGACCATACCCGGAGCGTCGGGTTGTCTCGTACAGCAGATGGTGGCGGGTACCGAGATCATCATCGGCGCGAATCGAGAACCCGGATATGGGCATCTCATCGCCTTCGGCTTGGGCGGTGTCTACACGGAGGTCCTGAAGGATGTGCAGTTCCGCCTTGCACCTCTCTCCAGGAGGGAAGCGGAGGACATGGTCCGCGCAGTGCGCGCGTTCCCGCTTATCATGGGCGCGCGAGGAGAGCGGGGCATGGC
The DNA here is from genome assembly GCA_003552125.1 of Dehalococcoidia bacterium. Lineage (GTDB taxonomy): Bacteria > Chloroflexota > Dehalococcoidia > GIF9 > AB-539-J10 > SKVJ01. The sequence goes on along the minus strand of PUON01000107.1, from coordinate 6,384 downwards.
AATTGGCGTGCTCGTCGATATACTCCTCCGAATCTCCCTGCTGGTGACAGATTTTCCCGGGATACGCGAGCTGGATCTTAACCCGGTGAAAGGTACTGGTGCGGAACTCTATGCCGTCGATGCGCGCATCATAATCGACTAGCTTTGACCGACACCTCAGAGTCACCGAATACGTTCGTTCGCAAGGCCATATTCCCTGTGGTATGCTGCCCGTGAGCGACCTGATGCCTCCGGAATTTCACTCTTGGAAGGAGGGGCGATATGGTTGACGAGATTGAACGGTTGCCCGAACAGGCCGTGCCGCGGCATCGTGGTGCAGAGATGGCGCAATTGCAGAAGAAGGTGCAGGCAGGCCTGCTGGCGGAGAAGCGTCTGGAAGACGGCAGTGTTGCACCATGGGAGATTTCCCAATTGAGGAAACTCGCCACAGAAGGCCGTAACGCGCAGAAGACCTTGCGCCAGCGAGGACACGAAACCAGCCTGCCTGATGAGGCAGCGACAGAAGACTAGTCGTGTCATGCGTGTGTTTCCGGTGGCATGCAAGTATCTGTCGGCCAGCGATGCCGCAGACGACGTAATGGCGGCAGTTGCTCTGAGGTGAGGAGTACCTATGAGATCTCTCGTCGTGTTGCCCATGGCAGTTGCACATGAGGCTGCCAAGTATCCGCAGCGTTTCGCAGAAATGGGGGTCGACTTCGAAGGGCGGCCGTGTCCGACCGAGGATGATGTCATCGAGCTTGCCTGCGCGGCGGATGCGATGATTGTCGAGGGGAGTCAACGGCCGATCACCCGACGGATAATTGAGAGGCTTGAACGCTGCCGGATAATCAGTGGTACGCAGATCGGATATGACAGCATCGATACTGCTGCTGCTGCGGAACGGGGAATTCTGGTGACGAACGTGCCGGGCTATTGTATCGAGGAGGTCACGGATCATACGATGGCGTTGCTGCTGGCATGTTCGAGGAGAGTCGTCGCGCTTAATGGAGCGGCGAAGCGAGGTGGGTGGGGTTTTGGTCCCGGCTCAGCGGAGATTAAGGAGGAAATACGGCCGGGTATCGGACGCCTTCGTGAAAGGACGCTTGGCCTCTTCGGTTTCGGCGCAATAGCCAGGGCTCTGGTTCCCAAGGCGAGAGGATTTGGCCTGCGCATAATCGCCTGTGATCCCCACGTGGATAGAGTAACCGCGGCTGAACTGGGTGTAGAGCTGGTCGATTGGCCCACACTTCTTGCCGAATCAGACTTTCTGTCGATACATGCTGCCTACTCTCCTGAGACCAGGCATCTTTTCGACGATGACGCGTTCACATCGATGAGAAATACTGCGTGCCTGATCAATACCGCACGTGGCGGTTTCGTGGACGAAGAGGCACTTCGAGCGGCGCTGCTCAAAGGCGAACTGGCAATGGCGGCACTGGACGTGCTCAATGCAGAGCCTCCCGAAGGGAATCCGCTGCTGTCGCTGCACAACGTCATCTGTACCGGCCACTATGCATTCTTCTCGCCGGAATCGTTTGAGGAGCAATGGAGACGCCCCGCCGACGAAGTTACCCGTGTGCTCAGAGGTGAATGGCCTCACGCCATTGTGAACCCGCAGGCGAAAGCTCGTTTTGTTGAGAGATGGGGTGACATGAGGGATTCGTGTGCCTGAGCGCATCAGGTGTGCTACGTTCGGGCATGGTCTCAGCCGGGTGGGGGAAACCTTGTCGACGATAGCTGCGGCCAATTGTGTGGCAGAAGCATGCGGCAGATACGTTGCCAGTCGTTGATGTGGCGTGCATAATTTGTGTCCGAAGTGAGCTCGCGAAGAGGGAGGCCGGAATGTCCAGGGTGATTACGATAGTGTTGGTCGTGGCGCTCTCGATGAGCGCTGGCTGTGGCAGGATAATTGGTGATCGCGATTCTGCCTCGGACCCGGAAGGACAGCGCGCTGGCGATGAAGCGTTTTCCAGAGGCAGATCAGATAACGTCGATCTTGATATTCAGGATTTCGACTACGATGAGTTCGATCATGGACTGGATGAGGCCCCCACGCAGGATCCCGGCGATTCGGACGTTGACGAGCCGGAACCGGTTCAGGACGATTCGCAGAATGACGCGGCGGAACCGCAGCCGACTCCCCCTCCAGTTGTGGACGGCTTCGTGACGGAGGTATTTCGGCCGATTCCCGCAGAAACCGGGACGGTGGTGCTGGACGCCGAGCCCATAGATAACCGCACGATGGCAGGCGACGACGCAGAGAATCAGGCGTTCAGGGCATTCTGGAGCTTCGACGTGTCGAAGGTGCGCTCCTCGGATGTGCAGCAGGCCACTCTCCAGTTCAGTCACAAGGAAACGGTTGGCGATCCCTTCCGCCTGGACAACCAGAACCTGGGCCTTCGCGGCGTGCGTGTATGGATTATCCGCACCGAGGCGGGGGAACTCCCACCGTATGCGCCAGAGGATCGCGAAGTCTTCACAGAATTGACTGCAAATCCTATCTTCGAATCTCCTACGGAGTATGATCTTACGACGTATGTGAAGAACATTGGCGACAACATGTCCAGGGTGAATCGCGTCCAGATCATGGTCGGGTTCCAGCGCGGAACGAATAACAACAACTTGGCCGATTACATGGAGTGGGAGTCTGCGACGCTCACGGTGACGTACGCCCCCCATTCATGACCACAGCTCTCATTGGGGAATAGGTGGCACAGTAAGCGCTGCTTCGGATTTCGCGGTTCACCGTCTCCGGGCTCTGCTGCCTGACCCTTGCGGTGAACGTCACGGGCTTGTGTTGATTCTGCCCGTGCCCCCAAGTCTTCCCGCGGTCATTGAGATTGTCGATGAGAGTCCGGTAATACCTGACACAGATGGGCTAGTGTCTGCCGGAGCAACGCCGATAACGTAATGGGTGAGTAAGCCGCATCTGAGGATTGCCTTGCGTGAGGGCGAATCCTACTTGTCGCGCGAACTGTAACGTGGCATGCTTGATGTTGAGGGCGCTTGCATTCAGATGAAGAGCAGCCCGTATTCTACGCACAAAGGGGACGCCTCTTGATGGCAAGAATCGAGTTGGGTGCCGAGCTTAAGCAAGTAATTGAAAGCATCGCCGAGGTTTCGGAGTTCATCTGGAAGAGCGGCTGGTCGGCGTCGAGTGGCGGTAACCTTTCCGTCGACGTTACCGAGGCGCTTGTCAATGATGGCGGCGCCGAGCCCTGCAATGCTCCCGGTAAACCGCTGATTGTCCAGACGCCGGAGCTTGCCGGCCGTAGCCTGCTGGTAACCGTGAGTGGTTCCAGGTTCCGTGATATCCCGAAAAGGGCGACGCAGGCGCTCATGCTCATGCAGATATCCGAAAGCGGCGACCAATACCACGTGCTTTGGGGGGCGGAAGGCGGAGGCGTACCGACAACCGATCTGCTGCCGCATCTGAAGATTCACGCCGCACTTCGCGCACGGAATGCCCCACAGAAGGTAGCGCTGCATACCCATCCACAACACCTTATTGCGATGACCCATCTTCCGGAGTATCGGAACCCGGATTTCGTTCGCGTGCTGCAGACGTCACAGACTACGGCGAAGGTATTCCTGAAGGAAGGCGTCGGCATGACTCGCTACATGCCGCTGGGGAGTGAGCAACTTGCGGAACGCACGGTCGATCTCCTGCGCGGACGCAGAGCGGTTATCTGGGAAAGGCATGGGTGTGTTGCGGTTGGCTGCGATGTTTTCGAGGCCTTTGACGTCACCGATCTGTTGGAAAAGGCAGCGCATGTATTTCTGCTATGCGTTGCTTCGGGATATGAGCCCAAGGGCATGACTCCGGATGAAGTGGCTGCGCTCGAAGACTGACAGTTCCTCTCGCCGGAATTGCCTGTCGAACGTCATGGCTTTGAAAGGCCCGCAAGAGCATCACTGTGTGTCGTGAACGACAGCAGTTTGCGGCAATCTGTTGGCGAATGAGAAAGGGAGGTATCGAATGACTCTGATCGGTCCGTTGATGGCGGTACTCGCGTTGGTGGCGGGCATTCTTATCCTGCTGAAACCCCGTCTTCTGAACTACATCGTGGCTATATACCTGATCGCGGTCGGTATCCTGGGATTGATTGGGCCAGGATGGACCATTGCCGCAGTCATCGCGCTGGTGGCTGGTATCGTCATACTGGTGGCACCGGCCTTTCTTAACTTCGTCATTGCGGTCTACCTTATCGTCGTGGGCATCCTGGGTCTCGTGGTGGCCGGCTTGTCGCTGACACCGATAATCGCGTTGGTAGCCGGTATCCTGATCCTCGTGATACCGCGCCTGCTGAACTACATCGTCGCGATCTACCTGATTCTTATAGGCATCGTGGGGCTTATTGCATTCTTCTAGGAAGGTTCCGGTGGAGGCGGAGGCGGACTTCCACTACTGAGCCTGAGAGAGGGAGTCGAGGCATGATGGGGGAGTGTCGCACCGGTTGCCGCTGGTCCTGCCGGACCGGCGGTATAACTCCATGACCCACATGTCGGCGAGCGTGCCATCCGGAAGGCTCCACGAGTCAATCAGCAGCTCGGTTTTCGTGAACCCAAGCTTCTCATAGGAGCGGATGGCCCCCAGGTTATCCGTGAACACGGTCAGCGCGAGCAGCGACAGTTCCAGGACCGCGAATGCATATTCGGTTGCCTCCCGCAAAGCCTCAGTGCCAAGGCCGCGTCCGCGATAGGCACTGTTCATGATGGCAAGCCCCACCTCTGCTCCAGGATTGCCGTTACGGATACCTTTGAGAGACAGATAGCCGACGGGTGTCTGATCCTCTCGCGACATGATGCTGAATGCCACTGTCCTGCCGCTCTGCATGTAGGGCACGGTGATGCTCTCCATGTATGCTCTGAATCGGTGAACCTCCTCTTGTTTGAACGGCTCCCATCCCATGGTGGCAATCAGTATCGGGTCGGCGGATAGCGTCAAATAGCGGGAGACGTGCTCATCTCGAAGAGGTGCCAAGTATACAAGGGGATTGTGCTGCATTTGCGCGGTTACTGTAACACAGGCATCTTGCAGTGTCCGCTGTCCGACATGGGCTTTGACGTCACCAGAATGTTGACTGTACTATGGCGGACCTGACGTGCATTACAAGGAGGTCTTGCTCGGAACATGACATACTCGACACATCTCCAGGCTCTTCGGGAGGCGATTCTGGACATGGACCTGCAGGGCATAGCGGATGTGGCCCGTGCCGCGATGGACGCCGGTGTTGATCCCAGGGATGCGATAACAGAGGGGATGGTCCCCGGTATGGTTGAGGTGGGGCGGAAGTTCGAAGAAGGGGAGTATTTCCTCTCTGAGCTCGTAGTTGCCGGAGAGGTCATGAAGGATGGCATGGCAGTCATTGAGCCGTATCTTGGGACCGGTACGGGTGAGGAACAGGTGAAAGCGAAGGCTGTGATAGCTACGGTTGAAGGCGACTACCATGATATAGGCAAGAATATTGTGGTAACGCTGCTGGGCGTTCAGGGATTCGATGTGATTGACATGGGTATGGATGTGCCCGCCGCCAGCATCGTGGAGGAAGTGCGCACGCATCACCCGGTGGTCGTAGGGTTGTCGGCCCTATTGAGCACGACCATGGCACGCATGGGTGAAGTCATAGAGGCATTGAAGATCGCCGGGCTGCGAGATGAGGTGAAGGTGATACTGGGAGGCACTCCGGTAACTCCTGCCTACGCGGACAGCATCGGGGCGGATCATTGCGCACTGAATGCCATCGAGGGGGTTCACAAGTGCGTGCAGTGGCTTGGGGCTGTGCAGGAGGATAGATAGATGGCCGAACTGACGCTCCGTGAGAGGATTCTGACTGCAAGTCGCCAAAGAATGGCGGACCGAGTGCCGTTCTTTCATAACTGGCGGCACTGTCAACAGGGATGGGTGGAACGTGATTGCCGTAACCGCGGAATGGGCCTGAGCTGGGCCAGACCGGGTTACACATGCACCTGGCACGGTGTAGAGATAACTGAGACTTTCGAGACGTATACGACCGCAGCGCAGACATTGCGGCGTACCTTTCGAACACCGGTGGGTACCATCTCGCAGGTCGAGAAACGCGAACCCGGTGTAGGCCAATGGCATGGCATGCGAAGCTGGCGCGATGTGACGCCCTGGCAGACCGAACGCGCGATCAAGGGGCCTGACGACTACAAGGTGCTCAGGTATATGTACGACAACCTGGAGATCAAGCCCGACTACTTCGCGCTGGAACAGGCGAAGGACTGGCTTGGAGATGACGGCGTTGTGCTGGACCAGGTGGTACACGTCGGCCTGCAACTGCTGATGATCGACTGGGTGGGCAGTGAGGGTGGTCGCTTTTTCGTGCACCATGCGAGGTACCCGGACGCTGTTGAACAGACCTACGAGTCTATCAGCGGGGC
>PUON01000002.1 GCA_003552125.1 Dehalococcoidia bacterium | reverse complement strand
GGATTCAAGATCCTGATGGAGATACTCGTCGCAGGACAACCGGGCCACGTTGTGGAAATCCCGTTTGTGTTCGTCGCGCGCGAGCGTGGTGAAAGCAAACTGCGCCTGAGCCAACAGATCGACTATCTGAAGCACATCGCCAGTCTGGTGCGACGCAAGGGCGAGATGATTCGCTTCCTGAAGTTCTGCCTGGTGGGTGGCAGCGGCGTGGTGGTCAATATGGGCCTGCTCTACCTGCTGACGGAGTTTGGTGGTCTGTACTATCTTCTGTCATCTGCGATCAGCATCGAGACCTCAATCATCACCAATTACCTGCTGAATGACCTCTTCACATTCTCAGATCGAAGGAAGAAGGGGCCACGCCAGTTCTTCACGCGGCTGTTGAAATTCAACCTCGTCAGCCTTGGTGGTCTGGCCATCAACATGACCATCCTCTGGTTTCTGACATCAGTAGGCGGGTTGTACTATCTGGTGTCGAACCTATTTGGCATAGCCGGTGCGATGATGTGGAACTTTCTCGTTAATTCCTGGTGGACATGGAAGTAATCGCACACTATCTGAGGCGGGTGTGGAAGTGGCAGCATCTGGCAGTTGCCCTTATACTGCTGACCTCCCTCCTGATGCATGTCAGTACCATACATCAACCTGACACCCCGATGTTCGATGAACAGCATTACGTGGAGGACGCTCGTGCCATAGCAGCGGGTAATGGACAATTGCGCACCGAGCACCCCCCTGCCGGGCAACTGCTGGTTGCCGCCGGGATCATTATCTTCGGAGACAACCCCGTTGGATGGCGATTCTTCTCTGTGCTGTTCGGTCTCGCGGCAATCCTGCTCTTCTATCTGATCTGTAACAGCCTTGGTATGTCCCGCAGAGCCGCGCAAATCGCAGCGTTCCTGGTCGCTTTTGAAGTGCTCTCGTTCGTACAGGCCAGCATTGCGATGCTGGATGTGTTCACCGTCACATTGATGCTTGCAGCCTTCTGGCTCTACCTGAGAGGGCGCTATGTAATGTCGGCCACCACGGTGGCGCTCAGCACTCTTACCAAGCTGTCGGGAGGCCTCGCCCTGGTGGTGACAGGGCTCCACTGGCTGCTGATCCGCCGCGATAGACCTGTCACATTCTGTACTTCGACATTGCTTGCACCGGCCCTCTTCGTAATCGCTCTTCCAGGATTCGATTATCTGCTCTCCGGCAGCATGCGAAACCCGATTACAAGGATCCTCGAAATGCTGAGTACCAGTGCCGGACTCACATTTGCCACCACGCACCACCCTTATGCCAGCAAGCCGTGGTATTGGGTTCTAAGACCCGAGATGATGCCCTACTGGTGGGAGCCACAGTATGTCGCACTGATCAGTTTCACCGTGGGCATGTTCATAGTCCCGGTGATGTGCTATATGGGGTATCGCGCCACACGACGCAACGACACGGGAGCATTCTCAGCAGTGTGGTTCGCAGGAACGTTCCTGATCTGGATACCCGTCGTCCTCGTTACCGACAGACTGACGTACGTCTATTACTTCTACCCTGCGATTGGGGCCGTCTGCATCGGCCTGGGATGTGTTCTCGACCGCCTCCTGACGGCATGCCGACATGTCACGTCTCTCTTCCTTCGGCATTCGGCACTGGCTTTGGTGGTTGCCTACCTGGCGGCCCATCTCGCCATTCTCATAGCCCTTACGCCGCTATGTTCACGATGGATCTCGCTCTACGCACCCCTATTTCCGGGATAGACTTATCAAGTGCCGAGTGCTCTAAGCGGAATTCGTTTCTGCGTTTCGGCGTTCACAGCCGACATCACACCAGCGACAACGGAGAGCGGGCGAGTGTCCTATCCAGCACCAGGTGTTGCTGGGGTTTCGAGGCCATCGAGCCAGTCGGTCATCACACGCAGTGCCAGGCCTGTGTTTCCCACCTGGCAGTGGTTTTCAGCTTGGTCGGCTGCTGTGAAGATCCTGGCTGTAACCGATCGGGCGTTGATGAGCGCGTTCACCTGCATGTGGTGCATTTTCAATGGAATGAAGTGATCACGGTCGCCAGTGAGAATCAGCACATCCTGCTCAACGAGCCAGGAAAGCAGATTCGCCGAGGTCAGCTGCATCACGAATTGAATCGCCTCAGCGGGCGTTCCGCTACCAGTGATATACATCAGGTTACCGATGGACCATCGATGCATCGGGTCCCGTTGCATCCTTGCGCGCGCCACAAGATTGGACAGTCCGCGCATGCGCCCAAATACCAGTCGCACCAGAGGCTGAACGACGGTGTGGGGAATCTGCATGTAGTCATACGCCACGCCGGAAGCGATGACACGCCTGATACGAGTCTCCACGGCTGCCGCACGGAAGCACAGGTAGCCTCCCATTGAGACACCAAGCAACGTGACGTCGTGAAGATGGAAATGATCCAGTATCGCGGCCGTGGGTAACTCCCAGCGGCAGTCAATCGTAAGTCCGTATCTGCGCAGCGCAGCACCCTGTCCGGGACCTTCGAAAGCAATAGCCTCGTACCCGTGGTCAGCGAAATGGCGCATCCAGGAATAGAACTCTTCCATGAAGGAATCGAATCCACCATGCAGCATGATCGTACCCTTGGGAGTGCCCACTGGTCCCACTCTCATGGCCGGCAGGTATCCGCCGTCGTAGGGAATCCTGAATCGCTCGAAGCCTTCTCGCTTGAAGGCTTCGTCGAACAGCTCGACAAACCGGTCGTACAAATGCATCCTCATCGGCAGATTGTCAGTCGAGTAGAACTCCGCGGCACGGAAGTAGAAGGCAGCATTGACCAGACGTCCCTCGGCGAGCGCCAGCTCAGCCTGACTGATCATCTCAGATGTCCAGTCTTCAAACGACTCAATGTGTTCGCCGGCGGACTGCATGTCTTCGAACCGGGCGTAACCGAATGAGTACCAGCGGTTCAACTGGAAGTTGAACACCTGGTCCTTGTGAAACCACCGGTAGCCAACGGGCAACGTGAACTGAATTCGATGCGCCTCATCCATTTTGCGAATCTCCTTGTTTCGACCACACGATAGCACCAGTACTTCGGGTACTCAACAGAGGGCCTGGTTCCCATCGCATTATAGGGAGAATTCAGACGATTGCAGTTGAATCATGATGTGTACACGCAGGCACATAACTGGCTTCGTGTGCGCGTCGCAAGGTATCATTCGCGGATGACATTCACAGCGCTAATCTCAGATCTTGATGGCACACTACTCGATACGCTAGACGACCTTGCCGGCGCGGTCAATACGGCACTGAAGCAACTCGGTCTGCCGCAGCATCCCGTCGAGAAGTACCGATACTTCGTTGGCGACGGCAGGCGCACGCTTGCGCTACGATCATTGCCGGAAGGTCGAAGGGATGATGTTACGCTGGAACAGATACTGCAGATAATGAATGACGGTTACATGAAACAGTGGATGGGGATGACCAGGCCGTATCCCGGCATTCCCGAAATGCTGGATGCATTGACAGAACGAGGCATCCGTCTGGCCGTTCTTTCAAACAAGCCTCACGACTACACCGAGGCCACTGTCGCCACGCTTCTCTCGCAATGGAGGTTTGAGCATGTGCTCGGAGAAGCAGTTGACAATCCAAAGAAGCCAGATCCTTCGTGCGCGTTGCGCATCGCTGAGCTAATGAACGTCACCCCCGAACAGTGCGTCTATATCGGGGATTCCGGCGTGGACATGAAGACCGCTCACGCTGCAGGAATGTACCCCGTGGGCGTCTTGTGGGGTTTCCGGGAGGCCACTGAACTGCTGTCTGAGGGCGCGGCCCTGCTTGCACACCGGCCTGCGGATATCGTGCGTCTGTTCGGGTAGTCGTCTCACAGGATCCTGCATACAGGAGTAAGCCGCCGGTTGACACGCCATCTTACGTCATGCCGTGAGCGGCGCCCTGCCCCCCTTTTTCCCCGCATGACGCGGTGGTATAGTTCGCGTGCGCTAATTCCAGTTGTCCGATAGGAGGTTCGTGCCATGGAAAGTCCACTTGCAGTATGGAAGGAGTATTTGAAGCTGAGGGACCGGGGAGAGGAATTGATGCCCGACCTGATCGCGATTAAGAATTCGCTGACAGGTGAGGCATACAAGCAGGGAGCACTGGACACGAAGACGAAGAGGCTCATGGCTTTGGCAGTCGGACTGCGTGCGGGTTGTGAACTCTGCGTCATCGGCCAGACTATGTTTGCCCTTGAGGCAGGCGCTACGAAGGAAGAGATCTTCGAAACAATCTCTGTTGCAACCACGATGGGAGGAACACCGGGTCTGGCCGAATCCTATCGCGTAATACAGCTCCTTGAGGAGGTTGGCAAACTCTAGACGGCGACGCGAATGCCACGTGCCCGCAGCAATGACCACTGCTGAGAAGGTGGGTTGCTCAGCGCAAGCCTGCATCGAGGGCGCGCGTGCAGTCTCCGTCCGTTCAGCGTTCAAACGTCCGGAGGTAGTCAGTGGAAGATTTGATCGGCCGGTTGCGGGTGGAACTCTCGGAACGGGCTGACCCGTCACTGGCGATAAGCGGCAAGCGGTTCTTCAAAGAACCTGTGACGCTCTACGGCGTGAAGACCGCGACCGTACGCGAGATCTCCCGCAGATACTATCGGCACATCCGTGAACATCCCAGGAGCATGATACTGGATCTCTGCGAGATGCTCTGGCAGTCGGGGTGCCTTGAAGAAACGTTCATCGCGTGCCACTGGTCCTACGAGCTGCGAGGTGAGTATGCCACATCCGACCTGCAGGTATTCGAACGATGGATCTTCAACTACGTGACCAATTGGGCAGCGTGCGACACACTCTGTAACCACACGGTAGGTGCGTTCCTGGAGAAGTATCCCACCGCAGTTACGTCACTTCACGAGTGGGCAACGTCTACCAACCGCTGGGCACGTCGGGCCGCAGCAGTGTCGCTGATCATACCGGCGAGGAAGGGCATGTTCCTGCAGGACGTGTTCACCTTGGCCGACACGTTACTGCGCGATGATGATGACCTCGTGCGCAAGGGCTACGGCTGGATGCTCAAGGCAGCGAGCGAAGCTCATCAGCAAGACGTTTTCGACTTCGTAATCGAGCGAAGAAACGTCATGCCTCGCACCGCGCTCCGGTACGCCATCGAGAAGATGCCCAGGGAACTGAGAGACGAGGCGATGGCGCGATGAACTTTGGGGCGTTCTGCGATGCACCGAAGCCGCCACCTGCCGCTATCCCCCCATCAGCCCAGTGCGGCATAAGGTACTCTAAGTTGACTCTTCACGCTGTGCAGCTTGGGAGGAAGACCACTCTGGAGACGGCTGGCCATTACGGATGAGGTGCGAACAGCTGAATCTCGTCACCGTACACTGCAACTGTAGCGTATTGTGATGACTATTGTCCTGTACTACACTGAAGCTCCCCAAACGCACTCACGACAACACAGTTCACTCAAGAGGAGACATGCACAAATGCGTCGCAGGCACAACGAAGTAACCGACCCACAGGAGATTCGTCGGATTCTGAACGCGACGACTATCGGCAGACTGGGCACCAACAGCATGGACGGTCACCCGTACATCACACCTGTCTCGTTTGTCTACCTCGATGATTGCATCTATTTTCACTGTGCAACATCCGGTGAAAAGCTCGAGAACATCGAGCGGGACCCTCGGGTCTGTTTCGAGGTGGACATCCCGCTCGCATACTTCGAGGCTTCCTTCGATCCTGAGCGACGCGCGTGCAAGTTGCACCAGTTCTACCACTGCGTCATCATTCGCGGACACGCCTCTATCATCCCGAATGGGCCTCTGAAGACGGCTGCACTGAACGCGCTCATAGTTCAACACGAAGGCGAAGGAACCTGCGTGCCCGTCACTGAGGACTCGCCTACCTACGGGTCGTGTCACGTCGTCAGGATTACTCCCTCTTCGCTCACCGCGAAGAGTGACCTTGGCCAGAACAGGACACACCAAGAGAGGCTGTCCCTTGCGCGCTCCCTGAAACGACGGAACGCACCGATGGACCCGGCAACCATGCGCGCAATGGGCTTCAATCCAGATGATTTGCCACCGAATTGACGTCAGCTATGGACGACCGGCAATGGCGTTGCTACACTTGTGCCATGGTTTCCAGCAGAACGGCGGGATGCACGCTCGACGCGACCACTGTACGTTCCTAGTACCGTGATGTACGTCTTCGCGCCGCGAACGATAATACAGGTCAGAGGCACGTGCGAAGATCAACCCGCTCCCTCCTCACCATAGCTGTGGTCATTGCCGTCATGGGGTTGGCGGTCTGGCTTCTGCTCCACGAGAACTTCCCTTCCCTTATCCAGTCGCTACGCCAGGCGGACCGCGCCCTGATTGCCCTGGCTATCGCCACCTACTTCCTTAGCGTCCTGGTGTGGGCGTACCGCTGGCGGATAGCCCTCGCAAGTGTTGGCTGTCATCCTCGATTTACTGATCTGGGACCGATAATCTTAAGCGCCGTGTTCCTGAACAACATGACGCCGATGATGCGCCTCGGGGGTGACCCTTTGGGACGGGTCTATCTGCTGCAGCGTACCGCAAACACTCCGTACGCTGCCACCCTGGCCGCGAGCATCGGAGAGCATGCCTTTGCACCACTTTTCACCGTGTTACTCCTCACAGGGGGTTTCACCCTGCAATTCAGCCAGTCTTCGCCTGTGTTGGCTGCTCTGACGCTTATGGCTGGCTGCTCAATCGCCATTGCACTTGCCCTTGGCCCGCGTTGCTTTTTCCGAGCCAGAGTCGGAGCGAAACGCCTTGGAGCGGCTCTTGGCAGAACATGCAACTGGATATGGAAGCGTGCAGACAAGGATCGCATCGTGCGGGGGGTTGAGGCATTCTACGGCGGATTCTACACAACCATTGATACCCGTAAGAAGGGCTTGCAGATCGGGAGTCTCACCGCACTCATTTGGACAATGGATGTATTCCGGTTCTATCTGATCTTCCTCAGCCTCGACTACCAACCCACGCTCGGGATCCTCCTGCTTGCATCATCGTTGCCGGTGGTAATGGGATTGATTCCATTTCTGCCCGGAGGACTCGTCATCGTAGAGGGCTCCCTGTTCGCTATGTTCGTCGCGTACGGCATCCCAGTCGATATAGCCGTTGCCGTGACGATAATTGAGCGGGGGATCTCATACGTGTTCAGCAGCATAGTCGGGGGTATTACCTTTTCATTCGTAGGTTGGAGGAGTGCACGCTATCAAAGCGTGCAGGGATGACATCGTATGCGCGTGGCACTGGTATGTGACGAGTTCTACCCCGACCTCGGCGGGATCGCTCACTACGCCTATGAGCTTGCACTGCAGTGCGTTGCGCGCAAGATCGATTGCACTGTGGTCACTCATCTCCATCATGGCCAGGCCGAGGACGAGACCATCGACGGAATTCCAGTGAAGCGAATCAAAGGTCTGGTGCATCGCGACTCGAACCGGATCATATCGCCACTTGCCCTCCGCCGCTGTCGGCAGTACATCGGCTCCGGAAGATTTGACGTCGTTCATGGCCTGACGTTCTATTCTCCCCTTGCGGTCGCGTCCGTTCATCTTGCCACTCGCACTGGAATAGCCAGCGTGCTCACCTGCCACTCGATCATCGAACACAAGTATCACCAGCTATTGCATCTTCCCTTCGCACCGATATATTCCCGGGCCGATCGTGTAATAGCCGTAAGTGACGCAGTTGCCGGGTTCTGTCGTGCAATCACCATTAACCCTGAACGGCTCGTGACAATACGCAACGGAGTCGACTTGAAGACCTTCAACCCGGAGGTGAATCGCAATGCGTTCCGGAAGCAGCTCGGTCTGGATTCACAACCGCTCGTGGTTACAGCTATACGTCTGGCAAAGCGCAAGAATCCCGATACGCTGGTCTCGGCTTTCGCACAGGTAGTGCGGTCCTTTCCCAGTGCCCGCCTGCTTATCGCAGGAGCGGGCAGGCAGGAGCACAGCGTTGCGGAGCAGATCCGAAGGCTGAACATCGGCCACGCCGTCGTGATGCTGGGACAGCTATCGAAGCAGGACATCGCACAGTTGTTGCGCACAGGGGACGTGTTCGTACTACCATCCAGACTGGAAGCCTCCCCATTGGCCGCACTGGAGGCAGCGGCAACAGGAACTCCGGTTGTCTGCTCGCGCGCCGGCGGCATACCGGAAGTATTCACTCATGGGATTGACGCACTCCTATTCGCTCCAGGCAACGCAGATTCGGCCGCGGAAGCAATCGGCCGGTTACTCGCCGACAGTGACCTGAGGAGAGAGATTGGGTCGAACGCCCTCAAGACTGCACGGAATCTTACGTGGGACGTGTGCGCAACCCGCACCATTCAGATATATGAAGAAGCACTGGAACGAAACACCTCTCGTCGCATTCACCGTTGATGTAGAGCAGGACGCGCCCCCCTACTTCAGCAGTTGGCGCGGCATCGAGGAGGGCATGCCGACACTCCTTGCACTGCTGGAACGAAACGGAGTGCAAGGAACCTTCTTCGTGACAGGCGAGACCGCCGAACGATACCCCGGCATCATCATGGCAGCGGCCTCCAGTCACGAGATCGGTTGCCATGGCTACGACCATAGTCGATTCGACAGATTAACCATGCCCGAGCAGGAATCGCAGATAAGGCGCGCCACAGCTGCCCTGCAGTCAACGACTGGCCAGAGGCCGCGTGGTTTTCGCGCGCCAAACTTTCAGTACACGAAGAACACCCTGAAACTACTCACACAGGCAGGCTACACGTACGATGCCTCCAAGGCACGATACCATCGCGCGCCAGCGAATCCGGGGGTGGATATCGTACAGATAGCGAACGTCTTCCCTTCGAGTATCCTCAGGCTGCCCGGTTCGGTGTCACTCCCTTTGCTGCGATTCATCCTGAAACGCCTACCGCTGCTCGTCCTCAATTTCCACCCTTGGGAACTGGTAACGATGTCAGGGGGCAGACTTGACATACGCTACGCAACGGGTGCCCCGGCCACCCATCGGCTTGAGATTGTGATACGGACCTTGCTCGATGACGGGGCTGCGTTCATCACCATGAACGAGGCCGCGAACTGGCTGCGTGATCCCTGATCTGGTACTTAGCGACGTCGTGCCGCCCCGGACGAATCCCGTCCAGGGGCCACAGCACGACTCCCAAATCGTCGACGGCGCTACTTGTGCAGGTTCGGAGCCGCGATGACGCTTATGCCCTTTCCTATCAGCGCCTTAGCAGTATTGTTCACAGCGGCATGCTTGTCGAGATAGCCGATCTGCAGCGCATCCCAGAGATTGTTTGCGTATACCTCTTCTTTTTTGAGGAAGTACTCGAGAATGTTCGACTGATGCTCCCGATTACCATCTACTTCCGGCTCACCACCTTCGTGCTTTGCACTGATATTCCGAACCTTTGTAACGAGGTCGAGGAGTTCAGCGCGCCTGTCATAAGGCTGGCGAACGATACCAAGGTAGGGTTCGAATATATGATGCTCAAAGCGCAGCGTATCCTCAAAGCCAAGCGTCTTCCTGATATCAGCGCTGATCTCAATCGTTTCGTTGCTGACAGAATTGGAGAAGTTCAGTCCGGTTAACGGAGTTGTGCCATCATCGCGGCTGAACATCTTCGCCATGGACAGCGTCCACAAGAGGAAGTACGGGTTATCGTGGCCCGAGAACACGGAGAGTTTGCAGCTGATGTTCACCCCGAGTTTGTAGAGCAGTAGCGCAAGAAGTATGGTGCCGAAGTTGAAGTTGAGCACCTCCCGTGTGCCGTAATTCGTGTGGTAGTACAGGTACTCGTCAATCCACTTGAGTGGATACTCGTTTGGCTGGCCGATACCTCCGAAGTAGCCGGTAATGGTATCTGCCCCACCGAGGTGGACGTTGGACCCATCAACGCCTTTGGTATCCAGGGTCTCGCACCACGTGGCTCCCATGATGCCCATTGCAGCAGTAGTCGCAGCCAGGTCATCGTCAGCTTCCTGCTCTTTCATGTACCTCACGCGAATGAACCTCGACGGCATCAGTTCCCTGTTGGCGATCGCCTGTTTGGCTTCAGCTATGAGCCACGGGAAGTAATGCATCGAACTGATCTCAAGAGTGACGGCGGACGATTCATCAAACGTCACAGACGACAGCCTGTCACCCAGTATCTGCTTGCGATAGTCAGCCATACGGATGAAAGCACCACTGTCTCTCTGCTCGATCAACCACCGCAGATCGTTGAGGTACGAGGAATTGCGGGCCTCGAGCTTCGCCATGAGGTTCTCCAGTCGACCCGCTTCCTCGGCCCTGGCATTGATAGCGTCAATGCCTCCATACTTCTCAACAATCTGGACAATCGGCTCAACAAGTCTGTCGGTCAGCTTGGACAGAGCTTCATTCACCATTCCCACCCTATCCTGTGCAATGCGGATCTGTGCAGATAAGTCGCCATGGCTCGCGGACATTTTGAAACCTCCCTATCGTGTTGTGATGACTGATGCCCCGGGGCATAAGGACGGCACCCAGCAGCGCATGATGCTGCGCCTCTTTCCGCACGTCCAGGTGGACTCGGACACCGGAGCAGGACAGCATGACCAGCGTGACGCTCTGATTGATACTAATTGCGTAAATTCCGCATGTCAAACTGAATCGGCGACTGGAGCACCGGGGATGGTGTTCGATACTCATGTCCTGAGCGCGAATCTCCAGCATCAACGGCACCTGGGAAGCATATCGCCTGCGTGCTCGCCACAGGAACCAGCACCGCGATGACCCCGCGCTCCATTGCCAGTAGCACAAGAAGAGGAGTCGCGGGACGATGTCCCGCGACTCCTCTGGCCTGGTGCTACGCTTATAACGACACCGTCGGGTTATGCAGGATTGGTTACCCTGCCCAGGAACAACGTGGTATTGGTCTCCATGTCGCGGATTAGGAACATGAACGGCCGATCGACAGTAACTTCCACTGGGTCAAGCGGCGCTGAGGTAGTACCCACCACAACGGCGGTCGCCGCCGCAGCCTCGGTACCATCTTCATCGACATCTACGAACGCCTTGTGCAGTACGTCGGTGATGTACAGCTCGCGTGTCCCATCAATGCCGGAGAAGTCGGCCACTGCCGGGTCAAACGCCTGTTGCATGCCCATAGCGGACAGCGCACCCTTCAGATCGAGCGTGGATTCAAGGCTGAAGCGCGGCATACTGAAACGGACCTCCGTACGCTGCAGATTCCTGATCGCTTCATACGCCAGCTCATGATCAAGCTCCGCCTCAAACGCACTGAACTCTCCCCGGTCGGGCACAAGCAGAACCATGGAAATCTCGCGGCCATCGTACGGAAGCTCGACAGCGTGGTAGTTG
>PUON01000001.1 GCA_003552125.1 Dehalococcoidia bacterium | reverse complement strand
GAGACGGCGGAGAGCTATCTCGCGTACGTATGCCGGGAGGGAGTACGCCGTCGGTATGGCGATATGACGGAGGAGGTGTTCTCGCGGATCGCCCATGAACTCGATCTCATCGCCAGGCTCGGACTTTCTGGCTATTTCCTCATCGTCCGGGACATCATGGAGTACGCCGAACGGCATGGCATCCCGGCCCAGGGGCGCGGTTCTGCGGCGAACTCCATCGTCGCCTATGTACTTGGCATTACGAAGGTGGATCCTATCAGGAACCGACTCTTCCTCGGTCGTTTCCTGAACGAAGAGATGTCATCCATCCCCGACATTGATATTGACGTGTCCACCGCCCACCGTGAGAAACTCATTCGGTACGTGTATGAGCAGTACGGGCAGGAGCACACGGCGATGGTGTGTACGTACATCACGTTTCAGTCGCGCAATGCCCTTCGCGAAGTTGGCAAGGTGCTCGACATACCGGTTCATGTGGTTGACCGATTGGCGAGATCGGTCTCATGGTCCGGATATGGCTCGCGCAACATAACGAAAGAACTGTGCGGTATCGAGGAATTCACCCCGTACTTCGGCAGAGTCACGTTTCAGGATTACCTGACCATCTGCCGTCAACTCGAGGACTATCCTCGCCATCTTTCCATCCATAATGGCGGAATCCTC
The DNA here is from genome assembly GCA_003552125.1 of Dehalococcoidia bacterium. Taxonomy (GTDB): domain Bacteria; phylum Chloroflexota; class Dehalococcoidia; order GIF9; family AB-539-J10; genus SKVJ01. The sequence continues at coordinate 37,630 of PUON01000001.1, read as the reverse complement.
ATCTCCTCCCGTCCCCTGAGTGAAATCGTTCCACTGGAACGGGCGACCATGCCCGGGCGGGTGGTCTGCCAGTGGGATAAGGACAGCGTCGCTGACGCCGGGTTGATCAAGATAGACCTTCTTGGCTTGAGAATGCTCTCGCTCCTGGAGGAGACTCGTGTACTTGTGGAGCGGGAGCATGGAGTGATGCTGGACCTTGATGCGTTGTCGCAGGACGATGCGAATGTGTACGACATGATATGCCGCTGCGACACTATTGGCGTCTTTCAGATAGAGAGCCGGGCACAGATGCAGACGCTGCCGCGCACGCGGCCGCGGTCGATCGATGACCTCACGGTGGAGGTGTCGATTATAAGACCCGGGCCCATCCAGGGCAACATGGTGCATCCTTACATAAGAAGGAGAAACGGGCTTGAGAGGGTAACCTATCTCCATCCCAGGCTGGAGCCGATACTTCGAGAGACGCTTGGCGTCATTCTCTTCCAGGAACAGGTTATCCAGTCTGCGGTTGCGCTGGCAGGTTTCACTCCCGGAGAGGCGGACCGGCTGCGGCGGGCCATGAGCCGGAAGCGGTCGGTCGAGGCGATCGAGCAGTTGCGTGCGCGTTTCATGCAAGGTGCCTATGCCGTTGGCGTTGATGCCGCGAGTGCAGCGAGGGTATTTGCCTCGCTTGAGGGCTTCGCCCAGTATGGGTTCTGCAAGAGCCATGCTGCCGGCTTCGCCCTCATCTGCTACCAGTCCGCGTGGTTGAAATACCACTACCCCGTCGAGTTCTACTGCTCATTGCTCAATAACCAGCCGATGGGTTTCTACCGTCCGGAGGTGGTGCTCCACGATGCACAGCGACATGGTGTCCGGGTACTGCCGGTCGACGCCAACCTGAGCGAGGCCTCGTGCCGTATCCAGGCGGGCTCCATTCGTCTTGGCTTCCGGTACGTGAAGGAGATTGGGGAGCGTACGATCGAGCGTATCGTCAGTGAGCGTGAACGGGGAGCATTCCTGTCGCTTGAGAATTTCTCGCTTCGTACAGCATTGGCGGACAGTGCGGTGGAGAATCTCGTGCTCGCAGGTGCGTTCGATTTTTGTGGGCACCCGCGCAGGGAGTTGTTGTGGCAACTGGGAATCGTGGGAAAGAAGCAGCCTGGGGAACTGCCATTGCAGTCGTCCGGCGACCCTGTGCTGTTGCCCGCGATGAGTTCCGTAGAGGAGATGAGGTGTGACTATTCTGTGCAGGAGATGTCGACCACACATCATCCGATGCAGGTGCTAAGGGCGGAGCTGGAGGATCATGGGTTGGTGAAGAGCGCGGACCTCGCAGGATTGAGCGATGGCGATGCTCTGAGGATTGCGGGCTACGTGATAATGAAGCAGCGCCCGCCCACCGCCAAGGGGTTCGCGTTTATCACCATGGAGGACGAGGATGGCACGATCAATGTGATAATTCGTCCTGATGTGTACCAGCGTTACAGGCAGGTATGTGTCTTCAACCCGGTGTTGATGATTGAGGGCAGTCTGCAGAAGAGGGATGGTATTCTCAATGTAAAGGCGGAGGTGATTCACTCCTGTCGTCCCGGTGGTGAAAGACCGCTGCCCGCCCGTAGCACGTATCCTTCATCACGCGCCCATTGACAGGCCAGTCAATTCACTCTACTGTGAGTGGCATCAGCGCCGCCATCGGCGATTCATCGCCACGCGGCTGCAGGGAGGCCTCCATATGGCGGAAACTCAACTGCTATCGGATGACATCACCACTATTGAGGTGCTTAAGAGACTGGTACAGGAGTTCGTGGACGAACGGGACTGGGGCAAATACCATAACGCGAAGGATGTAGCTATTGCAATAAACGTAGAGGCAGGAGAGCTCCTGGAGCTGTTTGAATGGGTCAGGGAGCACGAGATCCCCGCACTGCTCGAGGACGAACAGAAGCATCGGCTTCTTGGAGAGGAACTGGCTGATGTCATCCTCTTGTGCCTGAACCTTGCTTCGGTTGCAGGCTTGGATGTGGCCGCGACTGTCGGTCGCAAACTCGAGAAGAATCGAGCCAAGTATCCATCGGAGATTGTGCGGGGAAACTATCGTAAATACACCGAGTTGCGTGCGCAGTCGAAAAAAGAACAGGGCCGCGGTCCCGCCTGATCAGCGGACCGCAGCCCTGCATGGCGCTTAGGCTATACCTCCCAGGCCAGCGTGCCTTCGAACGCATGCGAGAACAACTCGATCATTCCTTCCTCGGTCACTTCCCGCGGGTTGCGGCGGCAGTGGTTGGGGCTCTTGAGTACGTTGTGGGCGATCATTGGGATCATGTCCGCGGTGACGCCAACCTCCTCAAGCGAGAGCGGAAGACCGAGGTCTTCCATCAGCTTCTTGAATGCGATCGGCGCAAGATAGGCGGCATCGCGCAACGGCAGTCCCTCTGTCTCCTCGCCGAGCACCTCCGCGATCATGGCATGCTTCTCGAACTGTGCCAGTGCATTGTACTCCATGACATAGGGGAACGTGATGGCTATGGCATGACCGTGGCTGAAATGCAGGTTTGTAGCGGGGTACACGTAAGCGTAGCCGCATGCGTGGCCGATAGTGGTGTCTGCATTGCCCATGACGATCCCCGCAAGTAGCGATGCAAGTGCCATTCCTTCACGCGCTTCAATGTCACTGCCCTTGCAGTACGCTCGCCTCAGATACAGGTTCACCAGTCTCATTGATTCGAGCGCGAGGGCATCCGTGAGCGGGTTGGCCTGAATCGACTGATATCCCTCAATCGCGTGACACAGGGCATCGATGCCGGTGTTTGCAGTCACCGGGCCGGGCATGGAAACGGTCAGGGCGGGGTCTACTATGGCGACATCGGGGTACAGCATTGAGCTGACCAATCCTACTTTGAGCTCGGGAGTGGCGAAGACGGCTGTGTCCGAAACTTCGCTGCCGGTCCCCGCCGTGGTGGGGCACAGCGCCATGGGCGCGAGCGGCTTGCCGAAACCCTCCTTGATCCATCCCATGATGTTACCTTCATTCGTCAGGCCGACAGCGGCTCCCTTGGCAATGTCCAAGGCGCTGCCTCCCCCGAGGCCAACGATGCTGTCGAAGCCACCGCTCCGTACAAAGCCGATGGCCTCTTCGCCGACCTCAACTGATGGTTCGGCTTGCGAGCCATCCCAGATTTGCGACTTCATGCCCGCGGCATGAAGGGCAGCCTGTACCTTGGCCACCCAACCTGCCTCGGTGATAACTCTGTCCGTAACGATGGCTGCGTTGGTGGCGCCCGACGCCTTGAGTTCGGTGCCGACCTGGTCTATGGTCCCGGTCCCGAACAGTATCTTCTTGGCAGTCCTGAATGGAAAGGTGCTGAACATCATTCCTCCAAAATGTGTTATCCGGCGACGACGCTCAACCTGCGCCGCTGCGTGGCAGGGCCATTATACGTCAAGATGGCATCGAACGGGAGAGCGAGCCGACGAGATATGCGACCAGTCCGGCATTAGGCCAGAGGCGTACGTGCTTGAACAGTCGGGCATCGTGCCTACCGTGTGCACTAGGGTTCGCGATCGGACTTGAGTCTGTCGGCGACGCTGCGGCCAAACTCTTCGGCTGCTTCGCCGGCCTTACGGAAACGTTCGCGTACTTCCTCATTTCTGAACCGACGACCCAGGTGTTGTGCCGAATCGGCAGCCGCGTCGCCCAGATCTTTCGCCTTGACCTTCAACTCGGGATCGTTAAAGACCTCGCCGAATGCATCCCCAAGGGCTGCAAATAGCTGGCGAAGACTCTCGCCTGGCGAGCTCTCGTTCTCTTGTCTCTCCTGAGAATCCATAGGGCTCAGTATGTGACTGTTGGCTGGCTTTCTTCGGGAATGGTCGACCGGGCAGCTTATTCCTTCTTCTCCTTGGGCTTCTTCGACAGAACTGGAATTGATGAATGCCTCATCACGTGGTCTGCTACGCTACCGAACACAAGGCGCCCGAGGTTCTTGCGACCGTGCGTGACGATCGCGATGAGATCAATACCGCTTGTCGCTGCGTACTCGACGATGGCGTCTCCCGGTGACCCCTCAATCGTGACCGTCTCCACTTCAAGTCCAGTTTCTCTCAGTGGTGCGGCGATGCCTTCGAGGTATTGCTTCGCTTCATAGGCCAGGCGCTTCATCTCCTCTTCGATCACGCCCTCCGCTCCCTGCGCCGATGCTGCGGCTAGAGATGAGGGGACCTGCAACACTTGGAGCAGGATCAGGCGGGAGCCGAATTGGCGTGCCAACTCTTTGGTGTGCGGCATGATCTGCTCTGAGAGGCCCGAACCATCAAGGCATACGAGAATCCTGTTGAACACGCGGTCACCTCCTCATTTCCATTGTCGTCCGTGCTCTTATCGTTATATTGAGCGAACTCCAATACTACGCTACTGCAATGATGGTGTCACGTCAACGTCACTGTGTGCCTTGAGTCTGGGCGTCTTGTCTTGACAATGCCAATCCTCCCGTTGGAATGCTTGTGCCCGGTTCGATATAGTACACCAGCAAAGGAGATATCGATGGCAGATCTGTTCGAAAGAACCGAGGTCAATAGCATGGTGCTGCGAAACCGTCTTGTGCATTCGGCCACCAATGAGGGCGCGGCCAACCGCGAAGACGGTTGTGTCACGGAGCAACTCATCGCTCTGCGGGAGGAGGTCGCGAAAGGTGGGGTCGGGCTGGTGATTCCGGGTAATGCGTACGTGAGTGACGAGGGAAAGTCGAGGCCAGGGCAACTGGGTGTGCACTCCGACGAGGTAATCCCGGGGCTATCGCGCATGGCCGAGGCGGTTCATCACCATGGCGCGCGTATCGCTCTGCAACTGCAACATGCCGGAGGCAACATGTATGTTCCTCCGGCCACCGGATACGCCCTCGGTCCCTCAGATCTGCAATTGACCGATGTGCCGTCCAAGGCCATGACCATCGACGATATCGCGCGGACGGTGGCTGACTTCGCAAGTGCCGCGATCAGGGCAAAGGCGGCGGGTTGTGACGCGGTGCAACTGCATGGTGCACACTCCTATCTGCTCTCACAGTTCCTGTCCCCGTATTTCAACCGCCGCACCGACGGGTATGGCGGCTCGCTCGAGAACCGGGCCCGCTTCCCTCTCGAGGTGCTTCGTGCAGTGCGTCAAGCCGTCGGGCCTCGTTTTCCGGTAATGATCAAGGTCAATTGCGAAGACTTCGTAGATGGCGGCTTCGCGCTTCACGATTTCGTGCCGCTCTGTCTGATGCTGGAGCGAGAGGGTGTCGACGCCATCGAGGTCAGCGGTGGGACACACTTCAGTGATCCCCGCTATTTCTGTTCCCGGCCCGTCGGCACCGTCCCTCGTGAGCAGGAGATCTACTTCAAGGAAGCCGCTGAACGGTATAAACGCGAAATCTCAGTCCCGCTGATGCTGGTTGGAGGAGTGAGATCTTACGAAGTGGCCAACTGGGTGGTGCGCTCGGGACTGGCTGACTATGTCTCCCTCAGCCGGCCACTCATACGTGAACCAGGCCTCATCGGACGCTGGCAGCAGGGTGATACTCGTCCGTCGACCTGCACATCCTGTAACCTCTGCTTTGGTCCGGTTCGTGCCGGAGAGGGTCTCTATTGTGTTCCCCTCGCACAGGAGCGTCAGAGAGGAGAGCCGGTGGATTGATAGGAGAGGAATTGGCCGTTCAAGATCGCGACTATCTCAGAAGAGTAAAAAAACCCCTCTTCGTCTTCCGCGTCAGCTCTTGCGATGTCGAGGGATGCCAGTCTGTGAATGGCTCTTTCGGCCTCACTCGCGGCGAGTCTTGTTTCACTTTCGGTTGATTCCAGAGTGATGGCGCCACGCTGCACGAGGTGGTCGAGGACGGGCTGAATTCCCTCAGCTTCTTGAGCCTGAATCGCGTGCAGCTTCAACTGCCATCCGTATTCCAGCCCCTGAAGACGCAGGATTATCATGCGGGTCTGACGTGCGGCATCTGCGATACCGTTCAGGTACCAGGTGAGCCACTCTTCCCAGTTATCGCTCGTGCATACGGCGAACATTCGCGGTTGGAGAGTGGCTGCAAGGGTATGTACAAGTCGTCCAAAGAATGGGTGGGGCAGGGATGTGACACCCAGATGCTGCAGGAGCAGCGGCGCCAGCAGCGCCATCGCGGCACCGTTCATCGCCAGAAACGGATGTATGATCATGAACTGGTGGTGAGCGATTGCAAGTCGCACCAGAGAAGGGGTGTCGTCGTTTGTGTGCAGGTAGCGCTCCCAGTTGTCCAGGAGGTCGCGCATCTCGCCCACTGGTGGAGGCACGAAATCTGCGGTTGAAAGCGTACATCCTCGAGGTCCGAGCCAATTCTGCGTGCGGCGAAACTGTCCGGGCGTCGTTCTTGGATCTCCAACATCGGTGAGAAGCAGGTAGTGTAGTTCCCGAACCAACCGCAGGCTTAGAGGAAACTCCTGCATCCTAACGCGGCCGTGTTCGTAGGCCAACATACAGTTCCTCGCAAGCCGTGAGCCCTTTTGAGTGAAGGCTTGGCGTGTCTCATCACGAAGCAGGTCTGAGGTATTGACGTGATACCCCTCCGATCTGATGGATTCTGCTGCGTCTGCTCTCAGCAGTAGCGGCAAGTAGCGTTCATGACTGTCATGCAGGCAGCTATCCAAGGCTCCCACGCTCAGACTGGCGGCCTCAAGTGCTCGGCCAATGTCATTGTCCCAGCGAATGGAAGGCGGCAGAGGATCCGGCACGTATGCTTCGTACCCTGTTCTCGTACTGACTACCCGCCCGTTGGGTGACGACGCGAAGAGATGGCTGTTCATCGATTCCCTCGGATTATGCCAGCAGTGGCATGCCCGCACGATGCTATCCCACGCGAAGCCATGTGGCAAATACGGTGTTGTCCGGGACGTGCTGATGCTACCTTTCTTGATTCGGCCAGCAGCAGTGGGATGTTGATTGAGCGCTGCCTCTTCACATGCGGGTATGAGCCAGCTCACGGTGGTATACTAGCGCGACTTCTGGCTGAGGAGGTGCGTTCTCCATGAGAGTTGCGATCATTGGCATCGGAGGGGTTGGCGGATACTACGGTGGCAAGCTGGCCCATCGGTTCCCTCCAGGAGGCGACCACGAAATAATCTTCTATTGCAGAGGCGCCCATATGGATGCGATCAGGCGCAATGGGCTTAATCTGATTGCTAAGGATGGCGATCTGGTGGCGCATCCGGCCATGGCCACCGATAGCGCTGACGTAATGGGCGTGGTGGACGTGGCTTTCTTCGCCGTGAAAGGATACAGCCAGCCTGAAGCTGCGCGCGCGATGCGTCCTGCAATTGGATCCTCAACGATCGTCATACCGCTGGGAAACGGTGTTGAAAATGATGAGATCCTCAGGCGTGAGATCGGCTCGGGACGCGTGTTGAACGGCGCTGTCTATATCTCGACCCACATAGGGGCTCCCGGTGTTGTCGAACAGACAGGGGGAAGTCGCAAGCTTTTCTTCGGCAGTCCGGACGGCGAAGTCGACCCGTACCGTCCCATCGCGCAGATGCTGAAAGCTGCCGCCATTGACGCTGAACTGAGTGGAGATATTCAGCGGGACGTGTGGTCGAAGTTCATCTTCATCGATGCGATCTCTGCCGCGACAAGCCTGCACGGGGTAACGATCGGGACAGTGCTGGCCACCCCGGCTCTTCAGAAGCAACTCACCGACCTGATGTGCGAGGTGCAGTCCCTTGGCGACAGGCTGAACGTAGGACTACCGGCGGGGATTATTGACCAGGCAGTGGAAAGAGCGGGTGCATTCCCTCCTGACACGAAGACATCAATGCAGCTTGACGTCGAGAAGGGGAATCCGACAGAGCTCGATACCATGCTGGGATATGTCGTCCGCAAAGGGAAGGAGCTCGGCATAGATACTCCAACCCATGTGAACGTGTATGAGGCTCTTTCGAAGAAGGCGAGATAGCGCACCAGGCCAGCTTCAGGGCTGTCAGAAGTCTCTTTGAAGGAACTGCACACCGTTCGGGCTTGTTCTTGAGCCGGTCATATACGAATGCCTAGGCTGATCCCTGATAGTCAATGCTGACCTCTTCCGACACGGGGCCCCGTTCACCTCCGGAGCCGATGACGGCGACCAGATAGAAGTAACGTGTCGTCGGAAACTGCTCTGTCGTGCGCAGTTCATCGTCCACATATTGAGTGGCGACAGTGATGGCCTGCAGCTTGTGCTCTGTCTTCTCTCCGTCAGAAGTGCCAATACCCTGCTCAGCACGATAGATGGCGTAGCCCTCCACGCGGGGGTCGCTGCTCGCAGCCCACGAAACTATGACAGTTCCCTGTCCGTTACTATTACCAGGTTGGACAGCGACGTTTGTCGGAGCGGGTAGTGGCTCGTCCTCCGTCGTACAGGCGGTTGCAGAAAAGAGCAGGGAGGCACCCACGATCATCATGAATAGCTTCTTCGTCAGCTCCCTGTGACTCATATGCGTGATTCCTATCAACGGGCGACAAGGTTGTCGGGGCATTCTGCCTGATGGCACATAGCCCCGTCATTATAGCGCAGTGAAGACGTGTCACAAGGCGTAGTGACGGGATCTATCTGGTCGACTTGGTACTACTTCCAGATGTCGCGAATGCGTGCCGCAATGTCACGGTCTGGGTCGTCGGCGTGCATCCACTCTATGTCGTCATCGGATGCCCGGCCGATGGAGCGGCGCTCCATGGTCTCGAGGACCTTGTCCGACAGGAACCGCGAACGCTGCACGAAGATGTGCCGATCAGTAATACCCGGGGTTCTTCCGAAGAATCGCAAGGGCCACAACACGTAGAGGAAATCCCGTGCCCTGGTCATCGCCACATAGGTGAGGCGTAGTTCCTCGTCGATCTCCTCCCGGCTGCCGGTTGCCATGTCGGATGGCAGACAACCGTCCGCGGCATGAATGAGGTATACGACGTCCCATTCGAGACCCTTGGCGGAATGAATGGTGGTAAGTACAAGCCAGTCGTCGTCCTTAAGTGGCGCTCCTGCGAGGTCGGCTGTAGAGATCGGGGGGTCCAGGATAAGGTCATCAAGGAATGCCCGGAGCGAGTCGTATCCCGCGGACAATTGCACAAGGTGTTCCAGGTCCTGCTGCCTGGGCCCGGGATTGTCGTAGTGCTGCTCCAACAGGGGTGTGTAGAAGGTGGTGACACGCTCGATGAGTGTGTTGGGAGTGTGAGCAGTTATCGTCGAAGCATCCCTGAAAAGTGTTGCCAGACGACCGATGGAATCCCAGGCTGCCGCCGGCGCTTTGAACGATCCGATTGACGTAGCATCGAAGCCGTGTGCGGCGATGTGCCTGATCATCTGCCTGGCAGTCTGTGGGCCGATGCCGCTGATGAGCTGCAATACGCGGAACCATGCGATCTCGTCACGAGGGTTCTCTATGAGCCGAAGCAGGCTCACGACATCCTTCACATGTCCCGCCTCAAGAAACCGGAGCCCACCGTACTTTCGGAAAGGGATGTTCTTCCTCGTAAGCGCCAGTTCCAGCGATGTTGAGTGTGATGCTGCCCTGAACAGAACCGCCTGGCGTCGCAGAGGAATGCCCTGTTCGTGGTGTTCCAGAACGAGCCTGACCACTTCGTTGTCTTCATCGCTCTCGTTGCCGCAGGTGATGAGTTCGGGACGTGATCCATCGCCGCGCGTGGCCCACAGGTCTTTCGAGTACCGGTCCTGTGCCTGTGCGATGACGCGGTTGGTGGTCGTGAGGATGGGCTGCAGTGAGCGGTAGTTCTGCTCCAGCGTCACGACAGTGGTTCCGGGAAACTGGATAGGGAAATCAAGGATGTTTCGCACTGTGGCTGACCGGAAACCGTAAATGCTCTGTGCGTCGTCACCGACAACCATGATATTTCGGTTACTGTTGCGCAAGCGGGCCAGTATGCCTGACTGGATACGGTTGGTATCCTGGTATTCGTCTACGAGCACATGGTCGAATCGCTCCTCGATCGATCGCGCCATCCGTGGGTCCTCCAGAAGGTGGTACAGGTAGAGCAGGAGATCATCGTAATCAAGTACGCCCTGCTGCTGTTTGCGTTCGACATAGGTCTTGAACAGTGTGGACAGTTCGGCCCCCCACTCGGCGCACCATGGGTAGTGCCTCGCGAGCACCTCATCAAGTTCGTTGGTTGAGTTCACGCGACGTGAATAGATATCCATACAGGTGGCCTTCTGCGGAAACCTCTTACCCTTTCGCGACAGCCCCAGTTCATCCCGCACCACGTTCAGGAAGTCCTCAGCGTCGCTGCGGTCTATGACCGAGAACCCCCCGCTGAGCCCAGCGGGTCGCGCGTAGATTCGCAGGATGCGATTAGCGAAGGCGTGGAACGTTCCTCCCCAGACGCGTTGTGTGGTTGCAGATTGTGACGTGACGTGTGGTGAGGCTCGCCTTAACATGTCATCAGCGGCCCTGCGAGTAAACGTCAGCAGGAGGATCCGCTCCGGGATGTTTCCCTGAGCGATAAGGTAGGCAACCCTGCAGACCAGCGTCCTCGTCTTGCCGCTCCCCGCGCCTGCTACCACCAGCAGTGGACCGTCGCCATGGGTCACCGCCTCTCTCTGGCGGGGATTCAACTCGTCGACCCAGGCGGGATTCTGCATTCGTCTCAACAAAGAGTCAACAGCCTCTTCGGATTCTCCACCATCAGTGCGTGGATTTCTTCGTCAGTCATTCCGTAGATGTGCATGAGGGGGACGACTTCCCTCAGCAGGTGTGCGTAGCCCCATCCGCCGTATGACGTGAGCATCACCTTCATCCCTATGTCGTGTGACACAAGTATCTGCGACAGATAGCCGCGGCCGATCAGGTCCTGTATCTCCCTAATGCGCCCGAGATCGTTCGGTGTGTCCGGCAGCTTGCCCTCGGCCAGTGCCACACGGGCCGGATAGTATCCCTCGAGACCGAACAGGTCGTATTCAACAAAGCAGCCTGCCTTCAGAAGGCTGAGTCTTGTCTCGAGAGAGTAGCCGCAGCGATCCATGTGGCAGATAACCACGCGACTCAGATCCGCACCTTCTGTCGCAAGTACTTCGACAATCTCAAGCGGAGCCCGGTCGTTTCTTCCCGGATGCACCGTTATGGATGCTCCCGTCAGTGATTGCGCCATGGCCCCCGCACGCAGTCCCTTTGACTCGTTAGGAGTGAGCGGCCAGGAGCATCCAAGCTCGCCTATAATGCCGGACCGGATGCCCGTGTTGCCCGCACCATGGATGAAATCGGTCACGATTTCCTCAGCCATAACCTTCTCGCTTAGTGCTGCCACGTGGTCTCGAGTCGATGGCGAGTCAGCATAGTATCCGGACCCCATCACCACGTGAATGCCGGTGGCTCGTGAAATGCGCGCCAGTGCACGCGGGTCACGCCCCAAACCATGATTGGTCTGATCGACGATTGTCCCACCACCTTCGAGCTTGAACATGGTAGCTTCCTTGACCGCCGTGTCGACGTTATCCAGGATCTGGTTATCAAGGTTGTCCTTGGTGTGGTAGCGCACCCACCAGAGGTTCTCGATACTCACCGGCTTATGAGCCATAGCCCGTTCGCTCATTGCCTCTGGTTCGACGAAATACACTCCTCCCAGCGTCAGGTCGATGAGAAAGTGTTCGTGGGGCAGCGTGATGCCGATTTCTTCCGGGTCTATCGGGCCTAGAACCGTTTGCACCTTGCCCGCTGTGCTGTTGCGTGTCATAGGCTCCTCCTGTCTGGCGTCCTGTTTCATTAGCAGGCTGAGTATACTACCTGTTCCACACCGAGCACATGGCTGGACTGGCACCGCGGCTGGTTGTGGGTCGTGTGACGTGTTGACTTGGCCTCCACCCTCTCCTATGCTTCCCGTAGTAGTGTATTGCACGGGATTCACGAGTCTGCGACGCAGGAACATGCGAGAGGGGGATTGAACGATGGCGATACGTATCACAACGCTTGTAGAGAATTCCGTGAGTCGGGCGAACATGCTCGGTGAGTGGGGGTTGTCGATTCTCGTCGAAGCTGAGGACTGCGTGATCCTTGCCGATGCCGGTGCGACAGGAGCTGCAGCGCTCAATGCACAGACGTTGGACGTCTCTCTGTCCTCCGTAGACGCCGTCGTCTTCAGCCACGGTCATTTCGATCATACCGGAGGTTTGCCTCACCTTCTGCCGCTTATCCACAAGCCTGTCGACGTGATCGGTCACCCGAGGATTTGGGAACGCAAGTACGCCCATAACCCCGGTCAGAAGATCTGCAGCTACAACGTGGGGACCGACTACGAGTATATTGGCATCCCGTACGCACGCGAGCAGGCTGAGAAATGGGGGGCTCGTTTCGTGCTGACGGCAGAACCCGTCTGGCTGAGCGAGACGGCGGTTACGAGTGGCGAGGTGCCCATGTGCACCGACTATGAAACCATTGATCCCAAGCTCATGTTACTGGAGAACGGCGAGTACGTGCCGGATCCTCTCATCGATGATCAGTCGATTTTCATCAAGACCGGCAAGGGTATGGTGGCAGTACTGGGCTGTGCGCATCGCGGCATCATCAATCACCTTGTGCGCGGTCAGGAACTGACAGGGCTCGAGCGGGTTCACGCAGTTGTCGGCGGCACGCATCTCATGCCTGCGTCGCCCGAGCGCATCGAGAAGACCATGCGGGAATTGAGAAGATTTGAGGTACAGGTGGTAGCGGCTTCACACTGCACTGGTCTGAGGGCGGCCTGCGCACTCGAACGGGAGTTCGGTGATTCGTTCGTGTTCAATAATTCGGGCACGTGTTTCTCACTGTAGGTGTCGGGGGTGGGGGGCCACGATGTTCGGACGTGCCCGTAGTCATCGTGCATCACTGGAGCGAAACGATCTCTGCGTTCAGCGTTTCGCCGACTGCTACCCTGGCGTAGCTCTTAGCCGCCTGTCCCGGATTCACCATCCATATGCCATCCACCAATCGATTGAATGGTACGTGGGAATGCCCGAAGATGATGAGGTCCGGATTCTCAGGGAAAAGCGCTCTGACTCTTTCGGCGAGGCCGTCTGGTGTTCCTGAGCCGTGAGCGACGCCCAGTGTTCTACCGTTCACGGTGGTCAACTGGCGGTGTGCTACGTGCAGTCTGATGGCTGTGGAATCCATGTTTCCCGCGACCGCTATCACGCGGGGGCCGAGGTCCTGGAGTTCCTGCAGCAGGGAGAGTTCCGAGAGGTCTCCTGCATGAACGATGACATCTGCCTTGCACAGAGCATCCCGGAGAGCCGGCGGAAGATCGCTTATCGAAGCACCGTGAGAATCGGACAGGGCTATGACCGTTACGTGCATTGAGGCAATCCCCCAGCGCACAGTATAACTGCTGCTGAGGCGTATCGTGCGTTACTCAGTCTCAGCGGGAGTCGACACTGCTGTTTCCGGGCAGTTATCATGTGGCCCATGGGAAGAATGAATCCAGGGGAGGCATCGTGAAATCACACACAGAATACCTGTGGTTCAACACGCGTAACGAACATGAATACGTCAACATCACCAATGAGGTTGAGCGAATCGTAAGAGCAAGTGGCATCAAGGAAGGCTTCGTCCTCGTTTCCGCCATGCATATCACCGCCGCGGTTTACGTCAACGATGCCGAGTCGGGACTGATTGAGGACATCGAGGAATGGCTTGAGACTCTTGCACCTGCGCGTTCCGATTACCGGCATCACCGCACTGGAGAGATGAATGGAGACGCTCATCTGAAGAGCCTGCTCCTGCACCACGAGGTGATCGTGCCGATAACCGAAGGCAAGCTGGACTTCGGCCCGTGGCAGCAGGTGTACTACGCCGAGTTCGATGGTCGGAGACGAAAGCGCGTTGTGGTGAAGGCGATTGGCGAGTGATTCAAGGGATTCACTATTACGCTGCAATCGAGCGCTGATGCATGGGACGGTTGCAGGGACAAGGAGAGAATGAGATGAAGCAGAGAGTAAGCATTGTCAGGGTCGAGAACTGCGAGATAGAGAGAGCTGTTCGTCAGGCTGTGGATATGGCTGCGGGTCTGGAGAAACTGGTCAGGCCTGATTCGAAGGTGGTGATCAAGCCGAACCTGGCGAGGATGGCCGCCTCGGGGAGCGGCGTGGTTACTGATGCACGTGTTACGGAGGCGGTCACCAGGCTCGTCCTCGATCTCAGTCCGACATCCGTAGTGATTGCGGAGGGTACCGCTGTGGGCTATGACGATGGAGCGCTCAGCACTGAGCAGGTATTTGACCTCAGCGGGACTCGTGCAGTTGCACAGTCTCTGGGAGTCCCCTGTGTGAACCTTAATACCGATGAGCCCGTCGCGCTGGAAGTGGAGCAACCCCGTGCCCTCGACCGTGTGCTGGTGGCCAGGACCATAGTCGACAGTGATGTGGTGATCAGCGTGCCTGTGCTCAAGACCCACAACCGTACGAATGCCACCATCTCTCTTAAGAACATGTACGGCGTGCTGCCGGGTACTGAGAAGCGTGCCGGTCATATGCTCGGTATCAACAACTCGCTGCTGGACGTCATCTCGGTGGCTCGACCAGCATATACGGTCATAGATGCGATTACGGCGATGGAAGGGCTGTGGCGTACGCCAGAGGATGCACGTATCATGGGGCTCATCGTAGCGGGCCGGGATGCACTGGCATGTGACCTGGTAGGCTGTGCCCTGATGGGCATTGGGCCTTCCGAGGTCTTCTATCTGCGGGAGATGATCGGTTGTGAGGGTGAGATCGGCGGTTTCAGCGACGTTGAGGTAGTTGGCGAAACGGTTGAGGCGCACGCGGAACGATTTCGCCCAGCTCTTGACGCTTTTATGGAGCGTTACGCGGGCGTGCATCTCGCGACAGGGAGCAGGTTCTGTGGAGGTTGCGTGGCCGAGCTCGTGACCGCGATACGGTATGTTCATGATGCGGGTTATGGAGAACGACTGAAGGAAGTCACGATCGTGGCCGGTGATCCCGAAGAGGTGAATGCGACAGGCAGAATTGTCGTAATAGGGGAATGCAGCGAGGTGTATGAGGGAAGTGGGCCGATGGCGAGCGGCTGTCCTCCTGCCGAAGATGATGTGGTCATTGCCCTGTGTGAGGCCTGTGGTGCCGACCCGTCACTTGTCTTATCTGTGCGTGACGAAAACCGACGCAACATGTGGGAGTCCACCAGCAATCTCATAGGTTCATAGAAACGCTGAAGCTGTCTTCGGCCGTGAGAGCTCGTACTCGTGGAATTACCACAGTTGCGTTGTGCGGCTGACTCGGGACTGCGACGTCGTGGGGCGCCGCGTACCGACGTCCGCAATCTACTTTGATGCTACACTGATGCTCTGTCATGGAGATCGGAACCCTCTCTCCGTTCGCACAGGCTCGCCAGGACATGCTCGCCACGACTCCCGTAGGACGGCTCCTGTGGAAGCTGGCGGCGCCCGCTATGGCCGGTATGGTCACAATGGCCTTGTACCATGTGGTCGACACCATCTTCATCGGTCGCGGCGTCGGCTCGAATGCAATCGCCGGTGTGACAATAGTCTTCCCACTGATAATGCTGCTCATGGCCCTCGGCCTGATGTTTGGCATTGGCGCGGCATCGGTGGTATCCCGCAGGCTTGGCTCGGGTGACATATCCAGTGCTGAACGGACACTGGGTAACACGATCTGCCTCGGGCTGCTCTCAGGAGTGGCGATGGCCGTGGTTGCGGTGCCGAACCTCAGCTCTATGATGGGAGTGCTCGGTGCATCTCCGTCAATCGTCGGGTACGCGATGGATTACGCGGGAATCATTATGCTGGGCTCCGCGTTTGCTATCTATCCGATGATGGCGAACAACCTCGCTCGGGCAGAGGGAAACGCACGTATCGCAATGAAGTCGATGATCCTGGGTGCTTCTCTGAACATCGCGCTGGATCCTGTGTTCATCTTCGCGCTGCAACTTGGCGTGCAAGGGGCGGCCGTGGCGACCGTGATCTCACAGATGGTGTCCACAATCTACATTACACGTTACTTCCTGACGGGCCACAGCACGCTACGACTGCGTTTGCGGAACCTGCGATTGGATTGGTCCATCGCAGCTCAGGTGGTCTCTGTTGGGTTTCCGTCGTTCGTGAGGATGGGTGCCGCCGGCTTGATGATTCTCATCATCAACAGGGCTCTCGGTACGCATGGTGGCGATATGTCGATTGCCGCTTTCGGCATTGTAAACCGGTCGATGGTCTTTCTGACCATGCCTCTATTAGCCATCGCACAGGGTCTTCAGCCAATCCTCGGCTTCAGCTACGGCTCAGAGAGATACGACCGGGCCTTTGAGGTGACGAAGCTGTCTCTCGGAGTGGCCTCGGTGTTCTCGGTGGTATCGTTCGTGGTCCTCATGGCAATGCCCGGAACCCTCATAGGCGTATTCACCACCGACGGTGCGCTGGTTTCGGAGGGCATCTATGCAGCCCGCCGGATATTCCTCGTGTACTTTCTGGTGGGTTTCCAGATTGTAGGATCCACCGTATTCCAGGCACTTGGCAAGGTGGCCAAAACGCTGGTGACCTCGACGTCGCGACAATTGCTGTTTCTCGTCCCGCTTGTGCTCATCCTGCCGGAATGGCTTGGAACTGATGGTGTGTGGCTTGCGTTTCCAATCGCAGATGCGCTCGCGTCTGCACTCGTGTGTGCGTTGATCCTTCCGCAAATGCGTGAGTTCAGACGGCGACACCAAGCGCAGGCATCCGACGTCGCCAGGATGCCGTGAGTGACGCGTTGCTGACGGCACGCCGGGCCGCACCTATCGATATCGTTGCTCGACACGCCGTGTGGCATCCTCGATCGAGTCGCACACCATGGCCAGTTCGTCGTCCGTGCTTGTGAGGGGCAGATACATCGTAATGATGTTGCCGTAGTGAGGGAACTGGCAACTGAGCAGGACACCATGTTCGCGGCCAACCTGGCTGATGAAAGAGGCGACCTCCCATGGATCGTCAAATTTGGACTTGGTCGCCTTATCGCGGACAAGCTCGATTCCCTGGATTGCACCGGTCATCCTCACATCGCCGACCACCGGAGATTGTGCTGCAAGCACTCCCAGTCGCGCTCCCATGAATGCTTCTATCTGCCTTGCGCGCTCCAGAAGGTTGTGCTCCTCGACGTATGCGATTCCTGCTAAGCCTGCAGCAGCAAGATAGCCGAGTCCTCCATAGGTGAACCCGTGATGGAGATTGCTGCACTCGACAAGTACACGTCCAATGTTCTCGCTGAGGTGAGTGACGGCTAGCGCACCGCATCCCGCGGAGATGGCCTTGCCTATGCAGAGTATATCGGGAACGAAACCGTGCTTCTCCGATTCAAACCACGCTCCAGTCTTAGCAATCCCGGTGATGATCTCATCGGCCACGAGCAGTACCCCATATCGAGAGCATATTTCGCTGATCAGTTGCATGTAGCCGGGGGGTGGCGGAACAATACCCAGGCCGGTGTTCGTGTTCTCGGTGATGACACAGGCGATTGTCTCGGGATCTTCGAACTGAATGACCTTTTCAAGTTCTCTGGCGCAGAAGAGCTGGCAGTCGGGCATAGACTTCTCGAACGGGCATCGGTAGCAATTTGGTGCGTGGAAGGGTATGAATCCGGCCATAAGTGGCTCATAAGGTGAGCGACGGAATGTGTGACCACTGGCGCTGACCATGGAGAGGCTCATCCCGTGATAATCACCCGGGACGCGGTGCAGCACCTTGTACTTGCCTGCCCTGCCCATTACCTTCCAGTACTGTCTGGTGATCTTGATAGCGCCCTCTGTGGCATCAGTTCCGTTTGCGCTGAACACGCTGTACTTGAGGTTGCCCGGTGAGATCGAAGCCAGCTTCTCTCCAAGCTTCAGCAATGGTGCAGTTGGGACGAATAACGGAGTAGTGCATGGTATTCGCGCCATCTCTTCCTGTAACGCCTGCATCACTTCAGGCCGGCCGAAGCCGAGGTAGCATGCTGATGCACAGGTTTCGGTATCAAACAGGCGTGTGCCATTTATATCGACGGCGTAGTGGCCATCAGCAGATTCGATTATGGCGCCGGGTCTTTCGTGGAATGCGTCTCCTCTGCCGAACCCGGATACGTAGTACTCTCGGGCGATCGCCAGTAGACTGTCTGCCTCTTGTCGTGTAGCCATATCTCTCCCTTCAATGTCGAGGAGGTGTTCTCAATTGAGTCTGCAGGGGACGTGAGTCTTCCGTGACGAACAAGGTACTACAGGATTGCTTCCCACGCAACCTGCCTGAAGAATGTCGTACTCCGTCGTGAAGGCGTGTCCACACACTCCTTTCGTTGCGGGCTATACTGGTATCATTACGGTGATGCGAGTCCTTCACGTCGCCGAAGTCCTCTTACAGGGATGGCGTTTGAAGGAAACGCGCTTTGAGTGACATAACTGTTGAGGAGGAACAGGATGTACAAGAAGATGCTGGTGCCCCTGGATTTGTCGGAATTCGCCGAGTGCGTCTTGGATCATGTCAGGGAAATCGCAACCGCCAGAGCTATCCCCGAAGTGGTACTGCTGACGGTAGTTGAACCGCCTGCCATCCCTGCCGCGGTATATATGGGTCCTGAGCGGGTTAAGGAGGCAGAGGAACGGGCCATCGAGGACACATTTGAGTATCTTGAGAGAGCCAAGGCCGATCTCGCACTGGCCACGTCCAAAGTCACCACGGTGGTGCAGGTTGGGCAGGCGGCTGAGAAGATTCTTGAGTATACAGAGAATAACAACGTTGATCTTCTTGTCCTCAGTTCTCACGGCAGAGGAGGAGTATCGCGGTGGTTCATCGGCAGTGTGGCCGACAGGGTACTGCGCAGGTCGCCTGTGCCGGTCGTTCTAGTACCCTCACTTGCATGCAGATGATGCCGGTGTGGCGGACACGCCTCCCGGCTGGCATAAGGCGGGGGTTGTGGTGACTATGGGTGAAGAAGCGGGACGGCCGTTCCGGGGAAGTGCCATGCTAACCGCAAGACACGTACTGGGAGTCGCTTTTCCCCACATTGAGGTAGATGCGCATCGCAGTGTGGAGCTCGAGTGCTGCTTTCTGCGCCTGGCGTTTGCGTTGAACAGATTGGCCGAATCAGGCCAGGTGCGAGGCTACTTCGCGGTACTTCGGCAAGAGACCAGGGATTATGTGCGTCGTCTCAGTGGCAGGTATGGCGTCTCGGACTTGATACAGGTGATCTTTGCTACTTTGTTGGTGGCGGATATGACGCGACTTGCTGAGGCTGCTGATGTAGTGAAGATGAATGGCAATCCCGAAGTGCTCACAATAGTGGGCCGCGAGATAGTCACCGGTGCGTTGCGGCGTGAGATAGCACTGAAGGAGCCTGGGGTTGTGGAGAAGTCGATGACTGCTGAGATGCCGTTCGGCATGTCGTGGGACTTCTACGGTATCGTGCCGTCACGCGAGGATGTGCCTGCGTGGCGTGATCGTCTCAACCCTCGGCTTCTGTAAGGCCGTTAGCGGCTCTGGTGGCCCAAGAGGCAGAACGCCGCTTGTGTGGTGGTTCCACTCGCAAGAGATGACACACTGCGTAGAGGTCGCATCTGCGACCCCCCTTTCATCAATGCCCCTGTTCCCCCTGTTGGAGAAGCTCATGCAGGAGTGCGAGCGCTTTGTTGTGTGAACTGATGTTATATCGTGCCGCGGTGGTGCTGAGACCAACTTTGATGCTCCAGCATTCCTCCGGTACCGACTTGAATGTGTCTTCGTCTGTCCAGTCATCACCGATGGCAAGTACGAAGTCGTACTCGTTTGCGTTGAGCCACCTCAGCGCTGCGCGTCCCTTGTTCACCCCGGAGTTCTTCACCTCGACCACCTTATTACCTTCAAGGACCTGCAGATCAAGGTTGGTGGTGAGGCCTTCGAGGTGGGCGACAAGCTCGCGGGCGCGGAGTTCTCCAAGCCTGGAATCGGAACGCCGGTACTGCCACACGAGCGAGAAGTCCTTCTCTTCAACGAATGATCCGGGAGTCCGATCCGCGTACATTTCGAGTATTGGGCGCACTTCTTCCTTCCAATCTGCATTGAGAGGCTCGATCATCTCCCATTGACGAGTTTCGCGGGGCTTCAGCCAGACCCCATGTTCGGCGATCATACTAATCGGCAACTCTCCAAACCAGCCGTCGAGCGAATCCCTGTCGCGGCCGCTCGTCAGCACCACGTCGATGTGAGACTGTCTGCCCAGCTCGGATAGCAGATCGAGCACCTCTCGGGTCGGCACGGCCTTTGAAGGCCTGGAGGCGAACGGAACCAGCGTGCCATCATAGTCCAGAAGTAGCAGGCGTCGCTGTGCCTCGTGATAGCACTTGATCAGCTTCCTTCTAGACTGCGCTCCCAGTGGTTTGACTCCCATCTCCTCCTGTAGTTTTGAGGAGTCAAGCAGCGTGTGAATGAAGTCCTCTGCCCAGCGCTGGACGTTGTATCGCCGTAATCGCCGCTGCATGATCCGCAGGCGCTCGGCCTGCTCGGCATCGGGCATCTCGAGTGCATGCTCAAGCGCCTCCACGATGTCGTTGTCATTGTTGACATTGATCGTTAGTGCCTCGCCCAGCTCCTTCGACGCGCCGGCCGTCTCGCTCAGCACTAGGACGCCACGGCCGTCGACTCGTGAGGCCAGGTATTCCTTGGCAACCAGGTTCATGCCATCGCGCACGGGGGTGATCAGGCCTACGTCCGCTCGCCGGTACAGGGCGACGAGAGTCTGGAAGGGAATTGAACGATACATGTACCAGACAGGCGTCCAGCCAATGGTGCCATGCTTTCCGTTAATGGCCCCGACCAACTCGTCGATCTGCCGCTTGAGCAGCGCGTAGCGTGCCACCATTGTCCGAGAGGGCACAACGACGAGGACGAAAGTGAGCTTCTCCCGGTATTGAGGGTTTCTCTCCAGGAACAGACCGAATGCCTCCAGCCTGCGCAGGATTCCCTTGCTGTAGTCGAGTCTGTCGACCGACAGGACCACCTTGCGGTCCTTGAAGCTACGGTCCAGCTTCTCGACCTCTTTCTCGACCTCGGAGGTGATGGCAGTTCCCGCGAAGCGTTCATAATCGATGCCCATTGGGAATGCGTCAACCTTGGATATGCGGTCCCCGGCCGTGATCCTTCCCATCCACGAATCATAGCCGAGCAGGAACCGGGAGCTCGAGAGGAAGTGTCCCGCATATTCCCACGTGTGGAAGCCGATGAGGTCTGCCCCGAGCATGCCGTTGAGAAGCTGGCTGCGCCACGGCAGCAGTCGAAACAATTCGATCGAGGGGAACGGTATGTGCAGAAAGAACCCTATCGTTGGGTCAGGTAGTCGTTCGCGCAGCATCTGCGGCAGCAGCATCAGGTGAAAGTCGTGAACCCATATTGTGTCACCCTGCTCCCATACCTCGACTATGGCATCACAGAAGGTGTGGTTCGCCTTCTCGTACGCCTGCCACGACGACTGCGTGTATGAAGCGTACTGAGGAAAATAGTGGAACAGCGGCCAGATTGTGGCGCTGCAGAACTTGCCGTAGTACTCATCGACTTCCTTCTGGGACAGGAACACCGGGTAGCAGTTCTCGGCAAGCAGTTTCTCCTTGATGTCGTCCTTGTTGGCGGTGCCCTCCCGTTTGTCGATGCCAGGCCAGCCGATCCACAGCGCGTTGTAGCTGCGGTAGAAAGAAGACAGGCCGGTCGCCAGTCCGCCGGCACTAGGCTCAAAGTGGAGTTGTCCACGCTTTCGGTGAACCGTTACGGGTAGCCTGTTGGAGACTATCAGCAGTCTTCCCATACGTCCTGTACCTCCCTGTGTGCGGAACTGCCGCGGAGTCTTCACATCGATTATACCCGTATGCGCGGTGCTTGGCCAAAGTGCCAATTGTCGTGTGGTTCTCTCGGTCCAGCAAGATTGACCCCTGGACTTCGATTGCATAGACTTGTTGAACGCAACCACGGCTGTCGAATTGGATTGTGTTGTGTGGCATCTTGTTTTCGGCCGTGCGTTGATCCCAGGAGGAGGGGCTTATGAAAGCCATCGTGCTGTGTGCAGGAAAGGCAACGAGACTTCGCCCGCTGAGTCACTCTACCCCCAAGCACCTGATCCCACTGGGTAACCGGGAGATACTGTCGTACGTGTTGCTGCAGATTGCGGACGCCGGTATTCGCGAAGTGGGGATCATCATCTCTCCGGACACCGGCGCCCGAATACGTGAGGCGATTGGAGATGGTGCGGCGTGGGGACTGGATGTCCAGTACATCACTCAGGAGGTGCCTGGCGGCCTTGCTCATGCGGTCAAAGTGTCGCGCCACTTCCTCGGTGATTCTGATTTTCTCATGTTCCTGGGAGATAACCTGATCGAGGGTGGTGTTGCGCCGTTGTTGAAGGGGTTTTGTGAGAGCAAGCCGGACGGATTGGTCCTTCTCAGGGAAGTGGAAGATCCGAGGCGATTCGGCGTTGCTGAGCTGGATGAACACGGTCATGTGGTGCGGCTTGTGGAGAAGCCCAAGGAGCCCAAGAGCAATCTGGCCCTGGTGGGTGCATACGTGTTCACCAGAGCTGTGCATGAGGCTATCGATCAGACAGGTCCTTCGTGGCGTGGTGAGCTGGAAATAACGGATGCCATCCAGAAGCTGTTGGATACCGGCAAGACCGTCGTAAGCCACATTCTGAAGGGCTGGTGGCTTGATACCGGTACCAAGGCTGATATTCTTGAAGCTAATAGGGTGCTGTTGGGGGCGGTGGGGAAGACGGGTGGCATGACTCCTGTTCCCGGACTGGCGGCATGTGAGGTTGGAGTATCCTGCGATGCTTCAGTTTCCGGATGCCGGATTGAAGAACCCGTGTCGGTTGCAGCCGATTGCGTCCTCAAGGATTGCTGCGTTGGTCCCTACGTCAGTCTTGGAAAGGGCGTCAGGGTCACTGGTGCGACTATCACCAACTCAATTGTGATGGAAGGGGCAGAGATTGTTGGCTCATTCACGGTTGAGGAAAGCATAGTTGGTTCGCGGTCCCGGATTAGTGTTGAAAAGCCCGAAGGCTCGTTGCGATTGTTTCTGGACAGCGACAGCAGCGTGGAATTGCGATAGCCCGGGGTCGGCAGTTCACCTGTAGATACCCAATCCATGGGTGCGGAGGTTCTATGAGTAGCATGGATACATGTGCGTTTCCTTTGGCAGATGGTACAGTCTACAGCGGTCGCATGGGCCAGCGGCCATTCGCATGTGCGCCGATCGAGGAGTATACCCCCTTCGTAGGAGAGGAAGAGATCAGCCGACTGCGGCGGGTCGCCGACGCGTTGGATGGCGCCTCTATCCTTGAGATGAACTCAAGTGCAAAGGGTGGCGGTGTTGCTGAAATGTTATTCAGCTATATTCCGCTGCTTGACCAACTAGGGCTTGACGTGGAATGGCGCATCATAAGTGGGTCACCCGAGTATTTCGAGACAACGAAGACGCTTCACAATCTGTTGCAGGGTAAGAAAGGCCAGTTCACGATGCAGATGGAGGGCTCCTATCTCGAAGCGATCGAGCAGTGCGCCCGTGAACGTGCAGGGAGTTGCGACCATGATATCGTTGTCATCCATGATCCGCAGCCTTTCGGCCTGGGTCGCTATCTCAAGTCGGATGGCCAGCCATGGCTGTGGCGCTGCCATATCGATATTGATGAGGAGACCATAAGACGTAATCCTCGCCTTTGGGATTTCATGACGGCATGGACTGAGCACTACGATGTGTCCATCTTCTCAGCTGCTCACTACGTGGTTTCTCGCTGGCCCCTCCCGAAGCTGATCATACCTCCGTTCATCGATCCTCTGTCTGAGAAGAACCGGCACCTTGCACCCGAGGAAGTCCGCCGCGTGCTCGACAAGCATGGCATCGATGCTTCTATTCCTATCGTGGCGCAGATCGGACGGTTTGATCCTTGGAAAGGACTCGATCGCACTGTCAAGGCGTTCAAGATGGCTCGAAGCGAGGAGAAGTGCCAGCTTATTCTGGCTGGAGGCATCGCGACCGATGATCCGGAAGGCGTGCGGGTACTGCATCAGGTGACTGAAATGGTTGAGGGGGATGAGGATATTCATATCCTCAATCTGCCGCTGGATGACCGCATTGCGAACTGGCACGAGGTCAACGCATTGCAACGGGCAGCCTCGGTCATTATGCAGCCGTCAACCCGGGAGGGCTTTGGCCTGGTCATTACCGAAGCCCTGTGGAAGGGCAAGCCGGTTATAGGCGCCGACGTGGGAGCGATCCCGCTGCAGATCCGTAATGGCGTCACCGGTTTCTTCTACGGTGGAGCATCCAACACCGCAAGGCGAATCGTCTCGCTGCTCCGTAATCCCGGAGAGGGAGCAATGGTTGGTGAGCGTGGTCGTGAATATGTGCGGGAGCACTTCCTCATGCCGATGCGGGTGGCCGACTGCCTGCAGGGTATGCAACTGGCCAAGAAGGGATTGCTTCGGCAGGATGATTGCCGCGACTGTATCATCAGCTTCCATCCATGGTACAAGTTGAACAAGCGTGGCCATGGATGAGTACGAGCGAAACCGAGGTGGTCATTTCGTGATCTGCGTCGCGCTTCGTGAGTGAGCGCGACGCGCGGCAGGGAAGAAGGTCGCCGTGCTCTCTGCAGGTGGATGCACATGTATGATATTGAGAGATTGAACAGGCAGCCGAACTATAGGGCAGGCAAGTGGTGGATGTCCCCCTTCAACTACGAACAGGTAGTTGCCCACCCATTCGCAGGACGTTCTGTTCAGTTTCATGACGTCACGCTTCGCGATGGGGAACAGACCGTTGGTGTGGCGTACTCTCCTGAGGAACGCGTCGAGATCGCACTCGCTCTCGATGAGATCCGCATTCCGCGACTCGAAGTGGGACTTCCTCCCGTGTCTGAAGAGGTCCGGGACGGCATGCGGCGGGTGGCTGCTCTTGGATTGAATGCCGGGCTCTATGGATTTGCACGTACTTTGGCGTCTGACGTGGACATGGTCGTTGATTGCGGCCTCAGTCGAGTGGTACTGCAGCACATAATGAATCCGTACGCCTGCGAGAGTGGCTACGGGTTGGATCGCGAGAAAGTCAAGGAACGGGTAGTCAGGGGCGTCCTGTACGCGAAAGAGAGAGGCCTCGAGACGATCTTCCTCGGCTGGGATCTGACCAGGGGCGATGACTGGGACTTCATCGAGGATATCTACACGGCACTGAGGGCGCACGCTGATCCTGATGGGATTGCAGTTGTCGACACATTCGGCGTTGCCAATCCGCGCGCTGTCGGCTTTCTGTTTCGAAAACTATCCTCGATACTACCTGACATTCCGCTGGAGTTCCACACACATAATGACATGTGCATGGCAAACGCAGGTGTCATCGAGGCGGTAGCTGCAGGATGCAGCGTCGTCCACACGGCGTTCAATGGTTTGGGCGACCGCACAGGAAACGCTGCCACGGAAGAGATAGCAGTGATACTTGAACTGGCCCACGGGGTTTCCACCGGCATCGATCTCAGCGGTCTCATGCACGTATCGCTTCTCGTTGAAAACATCAGCAGGCGAGTTGTGCCACCTAACAAGCCCATCGTTGGTCGTGGTCTGTTTGACCTTGAGACCGGGATCGATGCGGATCTGCACCGGAAGTTCTCTGAAGCATCTTTCGACATCACGATGCAGGCGTTTCATCCCTCGCTTGTAGGGCAGGATCCGATCCGGCTGGTCCTTGGTAAGAACAGCGGCTCGGCCACGGTAGAGTACTTCCTAGACTGCTACGGCATTCAGGCAAGTTCGGAACAGGTCAAAGAGATAACCGACCAGGTCAAGTGGCACGGTCGAGTTCAGCATAGCCTTCTGACTGACGCGCAATTCATTGCTATCTGCAGGAAGGTTGTGGGCGACTGGGAGTCTCGCTGAGGCCTGGAGCTGGCCTGCGTCCCCACATCGGTGACGATTGCGGGTATAATATGCGTCGGCACGATGGCCATTTCAAGGAGGAACGATATGGGTTACGACGTTGAGCGACTTAAAGGCACCGAACACTTCGTGAACGGCAAGTGGTGGGTGTCACCACTCAATTTTGAGCCGGAGGTCATCTCCGACTTTCGAGGGAAGACGGTACAGATCCATGATGTCACTCTCCGTGACGGTGAGCAGACCGTCGGAGTTGCCTTCTCTCCGGAGGAAAGGGTTGCGATAGCGGAGGCGTTGGCCGACATCGGCATTCACCGCCTCGAAATCGGCATGCCTCCAGCCTCTCCGGAGATCCTTGAGGGCATGAAGCGCATTGTCAAGCGCAATCTCAACTCCGAGATGGTTGCGTTTGTGAGGACTATCAAGAAGGACATCGACCTTGCGATAGAATCGGGTGTGAATACGGCAATTCTCGAGCACATCATGAATCCTTACGCCTGTGATGCAGCGTATGGGCTGTGCAAGGAAGAAGTGCTCGATCGATTGATCACCACCACAAAGTACGCCAATGAGAACAATCTTAAGACGATTTTCATGGGCTGGGATCTCACTCGCGGTGATGACTGGGATTACGTGAAGGAGATTTACTCTACGCTAGCGCGTGAGACGAAGCTTGATGGTATCGTTGCCGTCGACACTGTCGGTGTGGCTTCACCGCGTGCGGTAGGGTATCTGTTTCGTAAGCTGAAAGAGTGGGTTCCGGACGTTCCCCTCGAGTTCCACACACACAACGAATTCGGACTGGCGAACGCAGGTGTGCTTGAAGCGGTCGCGAATGGTGCGAGCGTCATCCACACTGCGTATAACGGACTCGGCGATAGGACCGGGAATGTGGCCACTGAAGAGGTGGTTATGATGCTCGAGTTGCTCGCAGGCATCAAGACCGGTATCCGACTGGATGGCATCATGAACGCATCTGTCACCGTCGAGAATATCTCGAGGCGGGCGCTGGCAGGGAACAAGCCCATCGTTGGGCGTGATTTGAACAAGCTGGAGACTGGTATTGCCGCCGACCTGCATCGAAAGTTCAAGGATGCGGGATTCGACGTTACAATCCAGGCGTTCGTACCTGAAGTCGTCGGAATGGAGCCGTATCATCTCGTTCTGGGAAAGAACAGTGGTGCCGCGACAATCGAATACTATCTGGATGTTCACGGTATCAAGGCCACGGAGGATCAGATCAAGGAGATCACCGACCGGGTGAAATCGCAGGGACGGGTGCAGCACACGCTCCTCACCAACGCACAGTTCCTCAAGATCTGCCGGGATGTCATCGGCTCCTGATGGCAGGTTGGCAGTACGTTAGACGTCGTTGAAATGACAATCGCCCGTCGCGTTCCGGATCACATGTGGTCCCGATCGCGACGGGCTTCTTGATGCTTGGGTCGGTCTCCTATTAGAAGTCGGGGCGATCCCGAGCACCACAAAAATGGGGAAGGGAGGCTCCCCTCTCCCTTCCCCGACAGGAGGGAAACTGGTGGTATGCCCTGTGATGTGAAGAGGAGGTGTAATCAGGGCAGAACACTGATACAGTACCACGGTGATGGACATGCGTCAAAGTACAGATGCCTCCACAATCCGTGATTTCGACTGTGGGTCAATGAGCAAGTTGCCATCTGCAGCCTTGTGCTAACGTTCAGAGGGATTTCATTTGCGTAATACAATAATACGCTGTCCACACTGTGGCCGGCAGCTGCATTACGATCCCAACATGGATGCCTGGTCGTGCCATGAGCCGAAGTGCGGCCTGTTGCTCCGCACCGAGGCCGGGCGTCACGGACAGGACAAGAATGCGGGGACGAGAGGCCACAATCGCCCCCCGGGTCCAAGCGACTACGATTGGGAGGAGGAGCGGCCACGACGTGGCTGGCGCCTCTTCACCGGACTCGTCATTCTTGCAGTGATCACTGCACTCGTGGCAATGATGATGTCCCCATTGCTGTGGCCGCAAACGCCGTCGCTGCACGTATCACCCACACAGCTCTTGTTTGTTGACGATGCAGGAAGCGGCGTGATGCCGCAGGCAATCGTGCTTCGAAATCAAGGGCGGGTAACACTGGAATGGGAAGTCAGGAGCGATGCTTCCTGGCTGAACGTCGAACCAACCAGTGGTACGCTTGAAGCCGACCTGCAGGTCCTGACGGTTCGTGTTGACACAACGGGGTTGCCTGAAGGAACACACCACACAGGCCTGACGGTGGCGGCGGAGCGAGCCCACAACTCTCCGCAGATCATTCAAGTGCAGGTGCATCGTACGACTTCTGCCGAGATCATTAACGTCAAGAATCTCATCGGCCCGAACGTCGATGTGTATCAGGATGTCCAGCCGCCTTATATGGCCACCCCTTTAGGTGTTCCCATCGAGTTGGTGAACAATGATGAAGCAGTGGATGTTACCTGGAATGAGCTTATGGACTTCCTGGTGGCAGATCCGACGGATGAGAGCCCGTACATCCCTGGCCTGCACATGTGTGGAGCCTTTGCACAGCAGTTGCACAATAACGCAGAGAGCGCAGGGATACGGTCCGCCTGGGTGTCGATCGACTTAAGGGGGAAGGAGATAGGGCACGCGCTAAATGCGTTTGAGACACTCGATCGAGGTCTCGTATTCGTCGATTGCACAGGAGCAGACGCCACTGTCATATCACCAGCGGCGGATTTCTCTGGGTGTGATCATGACAAGATTGCATACGTGCGAACAGGAAGAGAGTACGGGTTGATCTCACTTGATCGGGCTGAGTCTCCCAAGTACACGTTCTACGAGCAGTACAGCCGCTCCTGGGACAAATATTTGGCCGATCTGGAAGAGTTCAATCTGCAGGCCCAGGAATACAACGAGTTTGTAAGCAGTCGTTCACTTGTTGCCGGCAGTGAAGATGCGCGTCACGCTCAGTGGCTCTACAACGAACTGGAAGCAGCGCGTGTAACGCTGGAGATGCAGCGGGAGCTTCTGGGGCCGTGTCGCTGGAACACCCTGGGGATTGTGGAAAGCGTGCGCATCTATTGGTAGGATGCCAAAGCACAGGTGGGCATGTCTGTCACGATGGCAATCGGGACTCGCATGGGACGGCGGTCTGGCACAGTCCGCATCCTGCAATGGATACCCCATATGGCTCGCCCACCTGTTGCAACTGCATCTTCAGGTGTTGTTCGCATTTGTTCCTGTCGTGTCCCGACGCTGAAATGGCATGGGCGGGGCATCTGGCAATACACGCACCACATTTGCCTTTGGACGTGTACGTGCATGCCCCATTATGCAACTCGTGGACACGTGGAGTAACCGGGAGTGGCAGCGCCGCCACCACGCTACCGCAACGCATTGCCTTGCCAACAGGCGTAAGGAATCCATCACACAGTCCAAAGGTTCCCAGGCCAGCAGCGTACAAAGCATGACGCTCCGACCACGTGGATGTTGGCTTCCCATGTGCGTCACGCAATGTCTTGAAGACAGAAGACGTCGCTGGAGCCACGGCAGCCACCCCATGGTCTTGCAGATACACTTCGAGCCTCTTTCTCAGCTCGTCGTTGAACTGTTCACCGTAGTGTCGTGTATGTGCCCATCGTTGGGACGGCAGGGCAGTCATTGCTGCATTGCTGCGCTTCGTCGCGTCAGAAATGGGCAGTACCCAGCAGATCACGCGTAGTGGAATGTGTCGGTCCTCGAAAGTCAGTCCGGTGGCTGCGGAGAGTGCTTTGCGTGGCGTCAGGTGGTGCGGTCCGATGATGTGGAGGTACTGCTCGAAGATAGGGTCGTCGCCATCCGCGATGCCGATCATAGGTGCATCGAAAATGGGACTGTTGTCGATGTAGATGAGTCTGTTCTCGGGACTGTCGCTCACCACGGTCCTGATGAAGCTCGTAATCGACTCCACAGACAGCGGATCGGTGGGGGAGTGGTGCTCCCCGATTTCCCGGTTTCTGTCCGATGTCCCGCTCATTCTTGGTTCGCCTGAGTCCATCCGTCAATATCGTTGGCGCAGATGGTACCAGATATGACGACTGATTCCACCCCGGCGCCCGGGAATGTCGACGCACCCGCGAAGTACAGACCCTTGATCGGCGCTC
This sequence comes from Dehalococcoidia bacterium, assembly GCA_003552125.1. GTDB lineage: Bacteria > Chloroflexota > Dehalococcoidia > GIF9 > AB-539-J10 > SKVJ01. The sequence continues at coordinate 7,645 of PUON01000001.1, read as the reverse complement.
GGAAATGCGGGCGGCGCGTGCTTACTGACTGGTCGAAGCCATAGAGTGCCCCTTCAGGAATCGATGTGTAGGTTTCGAGGGTTCTCGGCGTTGCCGCATCCAAAGTCGAGATCTTCCCGCTCAATCCCGGGATTACCTCCTCCGCTTTTCTGATCAATAGCGCGGCAAACTGGCGTTTCCTGTCATCGTAGTCGCGCTCATCTCTCGGCGGGAAGTCACGGTATCCCATCGGCGCTATCAGCGTAATGCTGGAACGTCCTTTGGGAGCGAAGCGAGGATCAACGTTCGAGTTAATGACAATGCTGAAGTCGCCATCGAGATTCTGTATCAGGGAGGGATATGAGGAAAGATCATCATCGACGCCGGCGTATACGATGAAGGCGGAGCGCGACATCGGCAGGCTCTTAATGTAGTCGATGTACACCCCGCCGACTTCACTGGCCTCAACGAGCTGCAGTACACAGGTGCGCGGGTTCACATTCGCTACCACCACACGCGCCTGATAGATCTCCTCACCGGACCGGACACCGCGGACCTGCCTTCTGTCTGTGAGTATGCGGTCCGCGCGGGAATTGAGCATGACCGTGCCGCCATATGATTCAACCGCAGTAACAAGGGCGTTTGCAAAGCCGCCTGGTCCGGCCACCGGGTAGTAGAGCCCCTCAAGTTGCGGTCCCACGCATCCTATCAGTGCTCTCAGTCCGGGCGTCACCCGGGGCGTGGTACCGTTCTGTCCTGATGGTGCTGCCACCAGCGCCTTAAGGTTCTCACTGTCAAAGTATTCGTCCAGTTTCTGCTCGAATGTCTTACCCAACCAGTCATACAGTCTTGCGAATTCACGTGGTAGACTGGCTGCTGCCGTGTCCCTCATCAGACGGACTATGAGGTGTTCGGGCAGTGGCGCTCCGAATTGCCTGCTGTACTCGTGAAGCTGGCAAAAGGCCTCTGAAGAGTCCTGGTAGAAGGCACCGATTCGTTCTCGTTCTTCGGGAAAGATGTCAGCCAGTGTCGCGATTGTATTCTGGACCCCTGGTTGGATATCAATGCTCTGACCCTTCAATACGTATCTTCGGTTGTGGGGTACGAAACGGCCATCGGTGGGGATGTTGAGTTGAGCGAGCAGGCGCTTCACCGGGCCGTCTTCCCGCAGACCGGTAATTCCCGCCACCCCGGTGGTGAATGCGTAGTCTCCCCTCTCCAGCGAACGGCAATAGCCTCCGCCCTGAGCCTGCTGTTCCATCACCAGGACCTTGTAGCCACGCTGTGCCAGTAATGCGGCGCAGGTTAGTCCTCCTATTCCCGCTCCCACAACTAGCACATCGTACTCGCGCTCCTGTTTTCCCGTGGATGGTGTCAGTGGAACGTGCCACTCGTATGGCTTGTAGCGCTGCTTGACAAGAAAGGCAGGCCCCTTGACCTGGAAGACGACGGTGAAAACGATTCCCAGCGCAATCAGTGTCATGGGCACGATGGAGCTCGTGGAAAGATCCGTAAACGTGAGTATCATCCCGCACAACAGGAACAAAAGCGCCCACGCTGCAGTGATAGTACGATGCAAAGCGATGAAGTCGGGGTTGTTCCAGTACTCGGGAGGGTACCCATATCGTGCCGTATGCCCCGTAAATGGTTGACGTATTACGAACGAGAAGACGGCCATAGCGAAAAGGAATCCGAAGCTCAACGGAGCCACATGGATTATGAACAGTGGGGAACCGATTGGGAAGGTAATGAACGCGGCGATGGCGAAATACACGAAAGTGGCAACATCCAGCAGCCTGTAGGATCTGGACCATATCTGTTGTGCCATCAACGCGCACGAGATGCCCAGCGCCACGACAATTGCGCCGTCCTGCGGGAGGGCCACAAGCACCCAGTACGCGATCCAAGGGGCAAACCCGAGTGCGAGCAACAATACACCGATCAGCATTGAACTGGACCGATGTGACCCGACGTTGATCTTGTCGCGAGACTCCGTCACTGACCTCCTTTGGAACCGCGGAAACAATCCGGCAACGGGACCACGGCATGCTGACCTGTGCGGCACATCTTGTCACGGGCCAGTCGATTGGTCAATACTCGCAGGCATCCGTCTCATGTGTCATGCGGTCCCTGCCCGTGCATGCCAAGCAGTACCAAGGTCATCAGAAACACTTGAAGCTGCTCCCGTGCTGGAGGCTTAACGGAGCCTCCTCGATATAGACCTGCATCAGGTTCCGTCATCACCAGCGGCTTGTCTGATGCTGCGGAGAGTGTGTGGCGCCGGATGATGCAGCCTCTTTGGCTGTGCATGCAATAGATGTCCAGGTGCCCGGCTGTCGCTCTTCTGGACGTAGTATTCCAGGCACCTCGACATTCCTTAATGCGTTGAGATTCACGTGTAGGAATGGCGTCTGGTTATCCGGACCGGGCATGTCGCCGGGCGATGTCCGATGCGATTTCGGCCACCTCTACTGCGTTCCGGCCTATAGCTACGAACAATGGTTCCTTGCCCCAGCCGTCACCTTCGTAGAACAGGTGTGGTACCGCACCAAACCTGTCGATGAGTTGCGCTATCTTCCATGGCATCGAGCTGCCGTCCTCTCCGGCTACCTCCGCAGGCTCCGTGGTGCGGTCGATATCACCGAACGAGTAGCCCTTCTCTGCACAGTAGGCCTTCACGACCTCGATTATCCCGGCATTACACTTGAAGTTGATGCCCGCCCGGATCTCCGGCTGTGTCTGCCGTACCTGTATGATGAGCCGTGCCATGTGGTCCGAGACACCGAAATCGGGCATACCCGACGCGTGCGGGACTCCTCTCACCGCCGTAATCCGTCCCTCGATGGCTGCGACGTCTTGAGGGGAATGGGGGTCCGGCAAAGCGTAGACCAGGTTGACCCTGACTTCAGGCACAAGGCATGCGAACTCGGGACAATTGCTAAGGGTATTCATCGCGCGAACCAGGTTTCCCAGTACCAGATCCTTCTCTTCCATGGATACTATTCCTCCAGTGTGCTGAAATAGGCGCTCCAGAACGGGTCGACCGCCACCGGACTCAGGGGTCTGGGGTTACCCTTCGAATCGATGATTGTCCTCTCTTCGGAGGTTATCTCTCCGATGTCCCAGGCGGGAATATCGTGTTCCTGGAGCGTACCTATCAGTCCCTCAGCTTCGTCAGGTGGCGCGGCGATTACCAGTGTACCTTCGCTTATGGAGATCAGAGGATCAATGTTGAAGTAGTCGCAAATGGCGCGAGTCTCTTCCGGCACCGCGATCCTATCCTCGTAAATGGTTACTCCTGTGCGCGAAGCTGCGGCAACTTCATACACGCCGTTGAGCAATCCCCCCTCAGTTGCATCGTGCATCGCGTTGGCGTAGGGAGCGGCGACCAGGGCATCTTCCACCACCGTCATCTCGTGGAACCGGGACTTAGCCTTCTGCAGCAGATCAGGACTCATTGCGGCGGCGAGGGCGGATTCCGCCTGCAACGCAAGTGTTCCGGTGGTCTGCACTGCGGGTCCCTTGGTGATGATGATCCGGTCACCTGGTCTGGCGTTGGATGGCGGCGTGAGTTGAGACTTGTCTCCGATACCCATCATGGTACAGCCGCCGTTGAGCGGGTAACCGATACCGGGATAGATTCCGGTATGTCCTCCGACGATGGCGATTTCCAGTTTGTCGCACTCCTCATGTACCTGCTTCCAGATAGCATCCAGCACGCTTTCCTCCGTGCCGGGAGGCAACATGAGGCAGATAGTCATGTAGCGTGGTCTTACGCCAAGCACCGCAACGTCGCTGGCGCAGATATGGACGATGGCCCAGCCGAAATATGGCATTATTACGGGCATGCCGAACGTCGGGTCCTCTGCCACAACCATAACCTTGCCGTCAGGCAGCTCGATGGCGGCAGCGTCAACGCCATGCTGCGGCCCTATGAGGACGCTGGCGTCGGGGTGACCCAGTCGCGAGAAGATACTCCTGTCGAAACTCGCACGGTCGATTTTGCCAATCTGTGGCAGCATGAAGCCTCCTTCGATTCCCACGAGGAGCATGCAGAGGCATCTTGAAACAGAACCTGACAATTCAGGTTCCGGACGCGGTGAGGATCTTCCCTACGCTCGCATTACCGAGATCAGGTCTTGAGGGTCTCCTCGCGTCGAGGACTCTCAGCCTTGCGGCTCCCCTGAGAGTATTCAATTATTGTCTCGGGCACATGCTAATACGGCAGAGTTGGGAATGTCAACGCATGTAGACCCAACGCAGTTCGCGCGGCGCTCTACGCTGCCTCAATCTCCTGCACCCCAACTGGCGGTTCCAAGCTGTACTCGATTAGCGTATGCGAATTGAGGCTGTTCGTTGAATGGCCCGATGTCGCGTGAGATAATCACAAATCTCATGGATCGACCAGGCACTGAGTACCGCGTCGGGTCAGGCGACACCAGTCGCCGAATTATGTTCGTGCAGGCGTTCGCAATTGCCTTTCTCGTCCACCTGCTCCTCTTCAGCATCGCTCCTATGGTCAGCCCCGTGATGCGCGAGATGAACCTCAGTCATACGCAGTTTGGCCTCGCATTCTCCATGTCCATGGTGAGTCTCATCATATTCCGCCTGCCCTGGGGGCTCGTTGCCGACAGGAAGGGATATGTGGCCGTTATGCGCGTCTCCCTCCTCCTGGCAACCGTTGCCGCCCTGCTCAGGGCGGTGGTCCAGGACTACACTGGTCTTCTGGTCAGCCAGTTTCTGCTTGGATTCGGACTGGCTGCCACACTTCCAGGGCTTTCTCTCATGGTCAAGGAATGGGCACTTGGACGTCCCGGATTGGGTACAGGGACGTATATTGCCGGCTTCGCGACTGGCAACGCATCCGCCCTTGGAGTGACCCCGCTGCTGCTCAATGCGATGCACTGGCGCGAGGTGTTCCTCCTGTACGCGGGCCTCGGTGGCATAGTTTCTATTACCTGGTGGCTGCTGGGAAGGAGTGAGAGACCGGTTGAGTTCGGGGTGCGGCTTGAAGATGTGAGGATGCTGGTTCGTGACAAACATGTCTGGTTGCTGCTGTGTCTGCTGGCAGCCTCCATGGGCTGTTATGACACCCTTGCGAACTGGATGCCGCGGGTACTGGAGATGAAGCAGACTAATCCGTCGCTTGCCTCACTGCTTCCGGTGGGCTTCTTCTTCGCCGGCCCTGTGGTTGGATTCATGGCGGATCGGCTGCCCAGCAGACGTTCCCTGGTTGGTATGCTGGGTCTGCTTGCCGTGGCTGCGGTGGCTTGCATCGCCCTTGGGCCGTTGCTGCTCCTGATTCCTGCTCTCGTACTCGCCGGATTCGCGACTACCGGCTGTCTTGTTATCAGCCTGACAGTACCAGTTGAACACCACCGGTTGTCGCCCTATGCCGGCACCGTCGTTGGGCTCATATCATCCGTCGGAAACGTTGGCCCGCTTGCAATGCCCGTTCTTTTCGGATTTCTCATAGATGTAACGGCCACGTACTACGCTTCTCTGGCGAGCGTGGCAATACTGGCAGCGATTGCTTTCGTTGGGGGCTCACGGGCCATACCCCGTTGAAGAGGTTGAATCCGAACGTCTTGAGGATTGTGACCTGTCCGTATTCGTGGATTCTCCATCATAGTTGCCGGGCGGCTATACTTCTCACCGAAACCCGCGTCGAAGTTCTGTGCCACACGAGGTATATCTGTGCACTGCGCCAGACCCGGGGGGAATCGATTGAAGATGCGAGGAAGTAGGTCATGAGCGGGATTCGTAGAAAGATCATCAGCATAGATGAGGAGAAGTGCGATGGCTGTGGCGCGTGTGTGCCGTCGTGTGCCGAGGGAGCGCTGCAGATTGTTGACGGCAAGGCAAGACTGGTGAGCGAGGTCTACTGCGACGGACTTGGAGCCTGTCTTGGTGAGTGTCCGAGAGGCGCCATCCGTATCGAGGAACGCGAAGCTCCGGAATTCGATGAAGAGGCTGTTCGTCGTCATCTGGAGCAACAGGCCGTCGATACTAAGGGACAGACGGTACCAACCTGTCCATCCCTGGGGTTCTCCCCAGAACGACCAGCGGGATGTCCCGGTACAGTTACGCGTACCGGCCCGATGCTGTCCAGCTGGCCGATACAGCTTGGCCTGGTGCCTCCCGCCGCACCTTTCCTGCGTGATGCCGATCTGGTAATTGCAGCTGATTGTACGGCTTACTCGTACGGAGGCTTCCACAGTATCGTCAAGGGCAGGGTGCTGCTGATCGCATGCCCGAAGCTCGATGATGCGGAAGCTCATCTGGAGAAACTGTCCGAGCTACTGAGGCAGAGTGCTGTGAGGCATATCACGGTCGTTCGAATGGAAGTACCGTGCTGCTCTGCGCTCGTCCGCATTGTGGACGAGGCCGTGAGGCGCAGCGGTCGAGACATACCGGTGGCTGTCGTTGTTATTGGTGTCAAGGGCAACGTGTTGGATTCCTGAATGGCATCCGTCTGCCACGATTCATGGGTGGCGTCTGTTGGAGGCATTAAGTGAGTGATGTACTGACATGGGTGGGAATCGTCCTGTGCCTGTCACAGTCGGCCACTCTTTCCGGTCTTAATCTTGCCGTATTCACCATAAGCCGGCTTCGGCTTGAAACCGCGGCGAGATCCGGGAATGCCGATGCGAGACGCGTCCTCGCACTGCGGCAGGATGCAAACTATACCCTCGCTACCATCCTCTGGGCGAACGTCGCCGTCAATGTGTTACTGGCACTCCTCGCAGAGTCGGTGCTTGCGGGAGTTGCAGCGTTTCTATTCTCCACGGTCTTGATCACGCTGATCGGTGAGATAATGCCGCAGGCCTACTTCTCCCGGCATGCGCTTTGGATAGGAGCTCGGCTCTCTCCCCTCTTACGTCTGTATCGATTGTTGTTCTGGCCTGTGGCGAAACCTGCCGGCAGACTGCTCGACGTGTGGGTTGGTCCTGAAGGAATCAACTGGTTGCGCGAAAAGGAGTTGCGGGAGATGCTCCGGCACCACGCGCGGAACGGGGAGACCGAAGTGAGCCGGGTTGAGGCTACAGGGGCGGTCAATTTCCTCGCACTTGATGACCTTCCGGTGGGGGCGGAGGGTGAGGTGGTGGATCCTCTGAGTATTGTCTTGCTGCCGTTCAAAGACGGATGGCCGGTGTTTCCGGATAATGAGAGAATTGTCGAAGACCCGTTTCTGAAGGCGCTGGAAGCCTCCGGGAAGAAATGGGTGATAATTGTCGATCACTCGGGTGTTCCTCACCACGTGATGGATGCACACAAGTTCCTGCGAGACGCACTCTTCGGGGAGGAAGACTTCGATCCTCGCGCGCATTGCCATCGGCCGCTGGTTGTGCACGACAGATCGACGCCGCTCGGGCAGGTACTCGGCCGTTTGACCGTTCGCCCGGAGGCTAAGGGCGACGACGTGATCGATGAAGACCTGATTCTTGTGTGGACACCAGACGAGAAGCGGATCATTACCGGGTCCGATATTCTTGGGCGGCTGCTCCGTGGTATAGCGCTGGTGCGATCCGATCGTGAAGTTGGTGCATAAAGTGGCGAACAGGAGTCCAGAAGAAGGCGTGCGTGGAGCACGCAAGCCCGGTAGGATTCTTTTCATATGCCGCGGAAACCTTTGTCGTTCCCCGATGGCCATGGCGTTGCTCCG
>PUON01000109.1 GCA_003552125.1 Dehalococcoidia bacterium | reverse complement strand
CGGATGACCCGGACGACTGCGCGCAGATGCGCTATCGCGCGGCCCATGAGCGTGACGCGCTCCTGGTGTCGGGGAGCGACCGGATGTCCGAGATCGTGAATCAGATGATCCATCTCGCGCTCGATCAGCTCGAGACCTATTGCGCGCTCGAGGATGATTTCATCGAGGGTGACGTGGTGACCCTTGATGCCCCACAGGGAGAACTTCCCACGGATGAGGGGCTCGCACCGGCGGCCTGACCGGCTCAACCCATGATCACCCTTGCGGGCGCGGGATCACCGCGCCCCGCCCCCCCTGTGCATAAACAGGAGCATCTCGCATGCCCAAAGATACCCTGCCAAAAGGCGGGCCGGTCCCGTGTTCCCTGTCGATCCCCCATCTCGATCGGCCACTCCATATCCCTCATCGCTCTCGCCATATCCCCGCGCTGGACTGGACCCCGCATCCGGGCCCGATCAAGCCAGAATGGCAGGCCCTCGCCGCCCAGAAGGGCTTTCGCGTCCACAGCCGGATCCGCGACCGCCTGCATCTCGTGCTCGCGTGCATGATTTGCGGCGCGTTGACAGCGCATCACCTGCACACGTTGCGCACAGCGAACCCAGCATGTGGCGGTTGTCAGCACCGCGCGCGGATCGAAACCGCGCAGGCGGCGGGGCTCACCTTCCTGCATCGTGACCCGGAGAGCCGCCATCACGGATTTTATCGCGCCGCATGCGGCCATGTCTTGCGGCGGAATTTCGGCTTCATCGAGCGCGTCATGCGCGGTGAAGTCGACATTCGCTGCGAAGACTGCCTCCAGCTGCGCGATGCGGAAACCGCCCGAAAACAGGGCTGGACCCTGATAGACCGGGACCCGCTAGGAAGCGACAACTATCGCCTCTATCAACACTCATGTGGGCATCGCCAGCGCGTCGCACGGGTCAACATGCAGTGGGGCCAGGTCGATTGTGCGAAATGCGGGTCCAGCTGGACGGCCCGGAAATCCTATCTCTATCTTGTCCGGCTCACCTGGGCTGATCAGGGGCTTTCATTGATCAAGCTGGGGTATAGCGCGAACCCTGCGAAACGGTTTCGTCACCAGCTTGGACTGGACTCCTCTGCGAAGATCGAAGTGCTCCGCAGTATCGGGCTACCCACCGGGCACCTCGCCTGCGCCATAGAGAAAAAACTCCACGCCGATCTGCGCAAGCGCTTCCCCGATCAGGTTATCCCTCCGGCCGCATATGCGGGGCTGATCAACGTGGTGACCGAGATCTACCACCCGGATCTGACCGGCCACATCAGGGCTCGGCTCGATAAGATCGCCCGAGATCACCCTCAGAGCTGATCGCCGCCCTACCCCCTTTCGGCCGACCCCGCCTGCACACCGGGCGGCCCATCCTTCACCCTGATTTCCCGGAGATGTCTCATGCAAATCACGACTGCACAGACCACCCCGCCGAAACCCTGGACCGACCTCGCCGCTGCGATGCTCGCGGGTTTCAAAGACCCCCGCCGCCATAGCTGGCTCTTCCGGGAGCGTATGCCGCAGGCGGATCGTTTCGACCTTGGCGATGATGATGATTTTGGCGATGCCCTGCCGGATCTCGATGATCTGCTCAATCAGGCCGAGAACCCTGAGGACGTGCTGGAAACCCACTGCCCGCGTCCCGCACCGCTGCTCGCACTCCTGCGGCTGGCACGGTCCTTCGAAAGTTTCGAGAGTTTCTGGGCCACCATCACTGCTCCGGGGGCGATCTTGCTTCTGTCGACGGGTCATCCAGAACATGATGCGCCCGTTACCGAGCTGCTTGAGAAGCTGATCCGGGCAACAGGGGATTGGCCATCCGGGCGCCGCCCTTGCGTCTACAAGACGGACAGCGCGATCAGGACCTCTCCCTCCGGAGCAAGGGGTGAGACAGGGTCGATCGTTGGTTTTTCGAAGGAGTTCCAGGAGGATCTGGAAGCAGGCGTGCCCCTTATCCTGATCGGAGCATCTCCCGCTGCCCTACCGAAACCCCTTCTCGCCCTGGCCCCTCAGAATATCCGGATCGCCCCCCTCGATCAGGATATCCTCTCTGAGTTTCTTGGCGTGACCTACCCGAAAGACACGCAAGCGGACCCGGATACCCTGCGGGGAAAACTCTCATCCGCGCGGCCCGAATTCCTCACACTTACCGATCTGATGATCGCCACGCGCGCGGGCAGCGCGCTGGAGGCCAGCGCGCATCTCGCGGGCCGGACGCAGCCCAACGCGCAGAAGGCGGATCATCCGCGCTTGCAGGATTTCCCCCTGCCCGGACCTCCGCGCGAGGCGCTCGCGCAGATGCTCGAGGACATGCGGCTTTGGCGCGCGGGTCAGCTGGGATGGGAAGACGTGATGCGGGGGATTTTGTTTCATGGGCCGAGCGGGTCAGGGAAGACCGAGATCGCACGGCTGCTCGCACGGGAAGCCGGGATCTCTGTCCACGCCGGGTCACTTGCTAAATGGATGGCGAGCGGGACCCGCGGTGGAGACACGACGCGCGAGATGCGGAAAT
>PUON01000020.1 GCA_003552125.1 Dehalococcoidia bacterium | reverse complement strand
GGGAACTACCCGTACAAACGACACCAGCGGGGCCGTCACGACATTCGACCTGCTGAAGGCGGCCTTGCGTCAACGTCCGAACGAGATTCTTGTGGGAGAGATCCGTGGTCCCGAGGGAAACGTTGCGTTTCAGGCAATGCAGACCGGGCACTCGGTAGCGACGACGTTTCACGCGTCGTCGGTTGAGAAACTGATACAGCGCATTACGTCGTCGCCCATCTCTGTGCCGAAGAGCTACATCGATAATCTGAATGTCGTCATTCTAATGAATGCAGTGAAGCTCCCCGATGGCCGGGTCGGTCGACGGGTGACAGGAATTCACGAGATCGTGGGTTACGACCCTGTGGAAGACTCGTTCAGCGTCATCGAGGCCTTTGGATGGGATGAGGAGATTGACAGGTATAGCTTCAGTGGTCATATGTGCAGCTTCATCCTCGAACATAAGATAGCGCCCAGGCTTGGCATTCCCTCCAACAAGAAGACCAAGATATATGCCGAGGTTGAGAAGCGCACAAGAATCCTCGAGAGCCTTCACAGGAAACAGGGAATCACCGGTTTCTATCAGTTGCTGGAGGTGTTGGGCAAAGCCCAGAGAGAAGGGCTGTTCTAGTAGATCAGGACGAAGGAACTACTATGCCGAGTATAGTCGTGCCGTTTGATGATGCGAATAAGGCTGCGGTGCAGGATATACTGCCGGAGGAAAGCGACATATATCCACAGCTGCCCCGCGAGTTCCAGTCAGTGGTTCAGGAGAACCAGCATCTGCTGGCATACCTCCACCTGTGGCCGATAGAGAGCAGAGGCATTCCTTCGTATGTCTCGCGTCCCAGTCGCAAGCTTGGCGATGACAAGACACCGAACTACATATACCCGACCAATAACGAAGGTGTATTCATCCATGTAGCTTACGATCCGGACGGGATCAGGAACTCTTACGTACCTGTTGAGCCCTGTCTCATTAAGGACTACACCAGGCTTGTGCGGCAGGTTGAATCCAAGCTTCTCGATATTCGCGGCGATCTGCTCGCGTCCGATGGCGAGACTGATCGCAAAGCACAGCTCCTACGCTGGGTGGATCGTGTCACGGTGACCGGCAATCGCCGCCGGAGCAATTCCCCTGGCTTCTTTCAGTTCCTCCGTAAAGGTGCGGTCAACGTTCGACCCCTGAGAGTGACGCGACAGGAGTTGTGGGGCATTAAGTACATATACATTCGCGATAAGTACGGTCTGGGGCCGTTGGAGGCGCTGATCTCCGATCCCTACATCGAAGACATCAGCTGCTCTGGGCTGGGACACATATTCATTGAGCATAAGATATTCAAGAGCCTCAGGAGCGCCATCGCATTTAGCGAATTGGACGAACTCGATGAGTTCGTTCTGTGGCTTGGGGAACGTATCCGAAAACCAATCAGCTTCACCAAACCGATATCAGATGCGACGCTCCCCGATGGGTCCCGAATCAACATCGTATTTGGCAAGGCAGTGTCAAAACGTGGCTCCAACTTCTCAATTCGAAAGTTCGCGGGCACACCTACCTCAATCTTCGAACTGATAGATTTCGGCAGCCTCAACTATCAGATACTGGCTTATCTATCCCTGGTCATTGGCAATGGCCTTAACGTATTCGTGTCCGGTGAGACTGCTTCGGGCAAGACGACTCTGCTGAACGCCATTACTACGTTCATGCATCCACTTGCGAAGGTTGTGTCGATTGAGGATACTCCTGAGCTCCAGGTGCCGCACAAGAACTGGGTTCGAGAGGTGGTGCAGTCAACGCGAACCGATGACCGTGACAGCGGTGTGAATATGTTTGACCTGCTGCGTGCCGGATTGCGGCAGCGACCGAACTACATCATTGTGGGAGAAATCCGGGGAGCCGAAGGCAACGTTGCGTTCCAGGCGATGCAGACAGGCCACGCAGTGATGGCCACATTCCACGCTGCGACGGTTGAGAAGCTCATTCAACGCATGACCGGAGCCCCGATCTCGGTATCCAAGACATACATTGACAATCTCAACGTGGTGATACTGACGAGTGCAGTCAAGCTGCCCAACGGCAAGATGGGCAGGCGGCTGACCGGAATCAATGAGATCGTTTCCTACGATTCGGCATTGGACTCTTTTACGTTTATTGAAGTCTTCCACTGGAACGAGGCGACGGATACGTTTGAGTTCCCGGGCTACATGACAAGCGACATGCTCGAAAACAAGATTTCGCCTCGCATGGGCTTCACCGGAAAGAACAAGCAACGCATCTACGCTGAGCTTGGGCGCCGGGCTAAGATCCTTGAAAAGCTGCACCGTGATCAGGGGATCACAGATTTCTATCAACTGCTGGATGTCCTCAGCAAGGCCCAGCGGGAAGGATACTTCTAGTGCTGCTCGATTTCGTACTGCGCCGCAAGGATTCCCAGAAGAAACCGGGGAAGTGGTCACCGGATCTGCAGCTGCTGCATCTCGACTTCTATTGCCATGTAACGTATCTCGCAGCCATATCGACATCGGGGATATCGCGGAGTGG
>PUON01000127.1 GCA_003552125.1 Dehalococcoidia bacterium | reverse complement strand
TATGGCGTCAGATCTTGCGCGGCTTCAGTCTCGCTCGCCTGATGAGGAATGCGGTGAGGCGGTAGCCGAGATAACCGACAATGTACACCACGAGGATTATCAGGTCCCATCGCAGAGCAGTCGCGGTGGCGCTAAGCGTGTAGTCTTCCTGATCCGCGGTTAGCACCCATCTGACGGTTCGGCCGTTCATCTCTCCCTGGGGGCTCGCAGTCTGCACCTCTCCAGGCATTATCAGACGGTACTCAAAGGTCGTGTAAGGCGCCGCGGCTTCCTCTTTTACGTTGCTGAGGAAATCGATGTTGATGGACTCCTCCCACCGGTACTCGGTAACGAAGGAGAATGGACGACGCAGGATGCCGGTGGCTGATGCGTTTACGTCCTGGTACGCGGAAAGATCGTTCACCTGCGTGCTACGCGATACCACGACACCGTGAGTGGTCTCCTCAATACTGTCGGTATCGAAACCTCGAGTCACATCGCGGGTCCATCGAGTGACTTCCCTGCGAAGTGAACTATCGGCGGCGGTACGGACCTGACGGACGCCCGAGACATCATCGTACATCGTTGTGGTGATGATGACCCTATCCGCGTTCAACAAGAGGACGAAGGGGATCGTCATGAATAGCGAAGTTCGCAGACCAGTGCTCAACAGTTCCTCAGCCTCCCCGTTCAGTAACCTGCAGGTGCCTGATCACGGTCTGTCTCGGGTGTCTCAGTATCCTTATCCTGCTCATCCTCTGGAAGAACAGCCTCATCAGGCGAGTCTTCATCCACAGATGCAGGTTCATCGTCGGGTTCATCGAAGGCGATCTCATCTGTTTCGTAATCGGCCGTGTAGTCGTGCTCGGGGAAGAGACCCTCTTCCTCTTCCACCTCATCGTCTATCTCATCAGCACTCTCCCCGTCACCGGCCGCTTCCTTTGCAGCCTCTTTCTCCTCCTGCTCCTCTTCCTCGGCGGCGGACTTGCGCTTCGAGCGCACCTCCAGCAACCATGCGGTCATCATGCCCAGCAGAACCGCGATAATCAGTACGATGATTCGCGGTGCGTCAAAGTAGAGGCCGAAGAAGTGAATGCGCAGAGGGGCCCAGTTCCCGGCGATGAACGCGATTGCGATGATTATCAGCAGCCCCCAGGCGAAGGTGCGCCAGTCGGGTCTGGGCAACTGAATGCTCTCGACAGCATTGCGCGCCTGCTCGACACCTCTGGCAATCACACCGGGCCTGGTGGCGCCGGCCGCTCGCGCGCGAGGCTCGTCACCATTGCCTTCGACTGCACCGCCTGCGGCCGAATTACTGCTCCGATGCTCCGCATCCCTCGTGGCCACGACGACACTCCTCCCTGATAGGGCATCCATCACAGCGTGACCATTATATTGCGGCCTGTGGCGGTGAGTCAAGCTGCATCAGGTCCGTCAGAATTGCGCCGGTGAAGGCATGCAATGCGGTCACAGTGAAGTATACACCTGCGTTGAACACGAACGGGAGGACCTGTGATGACATCTCGCGAGCGCATGATGGCCGCGTTTCGGATCGAGACTTCAGATCACTTTCCCATGCACGTGCGTGGGATTCATGCGTGGGATCAGCGCTGGTGTGAGAGTCGGCACAGCAGCTACCGGCCGATCATCGAAGCCGTCCGCGAGTATGGCGACTACGAGGTGAGTTTCAGCCTTGGCGGAGGCAGATTCCTCACCGACGCGTCACTGGAGACCGAGAGCGAACGTGAGGAAACGGGTCACTGGGTAATCGACCGAACCACCATCCGGACCCCCGCCGGGCCTCTCACCGCTGTGCGAAAGAACAGCACCTGCGGCCTTCCGGGGCTTGAGGTAGAGTATATTGTAAAGACACTCGCGGATCTTGAGAAGGCTCTCTCCGTGCCTTATGAGCCTGTGAGGCCGGACCTCAATGGCTTCTTCGAGCTTAATGAAAGGATCGGCGCCAACGGAATTGTGATGTGCTCGATTCCCACCCCTATATACCAGCTTGCACGGCTCACGGGCTCGGATCGGCTTGCGATCTGGTCGATTACGGATCGGGAGCGTATCACGGAAATGGTGGAGGTCTTTCTTCAACGTACGCTTGACATGCTCGACTACGCGATCGAAGGCGGAGTGGGACCGATCTTCGCCAGTTCGGGCGAGGAGTTCATGACCCCGCCACTGGCCGGACCGAAGGACTTCCGTGAGTTCGTGGTGAGGCCGGGGATCGCGATCCGGAAGCGCCTGCAGAAGGCGGGAATGCTGCGTCATATCCACTGCCACGGCCCGCTCAATGACATTCTGGAGGATTTCGTTGAGCTTGGTGCGAACTGTCTGCATCCGGTTGAGGGGCCGCCACTGGGAGATGTGCCGTTCGAGGATGCGAAGCGACGAATCGGCGATCATGTGTGTCTCGAAGGAAACATCCAGATCGGTGACCTCTACCACGATCAGACCGACGTGCTGGCGCAGAAGGTCAGGCAGACCATCGAGGTCGGGGCTCCGGGTGGCGGATTCATACTCTGTCCGACCGCGTCAC
>PUON01000166.1 GCA_003552125.1 Dehalococcoidia bacterium | reverse complement strand
CGACCGGTGGGTGTCCAGGGGATACTCACAGACATAACCGAACAGAAGGAGGTTGAATTAGCTCTTCGCGACAGCGAGGAAAAGTACCGCGCGCTGTTCGATCGGTCGCTCGACCCAATTTACATCGGCGCTCCCGACGGCTCGGTAATCGACGCAAACCAGGCGTTCCTGGACCTCTTCGGTTACACGAGGGGGGACCTCAAGAGCATCAACGCCGTCGACTTCTACGTCAATCCGGAGGAACGTGCGGACTTCGTGCGACGCATCAATGAGGCCGGCTTCGTCTTCGATGTCGTGCACTACAAGCGCAAGGACGGATCGCGATTCCTCTGCCAGCGCTCTCAGGTGGCCCACAGGAACGACAGGGGAGAGGTGATCGCGTATCAGGGATTCATCCGCGACGTGACCACTGAGGAAAGGGCAGCACGTGAACTCAAGGAAAGCGAGGAGAAGTACCGCACACTGTTCGAGCAGTCAAAGGATGCAATTAACGTCACAACCCTGGACGGGCGATTGTTGGACGCGAATCAGGCATTCCTCGAGCTCTTCGGATTCTCCCGCAACGAGCTTATCGGCAGTGAAGTCGACCGCTTGTATGCTGAGCCGAACGATCGCAACCAATTCGTCCAGAAGATGCGGAAACAGGGCACGCTGGTGGATGACGAGGTACGGTTCCGCAGGAAGAATGGCTCGGTGATGGACTGTCTGCGTAACGTGACTACACTCAAGGACAGCAACGGCAATATCATCGGGTTCCAGTCTGTTGTCCGCGATGTCACTCAGCAGAAGCGCGACCGCGAGGAGTTGGAACGCTCGCACCAGAAGTTGCGGAGACTGAACATGCACCTGCAGCTTGTACGGGAAGAGGAACGTGCCAACGTAGCGTGGGAGTTGCACGACGAGGTGGGTCAGGCGCTCTCGGCCGTCACCTTGGACCTGGAGTCGCTACGCACGAAACTACCGCCTGATACACCCAGAGATGCACATGAGTCGATGGACCGGGCAACCGCGCAACTGCGGAGCACTATCGAACAGGTACGGCAGATGTATTCTGAACTGAGACCCGGGATGCTGGATGATCTGGGCATCGCCGCTACCATCGATTGGCAGACTGCAGAGTTCTCGCGACGCTCGGCCATACCATGCCGCGTTATTCAGCTGGACGATGTGAGCCTGCCTGACGAAGCCTCGCAGCTGACGTTATACCGCGTGTTTCAGGAGGCACTCGGCAACATCGCCCGGCACTCCGGCGCGACGCAGGTCGACGTCAGTATCACGGGCAGCGATGGCCACGTGATGGTCCGTATCCAGGACAACGGCCGCGGCATTACCGAGGAGCAAGTGAACTCACCATCATCACTTACTCTGGCTGCACTTAGGGAAAGGCTGCGATCTCATGGCGGCAAACTGAGCATCAGGCGGGGTGATGCAGGCGGAACCATAGTGGAGGCCACCATACCGCTCTATGGGACTTCGCACTGAAATGCGGTCTTGTGCTATGGTGAGTGCGGCCACTGTGGCGTTCGCTACTGCGACTGCACCGAACGTCCTGGCGGCTATCGGCACATAGGAAAGGTGCTCTGCATGAAACGCGATGACAGGACACGCAGGCCCCCATCCCACGGATACAAACGGCAGTGGAATGTGCTGAATTCCCCGAACAGGGCTATCGGCAAGTCCGCTTCCCGAACCAAGCGGTTCAGACCGGTAACCACTCACGCCAAAGAGGCGCTGCAGGAGAGCGAACAGAGGTTCAGGGCACTGTTCCTCAACTCACCGGCCTCGATCATCATCCACGACACCGGTACTGGAGAAATAGTGGACGCCAATCCGGCGGCCTTCATGTCCTACGGATTCTCTTCGGCAGAAGAGTTGAGAGAGGCACATCCATGGATGGATCCTCCCTACTCCTTCCAGGATGCACTGGCATGGATACACAAGGCCGCTAACGAAGGACCACAGGAGTTCGAATGGCTCAACCGCAGGACGACAGGAGCGTTGTTCTGGGAGCACGTCCGTCTCGCGCCGGCCACCATCGGTAGCACACACCGCGTCATCGCCACCGCCATAGACATCACCAAACGCAAGTGCGCACAGGAGGCCCTGAGGGAGAGCGAGGAACGCTTGAGGTTGGCGCTCGAAAACGCACCGGTCATCCTGTTTGACCAGGACAGGGAGTTGCGCTATACATGGGTGCACAACCCGAACCCCGGATTCAGAGTGGAAGAGACCCTCGGCAGGACCGACGAGGAATTGCTGCCGGAGGCAGAGGCGGCTCGACTCACCACAATCAAGCAGTCGGTCCTCAATACAGGCGTCCCCGCGAGTGAGATGGTCACCACTACCATCAACGGAAAGACGTACGATTACGACCTGACCGTTAAGCCCCTGCGCGATGAACGTGGAGCCATCGTCGGTGTCACCTCCGCTTCCATCGATATCACCGAGAGGACGCGAACACAACGGGAACTCGAGTCCAGTCACACGCTCCTGCAACAGGTGCTGCAGGGAACGCTCGACGTCAT
>PUON01000103.1 GCA_003552125.1 Dehalococcoidia bacterium | reverse complement strand
TGCAGTCCTCATATTTCTGTGTCAACGCTTGGGCGACGTCTTCAGGGACCATGCCATCGAGGCAACCGCCCAGCTTCGCGACCTCTTTGATCACGCTGGAACTGATGAACTGATACTTGGCGCTTGTCATCAGACATACGAGCTCGATATCTGGGGCCAGCTTGTGGTTCATCAGAGCCATCTCAAACTCGCGTTCGAAATCCGAGTTGGCTCGGAGTCCGCGAATCATCACGTCGGCCTTCATCTGGTGAATGAAATCCACCACCAGGCCAGAGAAAGCCTGTACCTTCACGTTGGGGACGTCCTCCGTAGCTGCGCGTGCAAGTGCGATACGTTCCTCAACGCTGAACAGCAGCCTCTTCTCTGGCTTATCGTAGATGGCCAAGATGAGTGTGTCGAACAGTGCAGAGGCGCGCTTCACTATGTCGATGTGCCCGTTCGTTATTGGATCGAATGAGCCGGGGTAGACGGCGATGGTCATTTCATTGCTCCTTCCTACGGAATATGCATATGTGGGTGTCGCCATAGCGGCGCTTCTTCCACGTGCCGAACTGGCCGTAACTCTCGGCAATCGGATGGCGTGCTCCATGACTCACTACGATGAGGCCCTCCTCGGACACGCGATGCCTGGTGGTAAGTGTAGAAAGGATCTCGCTTGTCGATGCATCGTCGTATGGAGGGTCCATGATCACCAGATCATATTGGTTCTGCAGCATAGTGATAGCCTTTGCCGCCGGCATGCAGTGCACCGACGCATAGTCCACGAAGCCGGCTCTTCGGAGGTTCTGCTGGATTGTCGTGCAGCAGCCGCGATTGTGGTCCACGAAATCTACTCTTGAGGCGCCCCGGCTGAGAGCCTCGATGCCCAGTGCACCACTCCCCGCGAAGAGATCCAGCACCGTGTGGTAGTCGCAGCCAGCACTGTCGATCATGGAGAAGATGGCTTGCTTCGCCAGGCTTGTGACGGGTCTGACTGTACGTCCCGGTGGGGTCCTCAGTTCGATGCCTCGTGCGCTTCCCCCCTCTACTCGCATTGCAGGTCTCGTTTGCCGCGCACGATTGTACACCGATGGCGTCACGTTCATCAACGCGTCCGCGTGTTTGACTGCCATAGGGGCATACACTATACTTCGGGTTGAATACGAAGGACGATTACTCGTATGAGCAGCGGTTTTGAACGATTCTCGGAAGGTGCACGCAAAGTCCTGACGAAAGCTCAGGAAGAGGCGAAACGCCTTGGGCACAACTACATCGATACCGAGCATATTCTGCTGGGAATCGTTGATGAAGAAGCCGGTGTCGCGGCAAAGATTCTGACTAATCTCGGGGTTCCTTTAGCGAAGATCCGGGCTGCTGTCGAGTTCGTCGTCGGCAAAGGGGAGCGCCGAACTGCGGGAGATATAAGCCTCGCCCCCCGTGCAAAGAGAGCGATTGAGGTCGCCGTAGATGAGGCCAGGAGGCTTAACTCGAGTTACATTGGCAGCGAGCACTTGTTGCTTGGCCTGCTTGGAGGCAAGGAAGGCGTTGCCTGCAACGTGCTCGAGAATTTTGGCATTACTGTTGATCGTGCGCGCGAAGAGGTCTCCCAGGTCATGCGGCACGAATCCATGCAGGCTCGAACAGGACGCACGGCCAGTAAGACCCCCACTTTGGATCAGCTTGGTACGGACCTTACCGCTCTTGCCAGGTCAGGAAGACTGGATCCCATCATCGGACGGACGCAGGAGATCGAGCGGGTTATTCAGATACTCAGCCGACGCACGAAGAACAACCCGGCACTTATCGGTGAGCCCGGCGTGGGCAAGACCGCCATCGTAGAAGGACTTGCGCAACGCATCGTCGATGGCGAGGTCCCCGAGGTGCTGCAGGGCAAGAGGGTGGTTGCCCTGGATATTGGTGCTCTTGTGGCGGGCACGAAGTACCGAGGCGAGTTCGAGGAGCGGATGAAGAAGGTCATCGAGGAGGAAAAGGCGGCCGGGAACTGCGTGCTTTTCATCGACGAGATGCACACAATAGTAGGTGCGGGCGCGGCAGAAGGCGCCGTCGATGCCTCCAACATGCTGAAACCCGCACTTTCTCGAGGTCAGCTCCAGTGCATCGGTGCCACAACGCTGAACGATTATCGGAAGTATGTTGAGAAGGATCCCGCCCTGGAACGCAGATTCCAGACTGTTCTCGTGGCGGAACCCAGTGTTGAAGAGACGCTGGGCATCCTTACGGGCGTCAGGTCCAGATATGAAGAATTCCACCAGCTCGCTATCACGGATGAGGCGCTGCAAAGCGCTGCGTCGCTGGCAGCTCGCTACATTCCCGATCGGTTTCTGCCGGACAAGGCCATTGATGTTATCGACGAGGCCAGTTCGCGGGTACGTATCAGGCGTGGCAGCGCACCTCTTGGGTTGACGGATGCGCGTAAGGCGCTGGAGACGTTGCGGCGAGAGAAAGAGGCGGCAATCGCTGCTCAGCAGTATGAGTATTCGAGCGAGCTTCGCGAGCGTGAACTTCAACTCATCGACAAAGTTGCGTTGATGGAGCATGAGTGGCTGTGTAAGCGAGAGAGCGAGAAACCCGAGGTTGGGGAAGATGATGTTGCTGAAGTCGTCAGCATGTGGACGGGGATACCGGTAGTCCGCCTCAGCTCTGATGAGAGCACCCGGCTGTTAGAGATGGAAGGCGTTCTGCACGGTCGCATAATTGGCCAGGACGAGGCGGTGACAACTATCGCGAAGGCGGTGCGAAGGGCACGTGCCGGCTTGAAGGACCCGAGGCGGCCGATTGGCGTCTTCATGTTCCTTGGCCCCACCGGTGTCGGCAAGACTGAGCTGGCCAGGGCGCTGTCCGAATTCATGTTCGGTAGCGACGATTCGCTCATCCGGCTCGATATGTCGGAATTCATGGAACGCCACACGGTGGCGCGTCTCGTAGGTGCACCTCCAGGATATGTTGGTTACGACGACGGTGGACAGCTTACCGAAACGGTCAGGCGCAAGTCGTATAGCTGTATCCTTCTGGATGAGATCGAGAAGGCGCACTATGATGTTTTCAACATTCTATTGCAGATCTTCGATGATGGGCATCTCACTGATGCCAAAGGGAGACGCGTCGATTTCCGGAATGCCATCATCATCATGACGAGTAACGTTGGTGCCGAACTCATCCGCAAGGATATGAGTATCGGTTTCGCGACGCACGGCGACAGCTCGCAGAAGCACCAGGTTGAGTACGATAAGATGAAGGAAAAGGTCATGGCCGAGCTGAAGAACCGGTTCAGACCTGAGTTCCTGAACCGCCTGGATGCGACGGTTGTCTTCCACGCACTGGGCAAGGAAGAGTTGCGACAGATCGTGGATCTCATGCTCGGACAGGTGGACAAATCACTTGCTGATAAGGGCATCACGCTGCGTGTATCCGAGGCGGCGAAAGACCTGTTGGGCAGCAAGGGATACGACCCTGTATTCGGAGCCAGGCCGCTTCGCCGAGTAATTCAGAGCATGATCGAAGATCAACTGTCGGAAGCCATACTCCGGGGCGAGTTCCGTTCAGGAGATGTGGTGGAGATCGATGTCCGGGATGAGCGGCTGGTGATGCTGGCACAGGGTGAGGTGAGAGAACTCGTTCCTTCGGGCGAGCCGTCCGCCCACTGATCGCCGCACCGGGATCGCTATCCCGGCGGGTAAGCCGCCCCTTCCAGCGTACTGCGATGAGATGAGCGCGTGACGCCCGAAAACCGTAGCGGAGCCAAACTAAGACAGGTCTTCATCTGTCAGCACTGCGGTCGCGAGAGCCTCAAGTGGCTCGGACGCTGCCCCTCATGTGAAAGCTGGAATAGCTTTGAATCCGTGTCAGTTGACCGGCGTAACTCCGCGTCTTCGGGGGGCGTACCCGCGGCAAGTCCGGAAAGCCTTTCCTCAGTGTCGCTCGACGAAACGCCACGGGTAAGCCTGGGAGTATCTGAGTTCGACCGGGTTCTCGGCGGTGGTCTCGTGCCCGGATCTCTGGTTCTTCTCGGTGGCGAGCCTGGTATTGGAAAGTCCACACTTCTCCTGCAGGTGTGTCATCACCTGGCTGACGCACACGGACCGGTTGTGTATGTCTCCGGTGAAGAATCCTCTCAGCAGATAAGATTGCGGGCCGTACGGCTGGGCATCTCCGGTGAGCACATACTGCTACTCCCTGAGACGAACCTGGAGGGAGTAATCGACCAACTGAGCAGTATGCGTCCCGGACTTGTGGTCGTCGACTCGATACAGACGATGAGCCTTGAGGGGGTTGCCGGTGCTCCAGGCAGCGTCAGCCAGGTACGTGAATGTACGCTTGCGCTGATGCGTTTTGCCAAGCAGCACTTCGTGTCCGTGCTCATCGCCGGCCATGTCACCAAAGATGGCGCAATTGCGGGGCCCGGTACGCTTGAGCACATCGTTGATGTTGTCCTCTATATGGAGGGTGAGCGCCACAGCACATACCGCCTTGTGCGTGGAGTGAAGAACCGTTTTGGCTCAACCGACGAATTGGGCGTCTTTGAAATGGTTGCGTCTGGCCTCGTCCCCGTGGAGAATCCTTCGCTGGTCTTCGCAGGTCGCGAGCATGATCAGATCGTCGGCTCGGTCATCGTCCCGATAGTCGAAGGAACAAGACCGCTTCTCGTTGAGATCCAAGCGCTGACCACACCCTCAGGATATGGGCCGCCACGCCGCGTTGCCACCGGATTCGATCTGAACAGACTGTTCATGATTACTGCGGTGCTTGCCAAACGCGCGCGCGTGAAACTCTCCGATCAGGATGTGATGGTGAACGTAACCGGAGGGCTGCGAATCTCCGAGCCTGCTGCGGACCTCGGGGTTGCCCTGGCAATCGCATCCAGTGTGCGCGACCGCCCGCTCAAGAGAAGGCTGGTGGTATTTGGAGAACTCGGACTCGGAGGCGAAGTCAGGGGGGTCTCGCAGCCAATGAGGAGAATCGGTGAGGCAGCGAGGCTGGGCTATGGAAGCTGCATCCATCCAGTCGAGGCCAAGATATCTGCAGAGGATGGTTTGCAGATAGACCTTATCAGTGCGGCTTCTCTTCGCGATGCCGTGACGCTGGGATTTGACGGTGCCGGCGCATCTGCAGGAAGACAGGTTGAATGATGGATAGGGTGGCAGCCATCGTTCCTGCAGCAGGCAGGAGTGTGCGAATGGGAGGAGTCGATAAGCTGTTCGTCCCTCTTCTGCACAAGCCACTGCTGGCCTGGTGTGTTGACGTGTTGGAGGCCAGTTGGACCATATCGACGATCGTCATTGCCGTCGCGGGTGACAGCGTGGCAGAAGCAGGCGAAATGGCTCTGCAGCGAGAATGGCGCAAGACCCGGTTGGTGGAAGGCGGCGCCTCGAGGCAGGACTCCGTTCGCAATGCATTGGCCGTAACGCAAGAGGTTGACTGGATTCTTGTGCATGATGGTGATCGACCGTTCCTCAATGACGACCTCATCGAACGTGGCCTGAAGAGTGTTCGCGAGACGGGTGCCACGGTTGCCGGGGTACCGCTTAAGGACACGGTGAAGGTGGTTGAGAATGGTGACGTGGTACGCACGTTGAACCGTGGTGATCTGCGGGCAATTCAGACGCCACAGGTGTTCCGTGCGGAAACACTGCGTAGTGCACACACAGTTGCCGGCGTCGTTGCAACGGATGACGCGACGCTGGTTGAGGCTCTGGGTCTTACAGTCAGGGTGTACGACGGATCGTACGAGAACCTCAAGGTGACAACAATCGATGATCTCATCCTTGCACGCGCAATCGCGTCACAAATGGGGGTGTGCGAATGAGAGTGGGCTGCGGTTACGATAGTCACCGATTTGTTGAAGGTCGCACACTGGTGCTTGGTGGTGTGGGTGTGCCCTATGAACGTGGACTTGCCGGATGGAGCGACGCAGACGCCGTCGTACATGCGGTGATCGATGCGCTTTGTGGCGCGGCGAACCTCGGCGATATCGGCACACTGTTCCCTCCGGGTGATCAACGTTATCGTGATGTATCGAGTATCGCTTTGCTCGAACAGATCATCAGGAAGCTTGAGAGCCGGCGCCTCATAGTCGCCAATCTTGATGTCACCATACTGGCACAGGAACCTGTACTGGCACCTTACGTCCCCTCGATGCGCGCCTCGCTTGCATTCGCTATGAGACTTGACGAAGGGCAGGTATCCGTCAAGGCGAAGACGAACGAATACATGGGATTTATTGGCCGCAGCGAGGGTATAGCCGCGCTCGCTGTAGCTCTGGTGGAGTCATCACACTGAGGGTCAGCCATGCGATCTGTCGTTTCCCGTGATAACTCCTGTCCTTCCTGACAGAGTGCTACAATTCATCCGCATATGAGGCGGCAGTGGAAACCGCACATGAGTTGGCGGTGCACTGTTAGCTGATTCATCGTGGAGGTATCGTCGATGCCGTTATACGAGTATGAATGTGAGAACTGCGGTCGGCGTTTCGAAGTGCGCCAATCGTTGGGCAAGGATGGCACTGATCTCCGGTGTCCGGGGTGTGATACCCGCGGACCGCGTCGCGTGTTCTCCTCTTTCTACTGCTCTGGATCTGGCGATTCCAGTTTCTCGGGCGGTGGCAGCGGTTGTTCAACGTGCAGTTCGGGGAACTGTGCGTCATGTGGAGTATAGCCCGCGAATGTGCTACGTGGAGAACCATCCCGACTGGTGCATTGAGTGGGCAATTCTCAACCGGGTTGAAACTCGCGCGCGTGTACGATGTTGTCTCAGCGGAAACCCGTCACTTCTCGTAAGGTCCACGGTGAGAGTGAGGCAGCCAGGTGTTTGACCTGCTGCCGGTTCTTGTGATCGCAGGGGCGGTCGTTGGTTTCGTTGCCGCGCTGCTTGGTGTGGGTGGGGGCTTCATCATGGTCCCGATCATGTACTGGGTGCTCGCCGGCTCAGGCGTGACGGAAGACATCGCACTGCGTACCGCGTTTGGTACGAGCCTCCTTGTAATCGTGCCCACCGTGCTCAGTAGCACGTGGCGCCATCACAAGAACCGAACTGTTGTCTGGCGGGTTGCCCTTATCCTGGGCGGGTGTGGTGCGGTGGGGGCACTCGCAGGCTCAACCCTCGCCGCCTATCTCCCGAGTGAGGCATTAAGAGTTGGTTTCGGCGTGTTCATCATTGTTATCGCTTTCCGTATGCTCGTGGGCATACGCAATGAAGGAGTGATCGCCGACTGGGCACTTTCCCCTCGCACTACCCCGCTCGTGGCGTTGGGTCTCGCGATGGGGGTAATCAGTGGCCTCACTGGGCTGGGTGGAGGCGCGCTCATGGTGCCTGCTCTGGTCCTGTTGTTTCGTTTTCCAATGCTTCGTGCCGTTGGCACATCCAGTGCCGCGATCATCTTCACGGCGCCGGGTGGCGTCATTGGCTACATTGTGCACGGACTCGGAGTTCCCGGGCGCCTTCCTTACAGCATTGGCTATGTCAACCTTGCGGTGTTTCTCGCGCTGATTATTCTGAGCATCCCAATGGCTCAGGTCGGTGCTCGAGCGGCCCACGCCATCGATGGTCGCAAGCTGCGGCTCCTCTTCGTCGTGCTGATGGTATATGTAGGCCTGAGAATGGCAGGTGTCTTTGACTAATTGTCAGCGTGATGCAGCTATGCTATTGCGCGAACGGAAACCTCATCACCGACGAGTGCCTCAAGGTACCTCGCTGCACTACCATTGCGCAGGGAGATTTCAAGGTAGCCGCTGCTGCCAAGAATCGCCAGCAGTTCCCCTGATCCAAGGTAGTTGTGTGAGATGCCATCGATACGGCAACCGGCAATGTATACCTCGACCGGGCCCGGAGGAAGGTCTGAACTCCGGATGTCAGAGACGAGATTGCCAAAATGGTCGATATGCATGACTTGGCCTACGGTTTCGCCCGGCCCCATCCTTTGCGGCCTGGTGATGGGTAGCACCGTAAGGACGTCGGTCTTCTCTCCGAATTCGTAGGGCGACAGTCCAAGCGATAAGCCTGCAGCAACGGGGGCGAATACATCGCGGCCATGGAATGTGGGACTCACAGGAGTTCGCCAGAAACGCGGGTCGGTAATCGAAACAGCTTCGATGCCGCGTTTAAGGCGGATCATCGTTGCTTCTGTTCCACTGTCGGGAACCACATCATCGTTGAGGTTCAGTTGGTCAATGACGTACGTAAGAAGTCCGTTATCGGGGGCTACGAACAGCGAACCGGCTACCTTCAAAATGATGCCGCGTCGTTCTCCTCCGACTCCGGGATCGACGACCGCGACGTGTATCGTGTTTTTTGGGAAGTAGCGGTATGCCGTTGCGAGAACGAACGCGCCATGGCGGATGTTCTGTGGTTCTATTGCGTGGGTAATGTCGACCAGTGTTGCCCGGGGATCTCTGGTCAGGATGACCCCCTTCATGACTGCCGCGTAGGCATCATCGATTCCGAAATCGGTCAGAAGGGTAATTGGCGGCGGCATGATAGCCTACGCTGTCGCCACGGTTACCATTGCCATGGCAACGAATACAACCGCAAGAGTGATGGTCAGGCGGAAGAGCGTCTTCTCGATCCCGCGCCTGGTACGGTACACTCCATCGGGCTGTCCAAATATGCCCCCAAGACCGCCCCCCTTGACCTGCAGGAGCACGACAGCGATGAGGGCAACCGCAATCAGCATCTGGCCTATAGCTAGATAAATGGGCACGCTCGCTCCTCCCGTTGCATCATACGCCGCAGCCACGTGGGCAACGCGCTCCGGCGATTCAGACTGTCTTCGTCGCAAGTCTTTAGACTCGTGGGAAGTACACGTCAACGCTGTAGTATATCAGGTATGTTCGGCTCGCGAAAGACACGTATCACTTCGTCCACGCAGGGGGGTGACACATGAATCATGGGGAGACACTATGGCCGAGGCATGAATGTAGACAAGGTGACACCTGGTCGTCGGCGGTTGGGAAGGCTTACGGATCTGTTGAGGGAGTCGCGGCTGCGGCTGAAGTGGTTTGATTATTACTACGCGCACGGAGGAAACGTGCGGCTGACGTGGTCGCCACTGTGGCATTGCACCGCAGACGTTCTATCGGTGGAAGAAGCGCTGCTCGGGCAGGGATCTGAAGAGCCTTGAGGAACGGACACATCGGCCGATATGTGTGCTGCAGCCGGAGTCCTCCGGTGAGCCGGTAGAGGCGGTGCGGATTGTGGGGAAGCGGTGTCGGTGATGGGGCAAAGATGAACTGATCATGTTGCTGCGCAAAGCGGGCTGGTCTGCATCGGCATCCACAGTGGGGTGGATACCGCTGCGGCTGAAAGAGAGTGGATTACTGTAGGAGCCGGTGCGCAACGGGATTTCGGCGAAGAAATGGCAGCAGAAGTGGCTTTACGCGGTGGGGAAGCCGAAGGAATATGTGGCAGAGGTGCCCGGAGGCATCGTGCAGGCGGATACGCTGGATGTCAGGCCGCTTCCTGGAGTGGTGCTGAAACACTTCACGGCGAGAAACGTGGTCTTTCGGTTGGACGTGCTGACGGTGCATACCCGGGTCACTTGGCGCACGGCTTCGGCATTCATCGATGTGCTGCTTGACCGCATGCCGTTTCCGGTAAGAGACATTCAGGTCCATGGAGGAACGGAGCTTCAGGATGCGTTCGAGACCGAATGCCAGAAGCGAGGCATACGTCTCTTCGTGTTGCCGCCAAGGTCTCTTAAACTGAATGGCCACGTGGAACGGGCGCAGAGAATACATGCCGAGGGATTCTGCGAACTCACGGACAGAGCTTCGACCTGGTCAACCTCGACGAAGCTCGGCGTGCGTGGCAACATGTCCATGATACCGTTCGCCCACATCAATCTCTGGGTGACCTTACTCCCTACCGATTTGTCCGGAAGTGCCAACACATTCGAAAGGAGGTGATGTATCACCAGTTTTCCGGACGATTACGGTGCCTTGCCGCACCGTCAGGACGCAGCCAGCCAGTAGGCCCTGCCCGGCCGCAGCTCTTCCGCCTCAACATAGGCCGTGCCATCCCAGTGGTACATCGCGCGCGCTTGAGACGCGCCATTGCCCAGTCCCGTGAAATAATTGGCCACACTCATTCCCTCAGTGTGTGAGGTGCAGCCAACCAGGTTCCACCCCGGCAGCAGCTGGTCCTGCTGCTCAAGCGGGTCCGTAAGTGGCAGGCCACTCATCACGAACCCTGGCACGGCGAAGGGTATGGCGACCCAGTAGCCGCGCCCCGGCTCTATGACGGAGAAGTAGGCGCTCTCCGGGTGCACAAGCGCGTAACGCCGCGCAGTGGCATCCCAGGTGTAGACGGCCGCCGCATCGGCGAAAACGCGCGTGGGGCAGCCAAACTCCATCAGATCCAGCGGCACCGAGATCATGTTCCACCCGGCGTGCAGCGGCACAGCCACGTGCGCCAGCTCCCCGCCCTCACCGGTGGTGGCCTCTGCCTCAACCCAGCCATCCGACCATACACCATTGCCATCGACATCAGTCGCTAAGGACCACGCGCGGTAGTACCAGGTGGTTTCCGGATCCAGTGGCCCGTGGGTGAACGAGTCAGCTGGACCTTCGTAGACGAGGTTGCCCGCGGCACTGTCATCGTCCGCAGCCCATGGCGACTCCTTAACCCGCAGGTGCATGGCATCAGCTCCCTCCCCCAGCGTCCACGAGAGCGTCACGGCATGGCTGCCGACAGCTTCCACGTTCAGCTCAATCGGCCCTAACGGAGGCGAAGTCCAGGTGACCGTCGGAGTGGCCGCGAAATCGCACCACACATGCGCCCCTTCGTGGTCGAGCGCGAAGGACCAGGCGCGGTAGTAGTAGGTGGCCCCCGGCGGGAGCGGCCCGTGACGGAAAATGGTCTCACCACCTTCGTACAGGGGGTCGCCATCATTCAAATCCGCAGGATAGCCATCACCGGATACACGGATGAGTGTGGTAGCCGAGCCCTCTCCCTGACTCCAGGAGAGGTCCACAGATGCGTCGTCGTACCGTGACGCCGCGAAATCACCCGGGGCATGCGGCCTCGTGGTGAAGACCGCCTCATCGCCATAGCCCGTGCCCGCCTGGTTCGAGGCCTGCGCAAGGTAATAGTACGTGGTGCCGGGCGACAGGTTCGTAAGCACGGCACTGAACTCCTGATCCGTGGCAAATCCGGGCTGCCACTCAGTAGCCTCTGTATACGGTCCGCCTGAGCTGGTGCCGTACAAGAACCCGACCTTGCACACGCCCTGGCCGTCCTGCACCAGCGTGCCGGACAGCGTTGCCGTGCCGGTCCCAGTGTTGGAGGCGGTGCCGGTGGCGACCTCAGGGGCGGTCACCACGAGTTGCAGTGCCGCCTCGACGTCCAGCAATCCATGCCCATAGTAGGGATCTCTGCCGGGAGCTCCCAGGTCACGTGCCGTGGACTGCAGTATGTGCCGCACCTCATCCGGGCTGAGGTCAGGGTTGCGCGACAGCAGCAGCGCCGCCGCCGCCGCAACGTGTGGCGTGGCCATGGATGTGCCCTGCATGTAGCGGTATTCGAAGCTGTCTATTGCGCCGTTGCGGGCAAACGTTTGCTGCAGCACGCCGTCAGGGTGTCCGTCATCGTTCTGGTCCACCGTGGTATCGCCACCCGGCGCCACAAGGTCCACGTAGTTACCCACATTTGAGTACGGCGCCCGCGTCATATCGTAACGCGTGGCTCCCACGGCGATGGTTGTCTCATACGCAGCCGGGTAATGTGGTGGACTGCCCCTGGAGTAGGAGTTGCCCGCGGCGGCAACAACCGTGACGCCGTTCGCGTAAGCGTAATCGAGTGCGTTCTGCAGGGTAGATCCGAGGCTGGTGCCCCCAAGGCTCATGTTGATGACGTGCGCGCCGTTGTCCACGGCATAGTAGATACCCTGGGATACCGTGGCGAGTG
>PUON01000060.1 GCA_003552125.1 Dehalococcoidia bacterium | reverse complement strand
TCTACCTCCCGCCACAGATGCCGCCGTGGGATTCATCGCCACTCTTCTGATCTTCGGGGGTGGGCTGATCCTGCTGGTCAGATGGCACGCAGGTTTCGCGGGCTACCGCTGTCGGCACTGCACACATGAGTTCGGGATATCCACCTTCACCGACCTCGTCAGCCCTCAAGGAACCGGGCCAGGAGGCAGCTGGAAGTATCTGCGCTGCCCGAAGTGCGGCAGCCGTTCGCGAGCCAGGGTGTTGATCAGGAACTGAGACCCGATGCCGCGGCGCGCGATGCACCCACGCAAGACGTCACCGCGCCGTGAGTCAGTAGGTTGTATGGACTGAGTGCGCCGGATTGATTCGACTGTTGCCAGCACCACGTGCTACGGTTGCCCCGGCAGCCAATCGAATACACACGAGGAGGAACCAATCATGGCCTATGCAGCCGGAGGAGCCGGAGGAGCCGCGGCAGCAGTCGCCGCAGAGGCCGCCGCAATAGCGAAGGCGGTGAAGGCTTCGGGTGCCATTGTCGATATGGAACCTGAAGACTTCCTGTCAATCGTACGTCGCTGCGAGAAGCCCCTCGTCGTGGCCGCTTCGGGGGGCTCATTCAGAAAGCATTACCGCTATCTGGTCGGCCACAAGGGATTGGTGTTCCACACGAAATCCTCGGAGCAGCTCATGCTGCCCGGAAAGCCGGAGGTGGTGCACGCAAAGAAGATCTGGATACCCTGACAAGCAAGTCACAGCCGCACTGCATGCAGCAGAGCTGGTACGCCCAAACGCGGAAGCGGCTGCCGCAGGCAGCCATCGGGAAGTCCCACCGGTTGCATGACGCACCGCACAGGCACATGCAGAGGAGGTATATGGATATGGATGTCTCGGTAATCGTTCCGGTCGTCGCAATCATCTTCGTCTTCGGTATTCCCCTGCTCGCCATCTGGACAGATTACAAGAAGGAGAGGGCACTGATTGAGAAGGGACTCTATGAACCGGAGAAGCCCAAGCCTGCGGGGCATGAAACGCTGGTGTGGGGGCTTATCCTGACCCTCGTTGGCATAGCGCTGCTGATTGGGTCCTTCACCGTGCGCGACCAGTTGCTGCTGCCGGGCATGATCGTCGGGGCAATCGGCGTCGCGCTCCTGATCTACACTCTTGTGATCAGGCGCGAGAAGCCTAATGGCTAGCGGGTATACTACGTCCCCAGGGAGTTATCGGTGCGCACGCACATGCAATGAGGAGGAGACGACATGGATGCTTCGGTAATCGTTCCGGTTGTGGCCATTATCTTCGGTCTCAGCATTCCCCTGCTGGCGATCTGGACGGACTACAAGAAGGAAAGGGCGCTAATCGAGAAGGGACTCTATGAGCCGGAGAAGCCGGAGAAGTCCGGGCCGCGCTGGCACGGCACGTTTCTGTGGGGACTGATTCTCACTCTCGTGGCCGTGGCGCTGATGCTGGGATCCGAACCATTCCCCGGTGTCCCGTTCCAGCCCGGGCCCGTCCTGCTGGCGGTGGGCGTCGCTCTGCTCGTATACAGCTTCATAGTCAAGCGGGAGAAACCGGCGGAATAGCGGTCGCACTTCACACCATACAGTTATCGGTGCTTACGCACCCGAAATAGGAGGTGAGAACATGCAACACACGTGGAAACCGGTTGTCGGTGGCATCCTCGCCATCATCGCAGGATCCCTGAACGTACTGATGATGCTCGCGTTCATGCTCTTCATGGCTTTTCCGGCGGACCAGTGGGGATTCTTCCCCATGCTGCTCAACATAGGCATGGCGGCAGTGCTGCTCATTGTCTTCGGTGTGGTGGCCATTGCAGGAGGCGTCTGCGCCCTGCGCCGACGCGCCTGGGGATTTGCGCTGGCAGGCTCGATCGTTGCAATCTTCTCCGTCGGAGGGCTTCTGGGCGTTGTCGCAACGGTGCTTGTGGCACTCTCGCGGGGCGAGTTCGGACGGACGCCAACCGCCGGCTAGCCATCAACCGGCCGACTTTGTGCCGCTTGCGGGGCGAATCCCCACAATACTGATCAAGCGTCCCGGGTTGCAATACGGCAGCATCCAAGATCATCTACGTAATGCAGCAGGAGCGACTCGATGATACTGCGAATAGTGATGATCGTACTAATGGTCTTCCTATTGGGAGGATCGCTTGTCGTCATGGCGCTTGCCGTTAATCACCATAAGCAGCTGAGAACTGAAGCTGAGGCATATCCGCCACCCGGCACAGTAGTTGAAGTCAATGACGAGCAGATACATGTGTACGCGAAAGGCGACGGTGACACTACCATCGTCTTCATGGCTGGGCATGGCACCAGTAATCCAACATTGGACTTCAAGCCCTTGTGGATGAGGATGACGGATGAATACAGGATTGCCGTGGTAGAGCGATCCGGTTATGGCTGGAGTAAGACATCAAATAGTCCGAGAGACATAGACACGATACTGCAAGTAACGCGGCGGGCACTTGAGTTGTCGGGCGAGAATGGCCCATACGTCCTCTTCCCCCATTCAATGTCCGGATTGGAGGCACTACGCTGGGCCCAGGTGTACCCT
>PUON01000139.1 GCA_003552125.1 Dehalococcoidia bacterium | reverse complement strand
GAGAGGAGGAGCGTACGGGCATTGCGCGGGAGTTGCACGACCAGGTTGGTCAGTGTCTCACCGCTCTGAAGCTTGACCTTGTGTCGTGGCAGCGCAGTCTGGGACATGGCAAGGAGATATCATCAGCGGATCTACTGCAGATGATGAGGGTTATCGACGGTATTACCAATGATGTCCGACGTATCTCATCGGAACTGCGGCCCGGGCTCCTTGACGACATGGGACTCATTGCCGCCATGCAGTGGCAGCTTGTTCAGCTGGAGGAACGTGCCGGTCTGCACTGTGAAATGCGTGCAGAGGTGGACGACAGCACGCTTAACCGTGCGCAGACGACTGCTCTGTTTCGTGTATTTCAGGAGTTGCTTACGAATGTCGTGCGACATGCCGCTGCAAGCTCCGTGATGGTGGCCCTTCTTCCTGACGACTGCGCAGTTACGTTGACAATCGCTGATAATGGCCGCGGGGTTACGGAGCAGGAGGCGCATGACTCAGGCTCTCTGGGTCTGATTGGTATTCGTGAGCGCCTCAGACCATTCGGTGGGAGTATCCGGTTGGCTGGAGCACCCAATGAGGGCACGACCGCGAGTGTCAGTCTGCCACTGCGGTAAGCCCCTTGACCTCGCTTCGGTGGCTTTCACCATGGACGTGTATTCACATATAATAGGCGGGATGCAAGAGGATGCGATGCGGCTCTTGGATGAGGTTCTGCCTGCGGGCAGGGTCTGCGTAGTTTCGTCGCGAAATTGTCGCGACTTTTCCTCGGTTTAGCTTCAAATGCCAGCGTAGCTCAGAGGTAGAGCAGCGGTTTCGTAAACCGCCGGTCATCGGTTCGACTCCGATCGCTGGCTCCACTTTTCAAAGCTAATTCCAGCATTTCTTTACCTCTGACTGGTCGACATAACCCATCGTTGCTAATAATTTGCTAATAATCCGCAGCGGCGCGTTCGTGCGCCGGCTCACCGGACAGAAGCTCATCGAACCTGCGGGCTGCCGCTTCTTGAAGGCCGGGCGCTACGTGCGAGTAAAGGTCGATGGTTGTGGCGATTGACGCATGTCCCAGGCGGGACTGCACGACGGCGGGGTGGACGCCCTGTTTGAGTAGCAGGCTGGCATGCAGATGACGGGCGTCATGAAGTCGGACGCCAGGGAACCCGCACTTCCTGGCATATTTGGACCACGTCTTGGTCACGTTGTCGGGGCGTACCGGACTGCCATCCACGCAGGTGAAGACGAGTTCCTCATCGCTCAGTGTGTAGCCGCACATCGCCTTCTCGGCCTCTCTGCGTGCGCGGTGCCTTCGCAGAACTTCCACCACCGCTGGCGATAGCGCTACCATGCGCCGGCCACGGGCTGTCTTCGGGGCTCTTACCACGATCTCTCCGCCATGAAGCTGGTGCAGCGACCGATTCACGTATGCTTGGGCTCGGTTCATGTCGAGGTCGCACCACCGTAGTCCCAGTATCTCGCTCCGGCGCATGCCAGTCGCTATCGCCATGAAGAAGACGGGGTACAGGGGGCTGTGCCGAGCTGCATCCAGAAGGCTGCGTGCATCGTGTTCGTCGAAAGGTCGCCACTCTGGCCGCTGGGCCCGCGGGGGTTTCACCGCGTCGACGGGATTGCGAGCCAGAAGTCCCCACGTTACTGCAGTGTCCAGTGCTTTGTGCAGCACCATGGCATGATGCCGCACGGTCCTGGGGCTGAGGCCCCCAGTGCCATCGTGTCGCCCATGGTCGAGCATATCGGCATAGTACTTCTGGATGCGTTCGGGCCTCAGTTGAACCAGCGCGTGAGTGCCAAGCCCGGGTATGAGATGCTGTCGGATGATGGTCGCGTACCCCTCGGCGGTGCGCGGCCCGACGTTCGGGGCGGCGTAGTCCGTCAGCCACCGCTCCAGGAACTCGCCGAGCGTCGTCTTGCTGGGCTTCACGAGTGTTCCGGTGTCGATCTGGTGCTGTAGTTCCGAAAGGCGCTTCTCTGCCTCTCTCTTGCCACCCTTCACTGTCTCCCAGATCTGCGGGTAACGACCCGTCTGTGGGTCAAATGGCATCGAGATCACCACGGTGTAGGTATCCTTGCCTCTCTTGCGTATGTGTCCTCTCATTCGTTCACTCCTTTTCTCTTCTGCAGGCATCGACCTTCCTGCGAGAGCCTCATCGCCTATGGGGTCTTCGTTTCCGTCGTGTCTGCGGCTTGCCTCTGCTCATCCTGTGACTGATACCCCCACCGCTCTTGTAGCCGCTGAGCCAGGTCCCCGAACAGACTGAAAGCAGTATCCGGATCATAGTCGAGATCGGGATCGTCCTCTATCTGCATAAAGAAGTGTCGTACTACGGCTGCGGTGCCCGGGTCTTGTTTGGTAATCCACTGCAGCATGACGTCATGCATCCATTGGAATCCCATCTCTTCTGGAGTCATGGGGTATGGAGGCAGGGGATTCTTGCCGAATAACACCGACGTCATTTGACCTTCACCAAGCTCAACGGTCCCGGGAATGCTACCTGCCAGGGCCACATTAAAGAATATATTGGATCCCAGGGGCAGAATTCTTCCTCCGGTATTTTCTTCAAGCGAT
>PUON01000013.1 GCA_003552125.1 Dehalococcoidia bacterium | reverse complement strand
GTAGCCCATCACCCGCTCAGTATCCGCCCAGTGGGTCTCCGATGCGTGCTCGCTTGGTCGCCCGGGACATCTTCCAACTTAGCACATGTCGTGATTTCTGGCAACTTCATCGGCTTAGGCAGTTGCGGGAATCGCCGCTAGCAGTGATGACGCACGGTCCTTGGATGTTGTGGCATCCTTCAGTCAAGAATCAAGACGGAGCGAGTGCGCAAGGTGCTCGTAAGAGACCATCGCATCAGTTCTTGGGTGTGCTACGATAAGGGGCAGTTGGGGGACTTCCCGTCGTCCTTGTTCTTGGACGAATGCCTTCGCGGCTCCCCGGCCACGACAGTGGAGGCGGGAGGGAGATTGAATGGGATGGAGAGGAGAGAGTCCGAGCCCGTTAGTCGGCTGCAAGGACGAGGGGGGTCCCCTCCTATCCTGCTGGCTCTGTCTAGTTACGTGTGATCGGTGCTGAAATCGATTTCCTCTTGTGTTAAGCAGCTCTGTGTACCGTGAACCTGCGTGTCGAGATTGCTGTAGTAGTCCCATGGAAGTGAAAGTCGCAGAGTTGCGTGTGAAGTCCGCACTCACCCCATCCAGACTGTTCGACTACTGCGTCAATCCATATGCGGGGTGTACCAACGCATGTGTCTATTGTTACGCGAGATTTGCGACACGCTTCTCGCATCCCGGAGAGCGCTGGGGCAGCTTCGTTGATGTGAGGGTCAATGCACCGAGCGTACTGCATCGCGATCTGCGTCGGAGCAGGCCCGGGACCGTCTACATGAGCTCAGTGTGCGATCCGTGGCAGGAGCCTGAGGAACACTATTCTGTCTCGCGGCAGTGCCTGGTTCTACTGCTTGAGTCCGGCTATCCCCTGTTTCTGCAGACGAAGAGTGTGCTCGCGCAGCGTGATTTCGATCTACTGGCGGAAACGCCGGGAGTCGAGTTTGGCGTGACCGTGACGAGCGTTGATTCCGGGGTTGCAACAATCTTCGAGCCGCGTGCATCTATTCCGGAAAGCCGTCTGCGCATGGTCGAGGAGGCACGCAGGATTGGCCTGCGTACGTTCGTGTTCCTCGGCCCACTTCTTCCCGGAATATCAGATCGCGGCGACGGCCTTCGTCGCTTGCTCGATCAGGTCGCTGAGGTTCGACCACACGTAGTATTTGTTGATCGCTTGAACCGCCGTGCCGGCATGTGGCCTGACGTAGCTGAGGCAGTTCAGCAGCTTGAACCTTCCCTCCTGCCGGAGTATCGGAGAGTCCTGTTCTCTCGCGAGTCAGCTTCGTACACCGCCGAGCTACGCGCTCGTGTTGCCCGTGAGGCAGATGCGCGAGGCATGCTTGAGCGCATTGTGTGGTGTCTGGACTGGTAGGTGACGATACCCTCTCCATCGACCAGATAGTCGGAGGGACTGAGGAGGAGTATAATGTGCGCTTTGGACGAACCTTATGACGCCGGCACGACTCAAAGGACACCAGCCATTTATCCTGATGGCGCTGAGGAGCGGCTCGCAGACGCAGCACAGTCTTCGCAAGAAGTACGAGCGTCTCCTGCACTACATGGGTCTGCCGGTCTCGTTTGCCGGAGAGGATCGTGGCTGGCGATTTCACCGGGAGCTGGACGAGAACCTCGGCGCATTGGTCAGGAAGGGGTTTGTCCGCAGGGATGGAGATTCCTATTCGCTGACTTCTGAGGGGCAGGATCTGGCGGAATCGGCGTACAGGCGAGCCAGAGAGTCAGAGGATTCATTTACCTCCTTGGTGCATAGCCCTTCCGTTGCCTCCCGTCTGTCCGTCATCTCATACGCGCTTCTGGCCGTGTTGAAACTGGCAGCAGGCTTCACATTTCGCAGTGCGGCACTGGTCGCCGACGGGCTCGACAGCCTTATCGACGTCTTGTCAGCCTCTATCGTGCTTCTTGGAGTGCGTTTCGGTCGGGAACTGATGTCTGCGGCGTTCGTGGTGGCACTGATGGGTTTGTTCGCGGCACTAATCATCTATGAGGGTATCCTGCGTTTGGTTTCTCCTGTGGTTGTTGCAACCCCGCCCGCGGCCTACATCGCGGTACTGATATCGGCGGGCGTTTCATATGTGCTCAGCGTGTATCAGCGGCGAGTGGGGAAACGGGGAGGGAGTCTCGCTTTGATTTCGCAATCGGTGGATAGCAGAAGTCACGTGCTGCAGGCTGGAGCGGTACTTGTTGGTCTGGTGTTCGCGACAGTCGGCGTGTTCGCAGTAGACGCTGTGGTCTCACTGCTTATCGGAGTGCTTATCCTGCGCTCCTCAGTCGAACTTGCGGTCGAGATTTCGCACGTCGCACGTACCGATGTGGGAGTGGCCTCCAGCGATGCAGAATATGAGAGGGGTTTCGATCGGCACAGATGGAACTTCTTCACGACGTGGACCCTGATGACGCTCAAAGAGGTCAGTAATCGCCGGGATCTGGTACTGCGGTACGACCAGACATTCACCCCGGACGACCTGCCCTACGCAACGTATAGAAGCCCGGCTGCGGGATTCGACTATCGCAAACATGTCGACGGGATACTTGAAGAGTTGTTTGAGGAAGGGCTCATCACCTCCGTGGGGGCGGAACTCTATCTGACAGACGCGGGAAAATCCACACTGGATGCACGCCTCAGAAGACGGAGGCTGGGTTTTTTCTTCTGAGGCGACAGGCTACCCGGTCGCACGTGGCAGCAGGACGCCGCTCGGGTCAATACTCTCTCGTATCAGGGCCAGGTCTTCTTCGCTGGGGCTCGGCGTGACTACGGGTGTGTGGGGGATGTAGTCGTGTTTGAATCCGGTTTCCGCGAGGACTTCTGCCTCCGTGATGCCGGGATGAATCGACTCGAGTCGAGCGAGTCTTGTGTTCTCATCGAAGCGGAAGACGGCCTTGTCTGTCAGTATCATACAGGGACCTCCGCGGTGCAAGCCGAGTTGCTCACGACAGCCCGGTCCTTCAAGATACCCTGCCCCGGAGATGAAGTCGACCCTGTCAACGAAGTTCCGCTTCTCGTGTGGCATGATAATGATTTCCCTGCCAAAGAGCGAGAAGTGACCTGGTTGATTGACAGGCCCGATGAGACGGACCCTGGGGCGCCTGTAGTCCCCGATGGCTACGGTATTGCAGTTTCCGTACTTGTCCACCTGGGCTGCGGAGCCAAAGCCGACGTCGATTTCGTGACGGGCTGCGACGTACGACATACAGTGGCTGTTGTTGAACGCCTCCGCCGGCCAGTTACCAAGTGATGTGCCGAACTCGCTCTCCATCCCTGTAGGAACTTTGCTGACATCCGGGTTCATGATCCAACCCGCAACAAGCATCCACGAATTGGGTGCGTGTGTCTTCTGCGCAAGCGCCATGGCAACGATCGGGAGACGCGTGAGCAGAAGGATCGTTTGTGGACCGGTGGAAAGCCCGAGAAACCATAATTCATCGTCATGCAACTCACGGGAGATAACGGACACCATTATTTCGTAGATGCTGGGAGGATGTCGGTTCACCATGCCCCTCCGATCTGGCGCAGCCTTGCCAGTCTGGCTGCGCCTATCAGTTCCAGGTACTGGTCATGCGTTTCCACGGCGTGGACGTAGTGTTCCAGATATCCCGAGAAGCCCTCGACGGTACGCGCAACGGCCGCATAGTGTGCAAGGTGCTCCCTGTCCTGATCGTAGACGTGCAGACACGAATACGGATGCGCTCCGAATGGGGCCTCGACTACTGCGGTGGTTCTGAACCGGGGCACCAGATTGAGATATGGCAACTGCTTGACCCTTTCGTGAGCCACAATCTGCTCCACGGTTACGATGATATTGGCAGAGGAGCGGGTAGCGGTGATGTCCAGATCCTCCGGTAATTGGCGGTTCGGGAAGAACAGAATGTTCCCATACTTGTCGCCTGCAGGTGCGTGTATGATGACCCACTCGGGCTCTGCAGCGGATACTGCGTGGTAGTCGCCACTGCCGAATGGGTCTGAAATCTGCTTGATGTCAGGATTTACACGGGGGAGATCAGTTCCGATCATCTCACGAGTTGGGAAGAAGGGCATACCCCGTGCGCTGCATGCGAAACGCTCGAATGCGACCGGCTCGCTGTACTCTGCCAGTTCAATCTGTCCTTCCTCGACGGCCCTTCTGAAGCAGGGAGCAGTGCCGAATTCCTCAAGGCCGACGTAAGAGAACTCCAAACGATTCACATGGCCTGCACCAATAAGCAGGTCCACGTCGCTGGCGCTCACGTGGCTGACTATGGTGAGATTTGTTGTGCCCTGCCGAATCAGTTCGTATACGAATGCCATCGGATGGTTGTGTACTGCCATACCACCGAGATGGATCCGGCTGCCATTGCTGATGAGGGTGGCTGCATCCCGCAGGCTGATGAGCTTGATTGCAGGTTCCTGGTTCATGATTGTCGCTCGCTCCCGTCTGGCAGAACATGATCGCCGGTGATCCCGACGACGATCCCTTGCGCGTCCACTCGTGTCGGCCAGGAATCCCTGTGTTCCTGGCAGGAACGATCTCCGCATCTCCTGGCAGCATCATATCGTGCCTGGTCCTGGTGTGGCATACAAGTCCCCAGGACCACATAAGGTATCTGCTTGAACTGTCGCGGAAATGTATCCCAGGAGATTGTGTTCAGTACCTTTTCGGATCTCTGCGAGGTCGTATGGAAGTGTTTCGGACTCATATTCACGTTCACTCCTGGTGCGCCGACGGCCTGTGGAGTAGCCGTCGCGGCCGCAATTCCTGTTCCTCCTATTGCACAGGCCGTTTCTTCTCCGGGCGGTGTTGATCTGCAGTGCGACTGAATCACCGGTAGCCTATATACTATGTCGCTCACAATATTGAAACCGTTACCAGGAGTCAAGAGAAGAAGATGAACGAGACTGACGTGTGTTGTCGTCTGCCTGCAAGTGATACCGATGGCGTACAACGGATCGCCGAGGAACCCGTGGATCTGTTATGTATAAGGTGTGGCGTATGCTGCGATGTGTACCAGGTTCGTATCACGCGAGCCGAAGCGGAACTCATAGCACATCACATGGGCGTGGAATACTGGGATTGGGTTGGCCGGTATTGTGATACGCGCTGGCGCGATCCGAGAAGCCATCTCATACGACACGACGAAAAGGGGTGTGTGTTCCTGAATGGGGCGGGGCGCGAAGGTGCGTTGTGTGGCATTTACGAAGTCAGGCCGTATTCATGCCGGGCGTGGAGTGCCAGCGTATTTAAGCCCGCGTGCCAGGAGGGGTTAAGACGTTTCTGGCAGGTTGAGGTAAGTAATGATGGACAACTTGAGGGGAGTGATCAGTCGCTGACTCGGCTTAGGCGATTCATGGCACAGCTGTGATGCGAGCAGCCCGTTGGAAGAAACAGTTCGCATACGATATAATCGTTGTGGACTATTGCGCAGAGGCCTGATAGAATCCATTGATGGTCGGGTACGACTATACTCTGTGGATTGGTCCGCGAGTTGGCCTCGCTGTTGACCAATAGGGCCCTGATTACATCGGGAGGAATGCACGTGGCTGCAAATAAGAAGACGCACTATCCGTGCGATGACAAAGACCAGGCGCTGTGGTTGCTTCTGGAGCAGACAAGGAACGCGATTTACAAGGCGCGGGAGCTTGAACTTGAACAGTATGGTGTGTCAACCGTCCAAGCGGGCGTATTATTCGTGATTCATACCATGGGCGGTCGCACACGCCCTGCGGACATAGCCCGCTGGCTCGTGCGAGAGCCGCATTCGATTTCCGGACTGTTGTCCCGTATGGAGAGGGATGGTCTGATCAAGAGGGTCCCTGACCCTGACCGGAAGAACGCGGTTTCCATCGTTTTCACCGAATACGGCCGCGATATCTGTTCCAAAACGTTCCAGCGTGAGTCTGTGAAGCAGATTCTTGAGTGTCTTTCCGATGAGGATCGGAAGCAACTCATGGCGTCGCTAATACGACTCCGGGACCGGGCATTGAAGGATCGGCGGGTACGCAACAGGCCACCATTCCCGGCGCTGAACTAGACGTCAATCTTGCGTAGGGATTCTTACATGATCATGAACAGTGGATCGAAGGGCGACAGTGTGGATCTGCGACAGGATCCCACGCTCAAGCCTGCTACGTTCGCAGCAGGCTGCTTCTGGGGAGTTGAACAGGCCTTCAGGGACGTAAGAGGTGTAGTCGACGTCGTGTCCGGATATACCGGTGGGCACGTAAGCGATCCCACGTACGAGATGGTGTGTTCCGGAACGACGGGTCACGCGGAAGCGGTCTCAGTGACATACAATCCCGCAATTGTGTCGTATGAGAGTCTTCTTGATGTGTTCTGGTCGACTCACGATCCGACTCAATTGAATCGGCAGGGTCCTGACGTCGGCACGCAGTATCGTTCTGCGATTTTTGTCCACGATGAAGGACAAAGATCCAGTGCCGAGGCCTCCAAGCACGAACTCGAACGGTCCGGGCGACTGAGTTCTCCGGTGGTTACCGAGATAGTGACAGCCGGTCCATTCTGGCGTGCTGAAGAGTACCACCAGCGTTTCCTCGATAAGTGTCATCGTCGGAACGCGTAAGGAACGTCACCGGCGTGCGAC
The DNA here is from genome assembly GCA_003552125.1 of Dehalococcoidia bacterium. Taxonomy (GTDB): domain Bacteria; phylum Chloroflexota; class Dehalococcoidia; order GIF9; family AB-539-J10; genus SKVJ01. Next base: position 5,481 of record PUON01000013.1, on the reverse strand, counting down.
CCCGTTCATTCTGGTGTCATCTCACGTGCTCAGCGCGGTTCAGGCGTCTTGTTCTTCGCAATCTGTGCCGCTGGCATCAGGTGTGTTCGTGGAGGTTTCAGCCAGTGTGTCTGGTCTCTCAGCGGTCGCAGCCAATCCACGAGGCCGAACAATGGTGAAATCCTCTCGCGCTATAGCGATGAAGACGATGCTGGCGATTCCCAGCATCGTGGCGGGAGGAAGGATGGCACAGATTGATCCGGCCAGTGCCAGGCTCCAGCGTCGACGCTGCAACGCGGAGATTCCTCCGATCAGTGCGACTATCCCTGCGGCGAAATACAGTCCGCCGAACAGAATAGTCACTGCGACTGCGCTTCTGAATGAGGCAGCAAAGGCCAGGGAAATAGAAATGATGGACGCGAACAGCAGTATGAGTGCTCCGCCGGTTATTGCCAGGACCCCTGCGACAGTTGGCTTCCATCTGTTCTGCATAGCTATACCTCCCGAACTGTCGGTATTAGTCGAACTCATCCTTCGCTATCACGATGAAGACCGTTGCCAGCACCCCGATGACGGTCACTGGAGACTGGAACAGGGCGCATACCGCACCCGCCAGTGCCATTGGCCACGCCCGTCGACGGATTGCATACGCGCCGCCTATGATAGCGATCACTCCCATGGCAAGCATGGGCGCATAGCGGCGCTTCCGAATACGGGAAGGATCACAAAACGAAGAAATGTCGGGCTTCCAATTGCTGCGAGTATTCCTGACAGTGTGCCTCCAATTGCGAGGAGAACGAGAGAGGCCGAGGTGTTGAAAGAACCCGCCACAATGCTGAGCACGCCACCAGCAACGGGCTTCCAGGAATGCTGCGGTGATCTGGTGACTTCAGACATGCGTGCTCGCGACTCCGGGTCTCTTCCGTCTCGTGACGTCTGGTGGCTCGTCAGAACTCTTCTCGCGAAATCGTCACGAAGACAATGGACAGGACTCCAATCACGGTGGAGAAAAGCAGTGCGCAGACTCCTCCAGCCAGTGCCAGCCCCCACCGTCTTCGTTGGAGCGCACTAATCCCCCCAAGCAGAGAAACCACGCCCAGCAGGATCATGGGCAGTCCGATGAAGCTTATCAGTGGAAGCGGCACCAGGAGGATGGCCTCCGGAACGTCCCCGAGGGTCATTCCTCCGGCGAAAAGACCAGCCACCAGCACGACTGCTGCTCCTGACATCAGTTGCAGTGCTCCGGCTACGATTTCCAGGACCCCGGCGACTGTGGGTTTCCATGTGGTCATGTCTTAACTTCTCCTACGTGTGTCACTCTACCGGGATGCCTCATGCTTGTCAAAGGTGCACCTGCGCGGCGGCGTTCCAGTCGGTATCCCGCTTCAGATGGGTGGCCCGCAGACGGTACGTCTGCGGGCCCATTGCAACGGACAAGTTCGGACCTCAATACCCACGACGTTTGTTCACCACGTTTCTCAGTGCTTCTTCACGGACATATCTTGTCAGGTTCTCGATAAACAGATTCTGCACCATCCTGGGATACGCGGGAACGTTACCCGCGATGTGCGGACTGAAGATCACGTTGGGAAGCGTCCACAGAGGGCTCTCTCTTGGAAGCGGTTCCTGTTCGAAAACGTCCAGTGCTGCTGCTGCGATCTGATTGGTCTCCAGCGCTGAGACAAGGGCGGGCTCGTCAATCACGGGCCCCCGTGAAACGTTCACCAGCAGTGCTTCCGGCTTCATGAGCGATAGCTGTTTCCTGCCAATCATGTGGTGCGTGTCCGGAGTCAATGGAGTGGCCAGTACGACGAAGTCGCTCTCTATCAGGAGGTGATCCATATCCGTCATCGGTAGCAGCACGTCCGCGAACCGCGCCTTGGTGGATTTTTTGGCAGAGCGCCGCGCGGCTATGACCCACATCTCAAAAGCCTTGGCCACTCGAGCCACCCGCTGACCGATGCCGCCGTAGCCCACGATTCCCATGGTGCTGCCCTTGAGCACCGTTGTCTGGAAAGCATTCCATTCTTGGGCCTGCTTCTGGCGGTGGCACTCGATGGTCCCCTTGGCATGTACTAGACAGGCTTGAATGGCAAGTTCCGCCGGCCCATAGCTATGAACATCTCTCACGTTGGTGAGTTTGACAGGACTGTCACGAAACTCAACATCCAGCAACACCCGATCCACGCCCGTTCGAGTTACCTGTACCCACTTCAAGCGGGGCGCCCGACGGATCAAATCCGACGGTACGCGAATGCCGGCGTAGATCTCGGCGTTGGCCAGAAGTCCATCGAGAAGGGACGTGGCATTCTGATCTCCCTGTTGTTCAGCCGAGAGCAGACGACCGATGTGCGTCACGTTGATTCGCGGATCGATGGCCTCAATCTCCGGCACCACGTCCTCTGCGATCTCGTCGCTGACTAATACGTTTATGGGTTCCATGGCTTAACCTCCTTGGCACATTGGATTGTGGTACTGGTGCTGGCGACATACGGCATCAATCTCGTTCCGGGATAGCTAGGGGGATCGATATCAGTATCCGCGCTGTTTATCAACAACATTGCGAAGTCTCTGTCCGTACAGGTATCGTCGGAGGTTGTCCGTAAACACCTCCAGCACCATTTCCGGATACTCAGCCAGCCACCCCGCGATGTGAGGGCTGTAGAAGAAGTTGGGTAGATCCAGCAGAGGGCTGCTCACAGGAAGTGGTTCGCTCTCGAACACATCCATCGCGGCTCCCGCGATGGACTGGACCTGCAGCGCCATCGCAAGAGCCCGCTCATCTACAATTGGACCGCGGGATACATTCACCAAATAGGCAGAAGGCTTCATCGCGTCCAGTTGTGCTACGCCGATCATGTGGTGGGTCAGTCGTGTCAGCGGGAGAGTAAGTACCACGAAATCACTCTCCATCAGCAGTCGCTCGAATTGCAGGGGCGGTAGCAGGACGTCCGCATGACGCGCCTTTCCGGGGTGTATCTGGGAGAGGCGAACGCCGATCACGTACATCTCGAAGGCCTTGGCTATTCGTGCAACCCTCTTGCCAATATGGCCGAAGCCTACAATGCCCATGGTCTTGCCCCGCAGGATGGTTGGATTATAAGGTTCCCAGAGGCGCTGTTCCTTTTGCCGGTAACACTCACGGATGTTCTTGGCCAGTGCGAGGCATGCGGAAACCGCGAACTCGGCGATGGCGAAGCTGTGGAGGTTCGCGGCATTGGTGAGCGTGACGCTGCTCGACCTGAGGCCTTCATCGAGTGCATGGTCAACACCTGCACTGGTGAGCTGTACCCACTTAAGGTTTGGTGCTCGTTCTACGAGTTGCTTGGGTAGTCTCAGTCCGGCCACCACCTCTGCCGACTGGAGCAACGTGTCCAGCTTCTGCGTCGCCGCCGTGTCCCCTGCCGACTCAGCCTTGATGAGACTGCCGATATGTACTGCCTCTATTCGGGGATCCACGGCTGCTATTCGGGGCAATGCATCCTCGAACAGAGGTGAGTTTATGAGAACTCGGACAGCTTCCATGTGCCCGCCTCCCGAAAATTCGCGTTGAAAGAAGCTACACCGTAGGAAAGTGGAGGTCAAGTCTCATACGAACGCCCCGGTCCCTGTGGGGGCGTGGTGCGCGGCTCGGCCAGAGGGAGCATGAACGTGAAGACGCTTCCTGAGCCTTGAGAGCTCTCAACCGATACGGAACCTCCATGAGCCTCGACGAGTTGCTTCACAATTGCCAGTCCGATACCTGAGCCAGACCGACTGCGCTCACGCGCGGGGTCCACCTTGTAGAAGTGCTCGAACACGTGCGGCAGGTCTTCGGGAGCGATTCCCGATCCGGCGTCGCTTACGGAAATGGTGATGAACGAGTCGGGCTTCCTCTCGATCGTGACTTCGATCACGCCACCTCGGGGCGTGTGCCTGATTGCGTTGTCCAGTAGATTCCGTAGCACCTGCCCGATACGAATCGGATCAGCCCATACTCTCGGAGCGTCATCTGGAGACTCCAGGTCGATGCGTATATTCTGAGATGCGGTCCACTCCCGTAGTGTCGTCGTGATGGATGACACCAGGGCGGCTATATCGACGATCTCGCGCTGAAGGCTCAACTGTCCTGCTTCAGCAAGAGAGAGATCGCGCAGGTCTGTGATGAGGCGGGCCAGCAATACTGCTTCTTCATGAACCGGGGCGATCGTCTCGTGAGTCGGCGCTACCACACCGTCCTGCCATGCCTCAAGGTTGCCCTGTATGATACTGAGCGGTGTTCTCAATTCGTGGACGATGTCTGCCAGCAATTGCCTGCGTCTCTTCTCGTTCTCTTCGAGCCGCTCAGCCATGCTGTTGAACGCAACCGCGAGTTCTCCTATCTCATCACGCGTCTGAGGGGTGACCCTCTGTGAAAGATCGCCATCACGTATTCGTTGCGCCGACACCTTCAGACTGTTGACCGGGCCGGTGATGAGTCCGCTGAAAAGGGCGGCGAGCCCAATGGCAATGATGCCCGCAACAAGAGCCGCCTGCCACAACGAAGTCCTGATCGCATCCAGGTATGCTGCCTCAAGGTCGCCTGTTACCGGGCGACCCCGGGGGCCATTGCCTCCCATATGTGCCTCACAGGAGGCATCCAGGCACACCTGTTTGCAGTAAGCAGCGAATTCAGATTCGACCGTCCGCCCGACCCAGAGAGCAACGACAAGCACCGCGACCAGCGAAACCAGCACGAAAAGGACGCTAAGTTTCAGAGTCAGACTGCGCATTAGAAATCGACTCCAGTTTGTAGCCAACCCCTCTCACCGTGGTCAAGGGCGTCGAATCGTCAGGGGCAGCTTCTAGCATCTTCTGCCGGATGTTCTTAATGTGAGCATCAATGGTGCGTTCGTATCCTTCGAAATCGATGCCGAACACATGATCGAGCAGTTGTGTTCTCGAATACACGTGGCCCGGGTTGCGTGCAAGGTATTCGATTATGGCGAACTCTCTGGAGGTGAGGTGCAACTGCTTCCCCTGGTAGGTAATCTCATGGCGGGACGGATCGACGACGAGATCACCGAGGGTAAGGGGGTGCCGGTCATCGACCGAGAGATTGTGACGCCTGAGAACGGCCTTGACTCTTGCCACCACTTCACGCGGACTGAACGGCTTGGTGACGTAATCATCCGCACCCAATTCCAGACCCACTACACGGTCTGCCTCTTCATCCCGGGCGGTAATCATAATTATGGGCACGTTGGAACGCTGGCGTAGCACTTTGCATACCTCAATCCCATCCATTCCGGGCAGATTGAGGTCAAGAAGAACGAGGTCGGGTCGTCGTCGCTCAGCTTCCTGAAGTGCGATCGCACCATCGCCGGCACAACGAACGCCATAGCCGCTTCGCTCCAGATAAACTCGCAGCAACTCGCACACCTTGGGCTCGTCATCGACGACCAGTATGATGCCTGTGGCCATGCTCTCCCTGCTGTCCGAAGCTATGGAAACCATGGTATCACAGCCCATCCGCTCGCTTGT